>NZ_JBFTOU010000001.1:0-420723 GCF_056398125.1 Pseudomonas sp. 05L36 | reverse complement strand
TTATAACTCAACTCGCCTTTTTCGACCTGATCGACGACCGACAATTTAAAGGTCAGCGTGTAATCACGCTGACTGCGCCTTTCTCCCGCGTTCATTACTCCCTCCTGAGAATGGGTCAGAAGGTGTAAACCTTATTCAGGACGGAACACGGCCATAAAAAAGGGCAGCTCAAAGCTGCCCTTTTCCCAACCTGCTCCTTAGGCGGCGCTAAACAGCTTGTGCGGATCCATGACGAATTTTTTCGGCACCCCGGCATCGAACTCGTGGTAACCGCGCGGCGCGTCGTCCAGGCTGATTACCTGCACGCCGACGACCTCGGCAATGTTGATCCGGTCCCACATGATCGCCTGCATCAGCTGACGGTTGTACTTCATCGTCGGGGTCTGGCCGGTGTGGAAGCTGTGGGACTTGGCCCAGCCGAGGCCGAAACGGATGTTCAGGCTGCCATGCTTGGCGGCTTTGTTGACCGCGCCCGGGTCTTCGGTGACATACAGACCGGGGATACCGATATTGCCGGCGACCCGCACCACGCCCATCAGCGCGTTGAGCACATCGGCCGGGGCCTCGTGCTGCGCGCCGTCATGGCCGTGGCCACGGGCTTCGAAGCCGACCGCATCGACCGCACAATCGACTTCCGGCTCACCGAGCAGGTTAGCGATTTGCTCGTACAGCGGAGTGTCCTGGGTCAGGTCGGCGATCTCGAAGCCCTGGGCCTTGGCATGCGCCAGACGCAGCGGATTGACGTCGCCGACGATCACCACCGCCGCACCAAGCAGACGGGCGGAGGCGGCAGCAGCCAGTCCGACCGGACCGGCACCGGCGATATACACCGTGCTGCCAGGGCCGACACCGGCGGTCACCGCGCCGTGGTAGCCGGTCGGCAGGATATCGGAGAGGCAGGTCAGGTCGCGGATTTTCTCCATGGCCTTGTCGCGGTCGGGCAGCTTCAGCAGGTTGAAGTCGGCATACGGCACCAGCACGTATTCGGCCTGGCCGCCAACCCAGTCGCCCATGTCCACATAGCCATAGGCACCGCCGGGGCGCGCCGGGTTGACCGTCAGGCAGACGCCGGTGTGCTGTTCCTTGCAACTGCGACAACGGCCGCAGGCGACATTGAACGGCACCGAGACCAGGTCACCGATCTGCACGTTTTCCACGTCACGGCCCCTCTCGATCACCTCGCCGGTGATCTCATGGCCAAGCACCAGCCCGACCTGGGCCGTGGTCCGGCCACGCACCATATGCTGGTCGGAGCCGCAGATATTGGTCGAAACCACGCGCAGGATCACGCCATGGTCGATGCGCTTGCCGCGCGGGTCTTCCATTTTCGGATAGGGGATGGTCTGCACCTCGACCTTGCCTGCGCCGAGATACACGACACCACGATTACCAGACATGCTTTCACCTCGCTTTTGTTGTTGTGAGAACACGGCCCTTGTACTGCGAAGGGGCGCGCGGCCTTACAGTGCGGCGGTATATGTCTTGCGTTTGCGCGTGAATGCAGATCGGTTGGAAGTAACCTTCCAACCACGCGTGATTAGCAGTCATCGTGTCGATCCTACGCCTGGTATCAGCACTCTGCGAGGGCATTTAGCACCCAATCACCGCCTGTTTCCTGCCATGCTCCGAACCATCGCCTATCCTCGGTTCCGATGCTTGCTGGAGGTATGCGTCCCTCCGTGCCTAACGCGTCTATGATTCAGCCTGGATCTTCTATGAGGATGCAGTACTTACCAACAGGATCAGCGCCTGTATCCCCGGATATCCACCTGCAGCGCCAGGTGTGAGTTGTATGTTGAGTATCTCTTTCCCCTCAGTTTCCATGGATTCAGGGGCTAACCCCGGACGATAGGAGCAAGCGCGATGATTGCGGACTGGACTGGTCAGGTAGCGCTTGTCAGCGGAGCCGGTAGTGAACGAGGCATTGGCATTGCGATTGCGAAGCGACTGGGCAGCCTGGGCGTTAAGTTGATAATCACAGGCAGCAGCGCTCGCATTCATGATCGGGTTGAGGAGTTACGTGCCGCAGGATTTGAAGCGCAAGGGCGTGCGGCGGACTTGAGTGAAGAGGATCAAGTCCTTGAACTTACCACTTGGGCAGAATCGGTATGGGGACGAATCGATATTCTTGTGAACAATGCCGGCATGGCCGCCCAGGGTCATCCCGAGCCTTTTGCCGATCTGGCGGACATGAGTGTCGATAGCTGGAATCTTTCAATTGCTCGGAATCTGACAACCGCCTTTCTGTTGACCCGTGGAATTTTGCCGGGGATGCGCAACAGACACTACGGCCGAATCGTCAATGTCAGCTCCACGACTGGCACTCGGGCAGGTAATCCAGGAGAGGCGGCTTATGCTGCGGCCAAAGCTGGGATGGTAGGTATGAACATGAGCCTGGCCCTTGAGGTCGCGCGCTATGGAATCACTGTGAACTCGGTCGCGCCGGGTTGGATCGCCACAGGGTCAAGCACTCCAGAGGAAGAGAATGCAGCGAAGTATGTCCCGGTTGGCAGGGCAGGTCGCCCGGAGGAAGTGGCTGCTGCCGTTACGTTCCTGGCGTCACCTGAGTCCAGTTACATTACCGGCGAGTTGCTGGTGATCGACGGTGGCAACTGCTTGATAGAGAACAAAGCGCCCAAGTAATCAATGCGTGCCCGCCGCGAAATTTTGCAGCGGAGGAGAGTAAGTGACTCCCTCCGTCGCAAGTCAGGCTGATTCGATCAAAACGGCAGTGACAGTTTCGCCGTGCGCCCCCCATCCACCACGAGCACCTGCCCGGTGATGAAGGCCGATGATTCCGAGGCCAGGAAAACGACTGTCCCGCCAACATCCGTCGGCAATCCGGTACGTCCGACCGGGTGAAGGCGCAGGAGTCCCTCGCGCGCCGCACGCGGATCAGCTTGATCGGCGAGATACGCATCACTCAGCTCGGAATTGATCCACCCTGGAGCAATGGCATTGCAGCGGATGCCGTCCCGGCCGAGATCGACTGCCAAGGCTCGGGTCAACCCATGGATGCCGGCCTTGGAGGCACAGTACGCGGCATGTTCAGGGTTGGCGCCTATCCCTTCGATCGACCCGATGTTGATGATGCTGCCACCGCCTCGCTGACGCATCTGGGGCACCAACGCCTTGCACAAGAACGCTGGCGCCCGCAGATTGACAGCCATCATGCGATCCCAGTCCTGTTCGGTCATATCATCAATGGATTTCTCGAACATGAACCCTGCATTATTCACCAGGACATCGACTCCGCCGAGCTGCTCCCGGGCTATTTGCGCGATCAAACCGGGGGACTCCATCGAAGCGAGATCAGCCTCGACGAAATAGACTTGAGGCTGATTTTGCAAGTCGGCATCCAGTGCCTGGCGCTGAGCGATCAACACAGAAGCTCCCGCCTCAAGCAATTGTTCGGTGATGCCTCGGCCAATCCCTCTGCCGCCCCCGGTCACCACTACATTTTTACCTTTAAGCATCGCTACCTCTCCTTAGCCGGATACCGGCTTGGCGCCTGTGACTTCGACCGTTTCACCGGCGATGTACCTGGCCTCGTCGGACGCCAGAAATGCGATGACATCCGCAATGTCTTCCGGCTCGGCGATACGGCCTAATGGCACGCTCTTGTTCAACTCTTGCACGGCCTTGTCCGGATCCAGGCCGCGACGCTCAAAGCCGCTGCGTATCATCGGGGTATTGATTTCGTGCGGGCACACGGCGTTGACACGAATGCCCAAAGGGGCGCAATCGCGGCCCAGATTCTTGGTTAAAGCCGCGACGGCCCCTTTGCTTGTGCAATACGCCACGTGGGCGGGGCCTGGATAAATGCCCCAGACAGATGATGTGTTGACGATCGCGGCGCCGGGGCGATTTTTCATGTGCGGTATCGCGGCACGGCAGATGAAGAACACCGCATTCAGGTTTACGCCCATGGCGTCGAACCACATGTCGTCAGTGGTTTCCTCAATCGTGCCGCGGGGAATGATGCCCGCATTGTTCAGTACGATATCGATCCCCGAAAAAGTGTCGACGGCAGATTGGACAATCGCTTCGCAATATTCTTTTCGGCGCAGGTCGCCTGCCACGTAGTGCACTTCGGCGCCTAAGTCACGGACTTTGGCGGAAATTGATTTGCAACCGGTTTCGTCAAGATCAGACAAAACAAGCTTTGCACCTTCTCGGGCGAACAATAACGCTAACGCCTGTCCGACACCGCCGGCAGCGCCGGTAATGACCACCACTTTATTATTGAATTTCATCGGGCAACCTACCTGGTAAGTTTTTGGCGCAGCCATTATTTAATTTCAATGGATCGCAGCGTCCAGCAACTTTTTTACTGGGCCAAAGATAACCAGGCGTTATCAGAAATTACTGACTCGAGAATAGAATCGCGCCCAAGACAGCCCAACAGAGGTTTGTTTTCTTTGTGCACCGCGCTTCATGTCTCTGGATGGGAATCTCCAATGATCCCAATGCGGCTAGCGTGCATTCCTGTGAAACGTGTGGAAAAGCAGGCATGCCTCAGACTGCGAAGTCAATAAAATGTACTCAGGTGTACATTCAGGGAGGCATCGGGTTACATTCGCGTTACGCATTTTTTGAAGAAGGTAAGCGCGATGTCCCAGTTAGGGAAGGCACGTGGTAAGGCCCAGGATGCAGGTTGGCGCGGCTCCCCGGAAGGTTGGCTCGAAGCTGCCTACGAAGCTTTGAAGGAGTCGGGCATCGATGCCGTTCGGGTCATGCCGCTGGCCAAGCGCCTGGGCTTGTCACGAACCAGCTTCTACTGGTTTTTTGAGGATCGTGAACAGTTGCTCGCCGCCTTGCTTTCACGCTGGCGGGAGACCAATACGGGGGGCTTGATCCGGCAAAGCGAAAGCTATGCGGAAAGCATCTCCGAAGCGATCCTGAATGTGTTCGAGTGCTGGCTCAACCCGCAACTGTTCGACTCGCAGTTCGAGTTCGCCGTGCGCAGCTGGGCGCTTCAGTCAGCTGAAGTTGCTCAAGAGGTCGCTACCGTAGACGAGCAGCGCATGAATGCCCTGGCGAGCATGTTCAAGCGCTTCGGCTATGACAACCAGGGTGCTGATGCGCGAGCCAGAACGATTTATTTGACCCAGATCGGCTACATCACCATGAACACGACTGAGTTGATCACTGTGCGTTTCCAACGCATTCCTCATTACGTGAGCATCTTCACCGGGAAAGTACCCAAACAGCGCGAGCTGGATCGTTTTTACGGGAAATTCGGCTACGCCGAAAAAGAGCCCGGGGTTTTCGTGCCCTTGACCGATACCTTCGAGGAGACGTCTGCAGATGCTCAATGAGACGCTGGGCATTATTGGAGGAACGGGGTGGTTGGGCGCAGCGATCGCCAAGGCAGTGCTGGCAAAGGCATTGGTGCCGACGGGCAATCTGATCATTTCCAACCGTTCTGGCAGCCATCCATTGGCACAGCAAGGCGCTTGCCTGGTGGCTGATAACCAGGACCTGGTGGATCGCAGCGAGGTAGTGATCATCGCGGTTCGACCCGAGCATTTCGCCAGCCTGAACATCAACGCGACGGGCAAAACAGTCATTTCACTGATGGCCGGGATTACAGCGCAGGCGATTGCTGCGCAGACCTCGGCTTCGGCGGTCGTGCGGGCGATGCCCAACGCGGCGGTAGAAATCGGGCAGTCTTTTACACCTTGGTATTGCTTCGCAGAGGTAGAGGCCGCGACGAAGGATCTCGTGCAGCATCTTTTCGAATGTGTGGGCACCGCTGCTGAGGTTCAGCAAGAGGATTTCATCGATTACCTCTCGGCACTCTCGGGTACCGGCCCGGCCTTTCCTGCGTTATTGATGACGGCGCTGGCCAATCAGGCGATGGTTGCCGGCATACCCACTGATATTGCGCAGCTCGCCGCTAAAAATGTCGTTGTAAATAGCAGCCAGCTATTGGCCAGCCACGATGCTCAACAGATGATCGATGCCTTGGTTGCCTACCGCGGAGTGACGGCTGCGGCTTTGCAAACGATGACGCAAGGTCATTTCGAAGAACAAATTGGCAGGGCGTTGCAAGCCGGTGCTGCCGTTGCCCGCAGAGGGCTTGAAGCCTGATAAACCGAAGCCCCTTCACAGAGGCTCCGGTAAGTGTCGTTTACTCTGCCTTGAAGCAGTAAACGGCCAGCTTGTTACCGTCCAGATCCCGAGCGTAAGTGCCACGCCATACGCGACCAGTGACGAGCTGGAAGGGGGGCGTGCTGATTTCCTGGCCGGGGCCGGCAACACCGATGATGATCGACTCGCCCCAACCCTTGTGACAGCACTCCAGTGCCGCTCGCATCAGCTGCACATTGGCGACGCACTCGAACGAGTGATCGACGCCGCCGTCGGTGAGTTCGACGATGACGTCCTGGATAGGCTTGCCATAGTCCTTGGGGTTGATGAAGTGAAAATTGCCCCTGATGCTTGAGATCAGGGGCATGACTTCAAATGTCTTTCAACAGCCGCAGTGCATCGTAGATGGCGGCGTGGGTATTGCGCGCCGAGACCGCATCGCCGATCCGGAATAGCTGGAAACGGCCTTCAGGGTTGGTCACGATGTTCTGGGTTTTGCCGGCGATCAGATTGTGCTGCTCGACTGCGCCGTCATTGCTCGAATGGGGTCGCAGATCGAAGTACAAATCGTCCAGGGGGAGGGTGCCGTGGTTGATCACCACCTGATCGACCACTCTCTGCTTGTGCACCTGGCCATAATCGCTGCCGAAGTGGGCAAACAATTGCCCGTCGCGCTTCTCTACGGAGTCGACCCGATACGTGACCGTAAAGGTAACGTCCAGGTCCTGCAGGCTGCGCATGTAAGGCACCAGGTTCATCGCCATCACTTCCGGCGAGAACGACCGGTCGGGTGTGACGATCTCCAGTTTTGCACCGCTGTTGGCAATGACCTCCGCGGCCTGTAGCGCCGCGTGGTCGCCCGCGTCGTCGAAGATCAGCACGTTCTGGCCGGGCTTGACGTCGCCGGAAATGATGTCCCAGGTGGACACCACCAATTCATTGCCGTGGTTGAGCACCTCGGTGTGCGGCAAGCCGCCCGTGGCAACAATCACCACATCCGGCTCTTCAGCCAGCACCGTCTCGGCCTCGGCCCAGGTATTGAAGTGGAACTTCACACCGAGGCGTTCGCATTGCACCATGCGCCAGTCGATGATGCCGATCATCTCGCGGCGACGCTCGCTCAGAGCAGTCAATCGAATCTGCCCGCCGGGCTGGTCGGCGACTTCGAACACCGTGACGTCGTGGCCACGTTCACCGGCGACCCGCGCTGCCTCCAGACCCGCGGGGCCGGTCCCGATCACCACCACCTTGCGCTTGGTCGGCGCCTTGGGAATTTCGTGGGGCATGGTGGTTTCACGCCCGGTGGCGGCGTTGTGAATGCAATACGCGGCACCGCCCTGATAAATACGGTCCAGGCAATAGTTGGCCCCTACGCAGGGGCGAATTTCTTCTTCGCGCTTTTCGATGATCTTGCGCACGATGTGCGGATCGGTCATGTGCGCTCGGGTCATGCCGATCATGTCTACCTTGCCGGAGGCAATGGCGTGTCGGGCGGTTGCGACGTCGGGAATCTTGGCTGCGTGGAACGTCGGGAAACCCGTCGCCGCACGGATCTCTCCGGCAAAATCCAGGTGCGGAGAGTTGCGCATGCCCTGGATCGGAATCACATCGGTCAGGCCGGCATCGGTATCAATGTGCCCGCGAACGACGTTGAGGAAGTCGACCAGGCCGCTGTCCTTGAGCATGTGAGAAATCTGCATGCCGTCCTTCGCACCGAAGCCACCGGGCAGGTCTTCATCGCCGGTGTAGCGGACCCCGAGCAGGAAGTCTTCGCCGCAGCGTTGGCGGATACCGCGCAGGACGTCAAAGGTGAAGCGCAGTCGGTTTTCCAGCGAGCCGCCGTATGGGCCGTCGAGGTCGTTGGTCAATGGCGACCAGAACTGATCCATGAGGTGACCGTAAGCCTGCAACTCCAGACCATCGAGGCCCGCCGCCTTCATGCGTTCGGCGGCATCCACGTAGTCCTTGATGATTCGATCGATGTCCCAGTCTTCCATCTTTTTCGGAAAGGCCCGGTGGGACGCTTCACGGGAATGAGAAGGCGATACGACCGGGAGCCAGTCAGCCTTGTCCCAGCGCGTGCGCCTTCCCAGGTGGGTCAACTGAATCATCACCGCCGCGCCGTGTTCGTGGCATTCGTCGGTCAAATCCTTCATCCATTTGACCACCTCATCCTTATACGCCAGCACATTGTTGAACACCGGCGGGCTATCGCGGGAAACAGCGGCGGAGCCTGCGGTCATGGTCAGCGCCACGCCGGCCTTCGCGCGTTCAACGTGATAAGCGCGGTACAGATCCTTCGGCATGCCGTCGACAGGATAGGCGGGCTCATGGGAGGTGGTCATGATCCGGTTTTTGAGGGTCAGGTGCTTGATCTTATAGGGCTGCAGCAGGGGATCGCTGGACATGGTGTTGCGCTCCGGGAACAGAACATCGGGCTTGGTTTGACATGACGGTATGTCGAATGTTCATGTGTGTCAATGATTGAGACACATATGTACATTTTTCTTGCGCGGTGAAAAAACCAGGATTAACATCCATTCGAAACAGGGGTGATCGGGCCGGTCATCCCAGGCACCGATCCATGAATGCGAGGGGACTATGAAAGTGCTCGTTGCGGTCTCGAAAAAGCATTGAGAGTGAGCTGATCATTCCATTACATAACGATGTGAGAAATACAGGACGCGGAGATGCACATGATTACGTTATCCAGTAAAACTTGTATCGGCTGGCTTGCAGGCTTGGTTATGGCATCCGGCAGCCTGATTGCCCAAGCCGAGGAGCCCGCGCCTATCCGTATCGGCTGGGTGAATTGGTCGGATACGGAAATCGCTGTAAAGCTGGCAGACACGGCACTGCGAGCCCACCTGAAGCAACCGGTTAAATTGGTGCTGGCCGATATCGGTATTCAGTTCCAGGCGCTGGCTAACGGTAATATCGATCTGATTCCGATGGTTTGGCTGCCGAGCACTCACAAGTCCTTTTATGACAAATACCGCGACAAGCTCGAAGACTTGGGTGTGCTGTATGAAGGTCGGATTGGCATGGCGGTGCCTGCTTCCATTCCTGCCAGTGAAGTCGCCAGTGTCGAAGACCTTAACAAACCAGAGGTAAGGGAAAAGCTCGGCGGCAAGATCCTGACTTCCGAAGTGGGTAATGGTCAGTACAAACTTACGGAAAAGGCCATCAAAGAATATCGTCTCGATGGCTATAAGATGGTCGCTTCTTCAGAATCCGGAATGTTGAGCGAGTTGGACCGTAATCTGAAGCGTGACAAGTGGTCTTTGATTAACGCATGGAGCCCGCATTGGATGTTCTCCAAGTGGCCACTGCGTTATCTGGATGATCCGAAGCAAATTTTCGGTGGCGCTGAGCAAATCCACGCGGTTGCACGCAAAGGCTTTAGCGCGGAGCACCCCGATGTTGCTCGATTCTTCGCCAACTTCAAAATTCCTAAAGCTGACCTTGAGAAATTGATGGCTACTGCGCGTGATAGTTCGGCAGACCAAGTGGTTGCAGAATACTACGCAGCCAACAAGCCCCGCTTTGCAGCCATGTTTGACGGCACAACCGCTGCAACAACGGCGGGCCAGTAACGACTGCGCTTTCCTGTAACTATATTGCGGTTCGGTGCCCTTGACGGTGAGTGAAGGGGGCCGGGTGCACCGAATGGGTGAAATATGTCGGTGACAACGCTAGGTATAAAACTGGATGGGGAAACGCGTGCCCTGTTGTCTTTTGAATCTGAATAGTGTTGCGCAGTGAGGTTGAAGAGGGCTTCGCCGTCTTTCTGAATCCGCTGCCTTAATGTAATTTTTAAAAGGAGAGCCTACGTGACAGCGTTATCTGATATTCGTTTAGCTAGCAAGCAAACAGCTTTTACTGAAATTCCAATCATAGATGTGTCGCCACTTGTCAACGGTAATAATCCACTGCAGGTGGCAAGCAAAATAGGTGATGCCTGCGAAAAAGTTGGTTTTTTCTATATTAAAAATCATGGCGTTGAGCAGCAGTTGATAGATGATATGTACGCGCTTTCCAAGGAGTTTTTTAAACTTCCATATGAGGAGAAAGACGAACTTAATGTCGTAAACTCCGGGCTGACGCTACGCGGCTATATACCGATGTATGCGGAAAACGTAGACCCTGCTAACACCCGCGACTTTAAAGAGTGCTTTGATTACGGAGCTCATTACGATGAGGTTTCTCCATTTTTTGGCCCTAATCAAATGCCTTCCGCACTGCCAAAATTCGAGACGGTTGCCGACGCTTATCATTGCGCTGTATTGGCGCTCGCGAGAACGCTCATCGGCGGGATCGCGCTGAGTTTAGGTTTGCCACAAGATTACTTTGAACGTCTTCAGCGTAAGCCCATCACTATTCAGCGAATTTTGCGTTACCCGCCCCAGATTGGTAGGGTTTCCCAAGAGGAGATTGGTATTGGGGCTCACACGGACTACGGTTTCTTGACTGTCCTGTCCCAAGATGCAGTTGGCGGTTTGCAAGTCAGGAATCGTGCAGGGGAGTGGGTTACCGCACCACCGGTTGAAGGCACGTTCATCGTCAATATTGGTGACTTAGTTCAAACCCTAACCAATGATCGCTACACATCGACAATGCATCGCGTCATAAATACTAGCGGCCTGGAACGTTATTCCATACCGTTCTTTATTGATTTGGATTTCGATGCGGTTGTTGAGCCTGTGTCAACCTGCGTGAATGAGACTTTGCCTGCGAAGTATGAAGCGTACACGTGTGGCAAACACAAATTTAAGCGATTTGTTGATAGCTATGCGCACCTGAAAGAAATCGAGAAGGCATGATCGTTTTTCTGGCTACGCAGATGCTAATTGGAGGTCAAAGTCGCCAGCCTGCGAACGAATGCTCCACCTGAGCCACAAGAAACGCCTTGGCGTGTCTTGTGGTTTTTTTCAAGCGATGTCTACCGATGTAACAGGCTCCCGCGAGATTGCGCGTGCAGCCAGGAAGGCAAGAACAGCCGCCACTCCCAGCAACGCGGCGCTCAACTCGAAGGTCGCTCGATAGCCGCTCGAGTCAAACGCGATGCCGGTGCGCCGACGAGGGTCAAAGCCATCGATTGGCTGGAGTTGAATTACACCTCGGCCCTTCGCGTTGACGACCTTGCCGCCCGGGTGCAGATGAGCACGCCGACCTTCCACCACCATCTCCGCCAGCTCACCGCGATGAGCCCGTTGCAGTACCAGAAATGGCTACGGCTAAACGAGGCGAGGCGTTTAATGCTCAACGAGCGTCAGGATGTATCCAGCGCGGCTTTCAAGGTCGGCCATGAAAGTCCATCGCAGTTCAGCCGCGAATACAGCCGTCTGTTTGGAATACCGCCCAAACGAGATATTGCGGTGTTGCGAGGGGCAGGGTAGCGACATACATAGGTCATTCAAAAATTGGCCGTTGGCAACCCTTTCAAAGACTCTCAGGGTCCCCAAAAAACATCTGAATCCGCGACCGCAACCAGCGCTCCCCCGGATCGTTATCCTGCGACCCGCGCCAGGCCATGTGCAACTCGAAACTGCGCACCGGCAACGGCGGATCTTCGGCCCGCACACCGCCGGCGGCAGTCAGTGCATCGGCCGTGTAGTCCGGCACCGTAGCCACGATGTCGGTGCCCGAGAGCAGGGTGCTCAACCCGTTGAACTGCGGCACGGCCAGCACCACATGACGTTTGCGCCCGAGCTTTTCCAGTTCTTCATCTATAAAGCCGCTGAGGTCGCCGGCGAACGACACCAGTGCATGGGGGCGAGCGCAGTAATCATCCAGGCTCAACGGCCCTGGCACGGTGTCGGCGCGCAACAGCTTCGGCTGGCTGCGGCGCAGTACTTTACGCTTGGCGTTGGCCGGCAGGTCGGTGGTGTAACTGACACCGATGGATATCTCACCGGATGCCAGCAACCCCGGCATCAGGATGTAGTTGACCCTGCGCACCACCAGCACAATCCCCGGCGATTCGGCACGCAGGCGCTTGAGCAGCATTGGCAGCAAGGCGAACTCGACGTCGTCCGAAAGGCCGATGCGGAACACGGCGGTACTTGTGGCAGGATCGAACTCGGCCGCACGGCTGACGGCGGTGGAAATCGAATCCAGTGCCGGCGAGAGCAGGGCGAAGATCTCTACCGCCCTGGCGGACGGCTCCATGCTGCGGCCGGTACGCACAAACAATGGGTCATCGAACAAGCCGCGCAGGCGCGAGAGCGCTGCACTGATGGCTGGCTGGCCGAGGAACAGTTTTTCCGCAGCACGGGTCACGCTTCGCTCGTGCATCAATGTTTCGAAAACGATCAACAGGTTCAGGTCGACACGACGCAGGTCATTACGATTCATCTGGAGTCCTGGCAGGGTCAGCAAACTTGACGTGGGCAGCCATATGAGAACAATGGCCAGCAGGAATATTACGGGGAAAGGCTGGTACTCTGCACCGGGTAATTCAGATTTCCTGCAAAGGCGGCTCCAGTTTCCTACGACATTTCACGATATTGTCGCCGCCGCGGAATCAATGACAGGCATGTCGACTATTAATAGCCACAGATAGTGTTGGGTTGAAAGCCCAGCTAGAGTTCAAGGCATTAGAGGTTCAATTGGCGAGGTTTGCGATGTCCCGCACGATCCGTTTTCACAAGTTTGGTCCAGCCGAGGTGCTCAAATGCGAAGAGCATGCGGCGGCTCTGCCTGCACCGGGCGAAGTGCAGGTGCGCGTCGAAGCGATCGGCATCAGCTGGTATGACATTCTTTGGCGCCAGAACCTGGCCTCGTCCCACGCTCGTCTGCCTTCAGGCCTTGGTCATGAAATGGCCGGTATCGTCACCGCCGTCGGCGATGGCGTGGAAGACCTGGCCGTCGGTGACAAGGTTGCCAGTTTCCCGGCCGAAAGCCCGAACGATTACCCGGTCTACGGCGAGCAGATCGTTCTGCCGCGCTCGGCACTGACCCGCTACCCGGATGTGCTCAGCCCGATTGAAGCCAGCGTGCACTACACGCCGTTGTTGATTGCCTATTTCGCTTATGCGGATCTGGCACGGGTCAAACCCGGGCAGTTTGCCCTGGTGACCGACGCCAGTCATTGCGCCGGACCTTCGTTCGTACAACTGGGCAAGGCCCTGGGTGTTCGAGTGATCGCCGCGACCAAGTCAGCAGAGGAGCGTGAGTATCTGCTGTCACTGGGTGCCGAGAAAGTCATCGTCACCGAGGAAGAAGATCTGCTGATACGAATCAACAAGATCACCGATAACCGCGGCGTGGATGTGGTATTCGATGGTTTGGGCGGTCCGCAGATGTCGTTGCTTGGCGATGTGTTGGCGCCTCGCGGCAGCCTGGTGCTGTACGGCCTGCAAGGCGGCAACCAGACGCCTTTCCCGGCCTGCGCAGCGTTCCAGAAGAACATTCAGTTCTTCGTACACTGCATCGGCAACTTCACTGGCAAGCCGGAACTGGGCATCACCCAGGACCAGGTCGCACTGCAACGTGCCTTGCGCGACATCAATCAGCTGACCGCCGACCGCGTTCTGCTGCCGCTCAAGACTCGGGTCTTCCCGTTTGCCGAGTTTGTCGAGGCACACCGCTACATGGACGAATGCCCGTGTCGCGAAAGGGTCGCGCTGCAGGTCGATCCGGCATAACAACCGCCGCAATAGCCCACCCAAGAGTCCGTGCCCACGCGGACTCTTTCGTTTCAGTCCCCCGAAATCCTTCGATCCGCAGGCCGGTCCAGCAACTGAACTGGTTTTTGCTCGTAATCTGTAGCTTCTAATCAGCCACTAAGCCCTGATAATTGAATGATTACTTTCATCTCAAGGAATGAGTCATGGCTGGGTGTCAGGCTGAAACTTTTCAATGTGCGCCGTCGGTGCACCTCTCCAAACTAGAGTGTTGTTGTGTAGTTGCCAAAAAGACAGCGACAACTTCCTTCTTTATTTCTTGTATTAAATGTCTGTGGGATATTGTCGGAAGTTTCCTAGGACTGCGATTCAAGTCGAGCAAACCCTTGCCAGTCGGGCGCTACAGCTTCGCCTGCGTCGTTAAACCGAGGGGGCGCTACGAACGTTTCAAATGATCACCAGAAAATTCAAGTGCTAGCATTTGGCAATAAAGTCCATGACTCCATTCGCGCAGACAGTGCAACGGGATTTGCTGTCTGCGCGATGTTGAACTTACGAGTATCAGGTAAATAAAGATGACCAGCATCCATGACCAAGCGATGAACCATGTCTATCAACAAGTGCTGCAGCGATTGCTGGGTTTTTTCTCCCGTGCCGAACGCACTGCTTTGCAATTGTTGATTCAGCGTCTGACGGTAGCGGCGGGGGGCATGGAGCGCATTGGCGATTACAAGGTGTTGGCGATCCAGTCCGGGGGCCGTGACAACTGCTACACCCTGGCGCTGTTGCGTGCTGCGCAGTTGACCATTGCCACTCGGTCGCCAGCGACATTCCAGTTGCGCATCGCCTCGTTACGGTTGAACGGGGCAAGCGGCGCGGCGGTGGAAAACATGCACCGGACCAACAGCGCATTGTTTGTCTATGACGATCCCCGGGTCGAGGTGTTGATGGTCGATGATCGGGAAGTCTTGCCGTTCAACCACCTGACGCCGATCTCCGACGCCGGTCGCGAGTCCAATCGCTTGAACCTGCTGCTGATCGGCCATCGTCGGGAGTGGCGTGGCGGGTTGGACCTGTGGGATGACGGTTATCTGGCCACGGGAGAGTTCTACGGGCAAATCGCCCGCTGGGATAGTGGTGTCGACGCGTTGCTCATCAGTGACACGCCGCGTCAACAGAAGCAGTTCATCGACGGTTTGAAGCGTGCCGCCACCAAGGCAGGGCTCAAGCCTTCGCCCACGGGTGAGGTCGATTATGCGGGGTTGTTCGCATTGCTCGATGAACTGGGCAGCGACTGTTATCACGCGTTCTACGCGGATTACAGCCAGGCCCGGTGGCGTCCACAAGAGCGCTTCGAGACCTGTCGTCGTACGGCCTGCATCGACATCCACGACCTGCTGGTCAGCAACCTGGAAGAACGCTGGCCATTGCTGACTGAGTTTCTCCGGTTCCAGCCTGACGAACTGTCTGCGCAGATCAGCGACAACGAATTCGTCAGCCCGTCGATCTCGGCGCACGTCAGGGGGTTGCAAGCGTGCTACGTGCATGGCCGCAATTACGAGTTCGGCATTACGCAATACCTGCAACGCGCCTTGGTGATGATGCGCCGCAAGCGCTTGCCCGAGCGTTTGTGCGAGCAGGCCATCGAGGTCTTCGGTAACCCGGCGACACTGACCGAGCAGCGCGCCCGAGCGGCGGCCGAAGCGCAAAAGAACCTGGGCCTGAGCGAAGCACAGCTGGTGTGCCTGCTTTTTTCACCTTTCACCGAAAAAGGTGCGGGGCTCGAGCATTTCCTGCGTCAGTGCCATCCGGGCATGCTGGTGGCCATGCCCGAGCTGCACAAGGCCATGCAGGGGTACCCGGTCGGCGAACAGATCATGCAGTGGATGATTGATGTCAGCGGATTGCCCGTCAGCCTGATTGGCCAGCTTTACCGCATGGAGTGGACACCCGCAGGCGCTGGCGGGGTGGCTGAAGCAATCATTCAAAGGGCCGCGTCGCAAAATACGCTGGGCGATCCTGATGCCGACAGTACGTGGGTGGATGAATGGTCAGCGGGCCACTGAACGTGGGCGGGTTTTCAGCCAGTGCGGTTGGCCTTCGCCCATGAAAGGTCCACGAGAAACGGATTTCGCCTATCAGGCGGTTTATCGATACCTGGTCAGCCTGATCAACGAATCTGAAGGGGATTCGCCCATCCGCCTGCCGTCGCTGCGGCATCTGGCGGAGCGTCTCAATGTGTCGATCTCGACCATTCAGTACGCCTATTCGCTGCTTGAGAAAGAAGGGCGCGTCTATTCGGTGGCCAAGTCCGGTTACTACGCATTGCCAGTGTCCTCGATCAACCTGCAAGACAGCGGCAGCGATCTGCTGGAAGCCGTCTACGTCAATGCCAGGCGCCCGGGGATGCTGGTCTTGAGCGCCGATGAACCGGCGTTGCTGCAGCCGCTGGACAGTCCTTTGTTGCTGCTGGAGCGAGAGTTGCTGCGCCAGTATCCCCGCCAGCCGCAGTCGCCTTCGCAACCCTGCGGCGAGCTCGAATTGCGCACCGCCCTGGCTGCGCGCTACACCACGTCTCCAATGCGTTACTGGCACGCCGATGATGTCTACATCGGCGCAGACCTTCGCGGTGTACTGGAAATCCTGATCGCCGTGCTGGGCTTGAAAGATGCCACCGTGGTGGTCGAATCGCCGTGCGACTGGACGATCCTGCGTTTGTTTCAAACCGCCTGCGTGCGGGTGATTGAACTGCCCGTGCAGGCCGATGGCTGCCTGGATCCGGAACGGCTCAACATGCTGCTGGATACCGAACCGGTCAGGCTGGTGATGCTTTCATCGGCCCTGAATATGCCCCGCGGCAGCCTGGCGCCTGACGAAAACAGGCAGGCCATTGCCCGGCTTTTGGCCGCGCATGACAGCTGGGTGCTGGAAAACGACTGTTATGGTGAACTCGGATTCGACCTTGGCGGCGTGCGCTTTCGCGACTTGCTGGACCCTGAACGGCTGATGGTGTTTTCCACGTTCGAGAAAGTCATCGGGCCTGAAGCGCCCTATGGTTACCTGCTTTCAAGGCATTTGAGCGTTGAGCTGCAACGGCACTTTCTGCTGCGTTCGTTCCGTCTCTCGCAGATTCGCCAGAAAGCCATCGCCCGTTTGTACAGTAGCGGTCGCATCGATCAGCATCTGCTGGTGCTGCGACGGCTACTCAAGGAGCGCAAGAGTCAAATGACCCAGTTGTTGCAGGAGCGATTGGGTGATGCCTTGCATTTCGTCGAGCCGCAAGGCGGTGCAACGATCTGGATGCGCTCGTTGCGTCGGGTCAACGTACGTCGTGTGTTCCAGCGCCTGCTGGTGCATCAAGTGGTCATCGCGCCGGGGGAACTGTTCAGCCTCCACGGTCTGCACGGGCAGCATTTGCGCTTGAGTCATACGTTCGGCGGCGATCACAACCTGGCGGCCGCACTGGGACTGCTGGGGGATGCGCTGCGCCTGGAATCAATCGAGTGAGCGAGACAAAAAATAACAACCTGCGCTGTGTTGGATCGATCCCATCGCCTTGCGGTCCAACTGCCAGTAAACTGCGCCCCAATTCCTGAACCACTCTATTCCAGAGGTTTTGCATGACACTCAGTCCTTTTGCGGGTAAACCGGCACCGGCAGCATTGTTGGTCGACATCCCGCGACTGGTAACGGCCTATTACACCGGCCAGCCGGATGCCGCGATTTCGACCCAGCGCGTTGCCTTCGGCACGTCCGGGCATCGGGGCAGCTCGTTCGACTTGAGTTTCAACGAATGGCACGTGCTGGCGATCAGCCAGGCGATCTGCCTGTATCGCGAAGCTCAAGGCATCGATGGTCCGCTGTTTGTCGGCATCGACACCCACGCGCTGTCCACACCGGCCGGCGCCAGCGCCCTCGAAGTGCTGGCGGCCAACGGCGTGACCGTGATGATCGCCGAAGGTGACGAGTACACGCCGACGCCGGCCATTTCCCATGCGATTCTCTGCTACAACCGTGGTCGCACCACCGGCCTGGCGGACGGCATTGTCATCACGCCGTCCCACAACCCGCCGCAAAGCGGTGGCTACAAGTACAACCCAACCAACGGTGGTCCGGCCGATACCCACATCACCAAGTGGATCGAAGCCAAGGCCAACGAACTGCTGGCCAACAAGCTCGCTGGCGTCAAGCGCATCAGCTATGAGCAGGCACTGAAAGCCAGCACCACCCATCGCCACGATTACCTCAACACCTATGTCGCCGACCTGATCAACGTGATCGACTTCGACGCCATCCGCGATGCCAAGTTGCGCCTGGGTGTCGATCCGCTGGGTGGAGCGGGGGTGCGCTATTGGTCGGCGATTGCCGAGCATTATCGTCTGGACCTGGATGTGGTGAACAAAGAGGTCGACCCGACCTTCCGTTTCATGACCGTCGACTGGGACGGCCAGATCCGCATGGACCCATCGTCCAGCCACGCCATGCAAGGCCTGATCGGCCTGAAAGAACGCTTTGACGTGGCATTTGCCTGCGATCCGGACCACGACCGCCATGGCATCGTCACGCCGTCCGGTGGTTTGCTGGCGCCGAACAACTACCTCGCCGTTGCCATCGACTACCTGTTCCAGAATCGTCCGCAATGGCGCGCCGATGCCGCCGTGGGTAAAACCGTGGTCAGCAGCGGCTTGATCGACCGCGTGGCCAAGCGCCTGGGTCGCCGCCTGTACGAAGTGCCGGTTGGCTTCAAATGGTTTGCCGACGGCCTGTTCGATGGATCCCTCGGTTTCGGCGGTGAAGAAAGCGCCGGTGCCTCGTTCCTGCGCAAGGACGGCAGCGTCTGGAGCACCGACAAGGACGGTTTGATTCCGGCCCTGCTGGCCGCCGAGATGACGGCCCGGACCGGTCGCGACCCGAGCCAGGCGTATCGTGCCTTGACCGACGAACTGGGTGAGCCGTTCTCGGTACGGGTCGATGCCAAGGCCAATCCGGAGCAGAAAGCGCTGTTGAGCAAGCTGTCGCCGCAACAGGTCACCTCGACCCAATTGGCCGGCGAGCCGATCCAGAGCATCCTCAGCCACGCACCGGGCAATGACCAGGCCATTGGCGGTCTCAAGGTCATGACCGAGAACGGCTGGTTCGCGGCGCGTCCGTCGGGCACGGAAGACATCTACAAGATCTACGCCGAAAGCTTTGTCAGCGACGACCACCTCAAGCAACTGGTGGCCGAGGCGCAAACGCTGGTGGATGGTGCTATTTCCTCGAAGTGACGGAGGACCCCATCGCGGGCAAGCCCGCTCCCACAGGGTTAAATACAATCCCTGTGGGAGCGGGCTTGCCCGCGATGGCGGCGGTGCCAACACTGTAATACTTGAGCAAAAAAATGGGGGTGACCATGACAGTCGCCCCATTTTTTTGTCTGGCAATTACCGAATCACGCCAGGTCCACCAGAACGATTTCGCTGTCCTCGATGGCAGTTACCCGCAGCACCCGTTCATCGGCAACCGCTACACCATCTCGAGCTTGTGCACGTAACCCATTGACTTCAATGACCCCGGTGGCCGGCACCAGGTACGCACGTCTTCCGTTGTCCAGTTGGTACTCGGCGGACTCGCCGGCCTTCAGATTGGCCGCTACCAGCCGGGCATCTGCGCGGATGCGCAAACTCTGGTCGTCGCCTTCCTTGCCGCTGGCCAGGGTGACAAAGCCTTCGCGGTTGCCTTTCGGGAACGGCTTGGCGCCCCAGGAAGGGGCCAGGCCGGACTCGTTCGGGATGATCCAGATCTGGAAAATCCTGGTCGGCGTCGCTTCCAGGTTGTACTCGCTGTGGGCGATCCCGGTGCCTGCACTCATGACCTGGACGTCGCCCGCTTCGGTGCGCCCCTTGTTGCCAAGGTTGTCCTGGTGGGTGATGGCGCCTTCGCGGACATAGGTGATGATTTCCATGTCCCGGTGCGGGTGTTGCGGGAAACCGGTGCCGGGGGCGATCACGTCGTCATTCCAGACCCGCAGGTTGCCCCAGTTCATGCGCTTGGGATCGTAGTACTCGGCGAACGAAAAATGATGGTGAGCATCCAGCCAGCCGTGGTGAGCGCCGCCGAGCGAGTTGAAAGGTCTGAGTTCAAGCATGATCGTCTCCAGAAAAGGTTCGTCATGGGGCAAGGCGCCTGAGCCACGAAGCGAGACCGGTGAGTGATGACGGCCATCATCCAACAGGCAACAATCGATAAAAAGCGTAAAAAATGCAGCATTCCCATCGAATACATTGATATAAAACGAACTCGGAAGTTTCTCATCCAGCCTTCACTTCATCGCATAAGCCAATGAGTCATAAGCAATTCACTAGAACTCGAGAGCAAATGCAGACACCATAGCGCTCAACAGCCTCACACCCTGGAGTCAGTCCGCGTGCCGCAACACACCCCCGATCTTCCTCCCGAACTTCGCCCCTTGGCCGAGATGCCGTTGATCAAGCGATTGCTCGCCCGATTCTTCGGTTACAGCCTGACCCGCCTGCACGCACAGCATCGTGCGTCGTGGTTGCATGGCCAGGCCGACGGTTTTCGCAGCGGTCACAGCGCCGGGGTCGATTACGGCTACAAGGAAGGCAAGCTCGAGGGGCTGGAGGAGGGTCGGCAGGTCCTGCTGATCCGCGACTCGCGCGCCACCGAACACCGGCCACCGAATGTCGATGACCTGTTGTTCGACGATTGGCGCCTGCCGTTGAACGCCGAATTGAAGAAGCGCATGAAGGCGGATGTCGCCCGGTTGTTGCCAGCCCATGCCCAACCCAGCGCCGCCCAGTGGAAAATGATCTTCAGCGACACGCCATCCACCTCGGTGATCGCGGGCGCCGGTGCCGGCAAATCGACCACGCTGGTGCTGCGTATCTTGCTGTTGACCCATTACCTGGGCTTCGAGCTGAGTTCGATGACGGTGGTGACCTTCACTCGTGAGTCGCGCAAGGACTTCATCAATAAGCTGATCGAACTGTTTGCGCTCTGGGGGCGCGCGATCAGTTTCAAGGAGGCGCGGGACCTGGTGCGCACCTTTCACTCGCGGATCCTGCCGATGGTCCGCAGTCTTCCGGGTTTCGAGCGTTTGCAGGCATTCGAGAACCTCAGCCTGCGGGCTGCGCAGGGTGACGAGGAGGTCGACAGCAATCCGTTCGATCTGCGGATCAACGACGCTCAACGCCAACAGCTCAACGCCTGCTATCACCGTCTGCACAATGAGGATGAACGTTTTCGTGAGCTGATCAAGCCATTGTCCCGGCACGCCTTGCAACTCAGGGAGCTGGAGCGGGATCACCCGGATGTGCAGAAACGCATGGGTGTTACCGAACTGGCGGCCAAGCGCGATGAAGAACTGTGCGACGCCATTGAGGACCTGTGGTTTCGCGCCGGTGCCTGGCCCATCAAGGGGATTGAGCCGAATCGCCAGTCGTTCGATATCAACGGTTCGAAATTTCATAGTCACGGCTACATCCCGTCCCTGGATGCCTGGGTGGTGCTGGGGTTCGACCCTCGGGAAAACCCGCAGGTCACGCGACCAAACGCCAAGCTGTCGGTGCGCGCAGAGTGGGCAGTCAAGCGCACCCTGTTTCAAGCTTTCTGTCGTAAGCCATTGATATGGTTGGATAGCTACGAATCATCGAAACGTGTTTTGGCCTCGCTGGCGGGCGATGCCAGCGCCGGGCCGGGCTTCGATTACAAGGTCAAGGGCGAGCTCGCCTCCGCGCCGTTGCTCGATTGCTTTGTCGCCGCCGCCGGGTTCATCGAAAATCTTGGGCTGGACGTGCCGAGTGCCGTCGGCCAGATGAGTTTCGCCAAGGACGATCCCGACCGGTTCTTCTTCGAGGCCTTGAGCCTTTACTGGCGGGCGCTGGAAGATCACTTGCTCGATCAGAAACCGCCGATCATGACTTACAACCGGATGTTTGCGCTGTTCAGCGAGCATTCGCCGGAGAATCTCAAACTGCTCAGCGATGATCTGCTGCGACCGCTGTCACACCTGATGATCGACGAGTTTCAGGATGTCTCGCCGCAAATCGTCTCCTGGATCAGGGCCAGCCTGGCAGAGATCCGCAGTCGCGGGCCGGCCATGCATGTCGGACGCGGCGCCCAGCGTTCCTCGCTGCTCTGTGTGGGCGATGACTGGCAGTCCATCTATGGTTGGCGCGGCAGTTCGCCGACCTACTTCATGGAGTTCAACAAGGAGTTCCCGTCGCCGAGCACCACCAAGGTCATGCTCAGCGACAACTATCGCAGCCACCAGCACATCATCGATGCCGCCGAACACATCGTGCGTGCAGCACCGGCGATTGCCGGGAAGAAAGCCAAGGCTAGCGGTGAACCCAAGGCATTGCTGCCGGTGAACGTCCTTGATCGTGATGACCAAGGCATGGCCCAGCGCCTGATGGAACATTACCGAAAGGGCGATTCGATCTTGATGCTTTATCGAAAAAGTAGCGATAAGTCATTGATAGAAGAACATATTCAGTCTGTAGTTAATGTTGATTCTAGCTTGCCGTATGAGGCTCGCAGGCTCAAGCAACTGACGTATCACAGTGCCAAGGGCCTCCAGGCCGATGCGGTGTTTCTGCTGGGCGACTGCCAGCACCTGACCAGCTCGCCCTACAAGAATCAGGTTTACCGGATGGCGGGCCTGGGCAAGGCCGGTGACAGCGAACCCTACGACAACGCCCAGAAGGACGAGATCCTGCGGCTGGCCTACGTGGGTATTACCCGCGCCGTCAGCCATTGCTACTGGTACGTCGATGCGCAAGACACCCAGGCTGCGAACATGCCCAAGGCCTCCGACCGGGTGGGCAAGGGCAAGGCGTTCTTTGTCGATCATCGGCAGGGCAAAGCGTCGGCCTGAATTGCAAAGATCGCAGCCTTCGGCAGCTCCTACAGGGTGTACACCGTCAACTGTAGGAGCTGCCGAAGGCTGCGATCTTTTGATCTTTCCTTACCCACAAAAGCCCACCTGATGTGGGCTTCATTGTGCGCCTTTAGCCTTCAGGCATAACTCTTGAAGGCCTCCGGTGGTACGAAGGCTTGAAGTTCATCCTCCACCGCTTCGATTATCAGTTCTACATCCGCGGCATTCATGACGGTGGCGCAAGGAATACCGGCAATGGCGATCATGGTCTCGCCAGTGGCACGATCAAAAAGACGGGCAATCATGCTGCCCGGGGCGTCCATGCTCGCCTCGAAACCCATGGGATGAAAATGCCAGCGCATCAGCTGGCAGGCGTTTGGAAACGTGACCTTACTGAACCCTCTATTCATGTGTTACCCGCCTTCATTATCGAGCGCTTCCCTTAGCTCATGGTAGGAGGGAAGAACCTTCATTGGTTCAACCAGTGACAGTGTTTAAAAGTAGCATCCGGATGTAAAAAGAATGTGGATTTTTCAGTTCATTTGGCGATTGCCGCCATTTTTTTGATTCAGGTCACGCTTCGTTCGCATTTGCGCTCAAAAGCCTTCATCCGTTTAGTCGTTGAAGACAAGGCGCAAGTTGGGCAAGCTCGGTTTTTTCCGTCGAGATTTTCAATGCACGCCGATGATGATGGCCCGTTGCAAACCCAGGCCACGGGCGAGACGGTCATGCGCTATCACTTGCGCTGGAAGCACCGGGATCTGGACGGCGTCATGGCGCTCTATCACCCCGAAGTCCAGTACAACGACTTTTTCCAGAACCGGGTCATGGGCCGGGCCGAATTACGCGAATACGTGCGTAGCAGCATGCCCCGGGATCCGGACGAAGCGCTGGAGCACTCTGACCGCATTCGACTGGACGGCAACACCGCGTTCATTCAATACCGCATCACCTTGCGCGGCGGTGAAGGGCTGGTGTCGTTGCGCGCCAGTGAAGCGATCACCGTCAAGAACGGGCTGATCTGGCGGGTCAATGAATATGCCTCGTTGGTGCATGAACAACCTGGCAGCAAAACTTCCAGTAACCAGCGCCCGGCGGTCAGCCGGCTCGGCCTGTCGCCTCGCCAATTGAGCTTCATGGCCGATGACCTGCAGCAGTATTTCCAGCGCCAACAGCCGTATCTTGCCCCGGAGCTTGATCTGCAACAGGTGGCGAAGGAGTGCGGGTACAGCCGCAATCAGATTTCCTATCTGTTGAATCAGGTGCTGGGCCAGAGCTTCTACCGCTACGTCAACCAGGCACGCCTGCAACACTTGCTCGCGGCGCTGGATGACGCCACACCGCCTGTGCGTATCGATGAGCTGGCGTTCGCTGCCGGATTCAATTCGCTGTCAGCGTTCTACAGCTGTTTCCGCCAGCACACCGGCCAGTCACCCAAGGCCTACGTCAAACAAATTTCTTTGCGTGCACGCGCGCAAGACAGCGCCTGAGCCCACGCACTAGGATCGACGCCATTGAAGTTTGAGTGACGGAGTCTTGCATGCCGGCGTGGCGCACTATCAGTTTGTGGATGGACCAGCTCGACGAGCCTTTGTTGGCGCGTCCGGCGCTGGAGCGGGACCTGGATGTCGACGTGGCAATCATCGGCGCGGGCTACACCGGTCTCTGGACCGCGTACTACCTCAAGCAGCACAAACCGGACCTGAGCATTGCGATTGTCGAAGCGCAGACCGCCGGTTTCGGCGCGTCGGGGCGCAATGGCGGCTGGCTGATGGGCAACTTGCTGGGTGAAGATCGCCTGCTGGCAGACCTGCCGGCGCAAGAGCGCCGTGCCTCTTACGATTTGTTGCACAGCATTCCAGACGAAGTGGAGATTGTCCTCGAACGTGAGGGGATCGACTGCGATTACCGTAAAGGCGGAGTGCTGTACTGCGCTGCGCGCTATCCGGAGCAGGAGGCCAGCCTTCGCCACTACCTGGACGATCTCCACCGCCAGGGCCTCAACGACAGCCACTATCGCTGGCTGAGCCCGGAACAACTGGCGCAGCAGATCCGCGTCGCCAAACCCTACGGCGCAATCTACGCGCCGCACGTGGCGACCATTCACCCGGCCAGGCTGGTCCGAGGGCTGGCCCGGGCAGTGGAGCGCCAGGGGGTCAAAATCTATGAAAGCAGCCCGGTCACCCATTGGCAGTCCGGCAGCCTGCGCACGGCGAAAGCGTCGGTGCGCAGTCGCTGGGTGGTGCCGGCGGTAGAAGGCTACTCCGTCACCTTGTCGCCACTGGGGCGTTATCAGATGCCGGTGCAGAGCCTGATCGTCGCGACCGAGCCATTGTCGGCGGCCACCTGGGACGAAATCGGCCTGAGCCGCGGCCAGGCGTTCAGCGAGGCCAGTCGCCAGGTCACCTACGGTCAGCGCACCGCTGACAACCGACTGATCTTTGGCGCCCGTGGCGGGTACCAGTTCGCCGGCAAACTGCGCCACGACTTCGACCTGACCACTGACGAAATACACCTGCGGCGCTACCTGTTCGGCGAGCTGTTCCCGCAGTTGAAGAACGTGCAGATCACCCATTCCTGGGGCGGCAACCTGGGCATGTCCCGGCATTTCCAGCCGCACATGCTTTGCGATCGGGCCAACGGCATTGCCCTGTCGGGCGGCTATGGCGGGGAGGGTATTGGTGCCAGCAACCTGGGTGGCCGCACGCTGGCTGACCTGATCCTGGGCCGCGACACCGATCTGGTGCGCCAGCCGTGGGTCATCCCCCAGCGCGGCCTCGACGCGCTCAGGGCCTGGGAGCCGGAACCCATCCGCTGGCTCGGCTACAACGCAATCATCCGCAGCTTTGTCCATGAGGACCAGACCCTGGCCAACCCCGCGACCGCGCCCTGGCGGCGCAAGCTGGCCAGCGGGGTGGCCGGTTTCATGGAAGGTTTCATGCACTGAACAGCGTCTCTACAGCGACAGGTACTCCCATGAGCATCACGCAATTCAAGAACAGCGCAACCCTGAAACCAAGGTTTACCCAAGTCCTGAAATGATGGGCAAGCTGTTTGCGCTGGAGGCCATGCCTCTGAATATCGATCGGGGGCGTACGCGAGTGTGGAACAAGATTCGCACCGGCAGTTGAAGCGGTGAGCGGCCATCGGGACAGGACGTCCCGATGCCATCGTCCTCAGCCGACCGGCTCGCCTGCGCAACTCATCTGCCCTGAACCGGGTATCTGGAAAAACACGTCATCGCCGATTTGCCAGAAGCTGTAGTTGCCTTTGTAATCCTTGCCCGTGTACTGGGTTCCGGAATTGCTCGGCACCTGGTCCAGGGTGATCGAGGTGTTCGCCCATTTCAGGAACACAACGCCCGGTTCGACCGTAAAGAACGTGGCGGCAACCAGCGGGCTGAGCCCTGCGCAATGAAAGGCAATGGGGCCTTCGGTGCGTCTGCTTGGGTCTTTGGTTCTGGCAATGGCCGAACCCTGGCGCAATTGATGCGCGCGCTCGGCATAACTGCGAATGACGCAGGGCCTGGCTTGCGCGCCGCTGTCACACTGGTTGCGGGCGTCGATCCAGAACTGTTGATCAACCTCGACTTTATCCGGGCGCGGCACCGAATGTTCATCCGTGAGCGCCAGCAGATAAAGGCGATTGAGTTCCAGGTCCATCTGCGCCAGTTGGGCGTCATGACAGATGAGCTTTTCGGCGGATGCCTGGGGCGAGGCGCAATCGAAACTGGTTTTGTAAGTTGGCAAGGGCTTCGGTTTTGCCTTTGCCTTTGTGGCAGCGTCACACACGCTCGCAGTCACGCACGCGCTGACGGCGAGCAGAGAGGCCAGAAGTGGCGTGACCATTTTCATTTCGACGTCACCTGAGAATCTTTACGTGATGCCCGTATTGCACCGCATCGTGTCGAAGCGTTGCACAGTCATTCGGTCGCACGGGGTCTGTCGAGTGTAAAGCAGTGCTCGAAACCTGCCACATCGTGCCAGGAGAAACGTTAGTCTTCCTGGCGAATCGTCGCCACGTCATCGGCCCTGACTTTGACCTTCGCACCCGAAATGTCCTCAAACTCGAAGAACCCGTCGCTGGTTTTGGTTTTCGGCATGTCTTTGGTCAGGTACTGAGTGCCGTTCTGCAGCGTCACCACCGTTGGCGTCGAGCAACCGGCCAGCGTCAGCAGGGCCGCTACCGCCAGGGGCAAGCCCAAAGTCTTGATATCCATAATCACCTCCATAGGTTCTGAAGCAGCGCCATCAATTCGATGGCTGTCACTGCACCTCTATGGCGGTTGGTGCCACCGGGGGGCAGAAAGTTCTACTGCTCGGGAAAAATTCCGTACAGCGCCATTTATCCTTTTCCGATTGCACCGGGCAGGGTGGAACTGGTATCTGTACGCATAACCAGTACTCGCTCGCCATGGCCCATTTCCCTGTGACTGCAAATCCCCTCGACGATCCGTTCTATTACCTGAACAACTTCATGCAAGTGCTTGATTGGCTTGAGCAGCGCTCTAGCGATGTGTTGAGCGTCGAAGAGCAGCATTTCATTCATGCGTTCAAGGGGGTACCCCGTGAATCGCAGGCACTGCTGGTCAGAATGGTCATGCGCAAAGGCGTTCATTTCAGGGCGAGCAAGCTGCATTACGACGAAATCGGTGATATCGGCACAGCCGCCGGCCCGCTGCTCGAACTGGGTTGGGTCGACAGGCAAATGCCAATCACCATCGACGAGCTGTTCGAGGTGCTGCTCAAGGCCGAAATCCTCCAGACCTTTGCCGCTGCCATCGAGCAGCCCAAAGGCAAGAAAACCGACTGGCTGCCGACGCTGAGCGCGCAATTTCCCCAGACGCAGAGCTTCAACGACTGGTGCCCGTGGCTGGACGAGCGCCTGTTCAGCCTGACCATCATGGCGTTGTGCGATCGCCTGCGCCTGATGTTCTTCGGCAACCTGTACCAGGACTGGTCGGAGTTTGTGCTGGCCGACCTGGGCATTTATACCTACGAAAAAGTCGAGTTCTGTGCCGAGTCCCGTGGCTTGCGCAGCCGCGAAGACGTGGATGCCTGTGTCCTCCTGCACGCGTACCAGCAACAATTCGAGGCCGGTGAAGCGCTGGAAGAGGTGGTCGAGCGCATCAAGGGGTTGGTGCTGGACAACCCATGGTTGCAACGGCGGCGCGGCAAGCTGCTGTTCCAGATGGGCCAGTATTGCGAACGCATCGCGGATTTCGCCATGGCCCTGCACCTCTACCGCGAATGTGCCTATCCGGGCGCGCGTTCGCGGCTGATTCGCGTGCTGGAACGCAGTGGCGAGTTTGAGTTGGCGCTGGAGCTGGCCGCAGAGGCCGAACAGGCGCCGGAGAGCGCCGCCGAACAACAACAGCTGCTCCGTGTGCTGCCGCGCCTGCGGCGCAAGCTCGGCGGGCCGCCCATCAAGCGGGCAGCGCCTCGGGAAATGCAGCGTCTGGACCTGCAACTACCAAGAGTCGATCCCGCAGTGTCGGTCGAGTTTTATGTTCAGGCGCATCTGGCTGAGGATTCGGCGCCGGTGCACTACGTCGAAAACAGCCTGGTCAACTCGCTGTTCGGCTTGTTGTGCTGGCCGGCGATTTTTGCGCCTTTGCCGGGCGCGTTTTTTCACCCGTTCCAGCGCGGGCCGGTGGATTTGCTCAGCGAAGACTTCCATGGCCGTCGGGCCGAACTGTTTCAGGCGTGCCTGGCCGAACTCGACGACGGGCGCTACCGGCAGACCATCCGCGAACGTTATGTCGCCAAGTGGGGCGTGCAGTCGCCTTTCGTGTTCTGGAGCGTGCTCAGCGAAGAACTGCTGGAGCAAGCCCTGGATTGCCTCCCGGCCGAGCACCTCAAGCACTGGTTCAACCGTTTGTTGCTGGACATCAAGGCCAATCGTGCCGGCATGCCGGACCTGATCCAGTTCTGGCCGCAGCAAAAGACCTACCGCATGATCGAAGTCAAAGGCCCGGGCGATCGCCTGCAGGACAACCAGTTGCGTTGGCTGGAGTTCTGCCACGAACACCAGATGCCGATTGCCGTGTGCTACGTGCAATGGGCGGAGCCGGGCGCTTGAGCTACAGCATTGCGGTGCGGGCGCTGTGTGAGTTCACCGCCAAGGCCGGCGACCTCGATCTGCGCTTCACACCGTCACCGACCGCGCTGGAAGGCATTGTCGGGCACCGTACGGTGGCATCGCGACGCAGCGAGGGTTACCAAAGCGAAGTCGCCCTGGAGAGCCAGTATCGAACCTTGACGGTCAAGGGCAGGGCGGACGGCTATGCCCCCGGGCAAAACTGCCTGGAAGAGGTCAAGACCTACCGCGGTGATTTGAGCAAGCAACCGTCCAACCACCGCCAGTTGCATTGGGCCCAGGCGAAAATCTACGGCTGGTTGATGTGCCGGAAACTGGATCTGCCTCAAATCAACCTGGCGCTGGTGTATTTCGACATCGTCAGCGAAAAGGAAACCTGCCTGGTCGAGCCTTTCGATGCCATGGAGTTGCAACAATTCTTCGAATGGCATTGCGCGCGGTTCCTGCAATGGGCCGAACAGGAAGTCGCCCATCGAGAGGGGCGCAATCGGGCGGCGCAGCGTCTGGCGTTTCCCCATGCCGACTTTCGACCGGGGCAGCGCCACCTGGCCGAGTCGGTGTTCAAGGCCATCAGCACGGGGCGCTGCCTGATGGCCCAGGCACCCACCGGAATCGGCAAAACCCTGGGCACCTTGTTCCCCATGCTCAAGGCGCTGGCGCCACAGCAACTGGACAAAGTGTTCTTCCTCACGGCGAAAACCCCGGGACGCAAACTGGCCCTGGACGCCGCGCAAGTGATTCTTGCCAGCGCCGGTGCGCCGCCGTTGCGGGTGCTGGAGATGATCGCCCGGGACAAGGCCTGCGAACACCCGGACAAAGCCTGCCATGGTGAGTCGTGCCCATTGGCCCGGGGTTTCTACGATCGCCTGCCCGCCGCACGGCAGGCGGCCAGTCAATTGAGCCTGCTGGACCAGAGCGCCTTGCGCGAGGTCGCCCTGGCGCACGATGTCTGTCCGTATTACCTGAGCCAGGAAATGGCGCGCTGGGCCGACGTGGTGGTTGCCGACTACAACTATTACTTCGACTTCAGCGCCTTGTTGTTCGGTCTGGCCCAGGCCAACAACTGGAAAGTCGCGGTGCTGGTCGACGAAGCCCATAACCTGGTGGAACGCGGCCGGCAGATGTACAGCGCCAGCCTCGATCAAGGGACCCTCAATAGCGTGCGCAAATCCGCACCCGAAGCGCTGAAAAAGCCGATGCAGCGGGTCAACCGCGAGTGGAATGTCCTGCATGGCGCGCAAACCGGTGCTTATCAGGCCTATGACAAGGCGCCGGAAAAGCTCCTTCAGGCACTGTCGTCTTGCAGCGCCAGCATCGGTGATTACCTGAACGATCACCCTCAAGGGCTGGACAGTGCACTGCAGGGTTTTTACTTCGACATGCTGCATTTTTGCCGGGTGGCCGAATTGTTCGATGAACAGTTCCTGTTCGACATCAGCAAGCGTGACCTCGAGCGCAAGCGCAACCTCTCGCAGTTGTGCCTGCGCAATGTGGTCCCCGCCGGGTTCATCCGCCCGCGCCTGACCGCCGCGCGCAGCACGGTGCTGTTTTCCGCGACCCTCAGCCCCCGGCACTATTACGCCGATTTACTGGGGACACCGGCGGACACGGTGTGCATTGACGTCGAGTCGCCGTTTCATGCCGATCAACTGCAAGTGCACATCGTCGATCAGATTTCCACCCGCTTCGTGCATCGCCAGTCCTCCCTTGAACCGATCGTGGAGTTGATCGCCAGACAGTTCAGCAAACGTCCCGGCAATTACCTGGCGTTTTTCAGCAGCTTCGATTATTTGCAGCAGGTGGCGCAGTTACTCGCCGAGAAGCATCCGCACATCAGTCTGTGGTCGCAGTCCCGAGGCATGGGCGAAGCGCAACGTCAGCAGTTTCTCGATCAATTCCACGCCGACGGCCAGGGTGTCGGCTTTGCGGTGCTGGGCGGGGCCTTTGGTGAAGGCATCGATTTGCCCGGTGCCCGGCTGATCGGCGCATTTATCGCCACCCTGGGGCTGGCGCAGCTCAATCCGGTGAACGAGCAACTGAAGCGGCGCATGGCCGCCATTTTTGGCGCCGGTTACGACTACACGTATCTGTTTCCCGGCGTACAGAAAGTGGTGCAGGCTGCTGGGCGGGTCATCCGTACGCAACAGGATCAAGGGGTGGTGATGTTGATCGACGACCGTTTTGGCGAGAGCAAGGTCAAGCAATTGCTGCCGCGTTGGTGGGCTTTCCAAAATCCCGGTATGACCCATACTCCAGTGAAACTATGAGGCGGTGGGATCAATGAGCGAAGATCGAACCAAGGCCAGTGCCATCGAAGACGGTCGTTTTCGGCTATTGATCGATGCGGTGATCGACTACGCGATCTACATGATCGATACCGATGGCATCATTACCAGCTGGAATGCCGGCGCCAGGCGTTTCAAGGGGTATGAGGAGGCCGAGATCCTCGGCGAGCATTTCTCGCGCTTCTACACCGATGACGATCGCCGTGTCGGCTTGCCCCTGCGGGCACTGGACACGGCGATCCGTGAAGGGCGTTTCGAGGGAGAAGGGTGGCAGGTGCGCAAGGACGGCACACACTTCTGGTCCCATGTGGTCATCGACCCGATCCTCGACCCGTCGGGCACATTGCTGGGGTTTGCCAAGATCACCCGGGACCTGACCGATCGCAAAATGGCCGAGGAAATCCTCAAGCAAAGCGAACAGCAGTTCCGTCTGCTGGTGCAGAGCGTTACTGACTATGCGATCTATATGCTCTCGCCGGACGGACACGTGAGCAACTGGAACCTGGGCGCCCAGCGCATCACGGGTTACTTGCCGGAAGAAGTCATTGGCCAGCATTTTTCGATGTTCTATACCCCGCAGGATCGCGATGCCCGCGAACCACAAAGGACGCTGGACATCGCCATTCGTGAAGGGCGCTTTGAAAACCAGGGCTGGAGGGTGCGCAAGGATGGTACGCGGTTCCATGCCCATGTCATTGTCGATCCGATCCGGGGCGACACCGGCACCTTGCTCGGTTTTGCCAAGATTACCCGGGACATCACTGAAGTCACCCAGGCGCAGCAGGCGCTGGAGCAAACCCGGGAGGCCTTGTTCCAGGCGCAGAAAATGCAGGCCATCGGCCAACTCAGCGGCGGCATCGCCCACGACTTCAACAACCTGCTGACGGTGATCCTCGGCAATCTGGAAATCGTGCGTAAACGGGTGACGGACGATCCAAAAATAACCCGCCTGATCGACAACGCCACCCAAGGCGCCTTGCGCGGGGTTTCCCTGACCCAGCGCATGCTGGCGTTTGCCCGACGCCAGGAACTCAAATCGGAACCGGTGCGGATACCGGCATTGGTGGAAGGCATTTCCGGGCTATTGCGCAGCTCCCTCGGTCCTTCGGTGAACATCGAAGTACGCTTTCCCGAGGATCTTGAACCGGTGATGGCGGACGTCAATCAACTGGAACTGGCCGTACTGAACCTGGCAACCAATGCCCGTGACGCCATGCCCCATGGCGGGACCATCATCTTCAGCGCCAGAACCGATGAAGTGACCGACAGCGCCACTTCATCCCTTGCGCCGGGGCGTTACGTTTGCCTGAATGTGACTGATACCGGCGAGGGCATGGATGAAACCACGCTGGCCTCGGCGATGGACCCGTTCTTTACCACCAAGGGCGTCGGTAAAGGTACGGGCCTGGGGTTGTCGATGGTCCACGGTTTTATCGAACAATTGGGTGGGCGCTTCATCCTCAAAAGCAACAAGGATCAGGGGACGACGGCCGAGTTGTGGTTGCCGGTTGCCACCCAGGGCTCGGTGGTTCAGCCGGTAGCGCAAACTCAGGCCATGGAAGTGCCCCGCCTGTGTGTACTGGTGGTGGACGATGACAGTCTGGTGTTGACCAGCACCAGCCTGCTGCTCGAGGACCTCGGACACCGGACCATCAGTGCGGCTTGCGGTGCCAGGGCACTGGAACTGTTCGACAGTGAACCGGATATCGATCTGGTCATCACCGACATGGCCATGCCACAGATGAGTGGCGCGCAACTGGCCAATGCCATCAGGAACATGCGACCGAGTGTGCCGATCATCCTCGCCACCGGTTATGCCGAGCGGCTGGAAGGCTTTGCCGCCCATCTGCCGCGTTTGTCGAAACCTTTTACCCAGCTCAACCTGGTGGAAGTCATTGCTTTGGCGATGAAGTGACGCGGCGGTTGCGCTGTTCATAGCGGGCAAGCAGCGGCTGGGTGCTGATACCGTGGACCAGAATGCTCAGGGCGACCACCGAGAGCGTCAGGTCGGCACACACCGTTGCCACTGAAGGCACCAGATCGTGGTTCAAGGCATAGAAAAGGTAGTAAAAACTCCCGATGCCACGAATGCCGAACCAGCCGATCAACCAGCGTTGCGGGCCATTGAGCAGCGACCCCCACGGCATCAGCCAGACCGTCAGCGGGCGAATCGTCCCGAACAGCACCAACGCGACCAGCAGCGCCCGCCAGTCCCAGTGTGCGATCAGCACAACCCCGAGCAAGGTGACCAGAAACACTTCCATGGCCCGTTCCACCAGGCTGCCGAACGACAACATGTCGCCCATCATGATCCCGGCCGCGACTTGCGTGTCTTCCAGGTGGTCCACATTGCCGAGCACGGCCGCTTGGGGTTCGGCATTCTGATGACCGACCACCGCTTGAACCAGGTGCTCGGCCGGCGTGTGGGCGTCACTGCTGGTCTTGACCTCGGCCTGGCGCAAGCCCAGGCCAGCGGCAAACACCGAGAGAAACCCATAGCCGCCAATGGTTTCGGCCACGACATAAGCCAGTGCGATCAGCGCCAGCGCCAGGTAATCGTTGGGGGAAAACGTGCTGTCGGCATTCTTGATGCGCATGAACAAGGTCAGGCGGCCAATGCCGCGGCCCATCCAGTAACCGGTCAGCAGTCCGACGGGCACGGCCCACAGCAGGCGCTCGAAGATCCAGTCCTCCAGACCGCTGGCAAAACTGCCGTTTTGCTGCAACAACAGCAGTCCCAGAATCACAAACGGGAACGCGATGCCGTCGTTCAGTCCTGCCTCGCCCGAGAGTCCGAACCGCACCGGATCGTCATCCTTGGCGTCATTGACCTGAACCAGCGAGGCCAGGACCGGATCGGTCGGCGCCAGTATCGCCCCGATCAGCAGCGAGGGCCCCCATGCCAGTCCGAAAGCGAAATGCAGCAGCAGGCAGACTCCGACAATCGTCAGCACCATCACCGGTCCCGCCAGAACGAACGCCACTCGTCATTGGCGATCACGAAGTGCTGGTCGCAGCTTTAGACCGCAGACAAACAATGAAAACAGCACCGCGACTTCCGTCAGGTGCTCGATCCAGAATGACGACTCTTTGATATCCAGCCTGAGCAAAACCAGGCCCGCCGGACCGATGGCGACGCCCAGTACCAGACACACCGCCGAAGTGGTGACCGGCATCCAGCGCAGGTACGACGAGGTCAGTGCCAGCGTCAGCAACACAGCCCCCAACACCGCCACCCAGGTAATGAAGCTCATGGCTCAGATCTCGAAACAACCGCCAGTGCAGGGCTATAGGCTGTTGAGCATCGCGGGCTTGGGTCGGTTCAATAATTGCCTGTAGGAGCGGCGGTGCGGCGATCCGACTTGCCCGCGATGGCGTCGGCACAGTCGATATTGATGCTGGCTGACACGACGCCATCGTCGGATCGCCGCCCGGAGCAAGCTCGCTCCTACAGGGATCTTCGATGTTGCTGAGGGGCTGATCAGGCCTTGAGATGGCGCAAGCTGCGCTCCATCCGCGCAATGCCTTCTTCCAGCAGCGACCGTGGGCAACCGAAGTTCAGGCGCACGAATTGCTTGCAGTCATCGCCAAAGTCCAGGCCCGCGCTCAAACCAACTTTGGCCTGTTCAAGGAAGAACTGCTGTGGGTCGTCCAGCCCCAGTGCCGAGCAGTCGAGCCACGCCAGATAGGTGCTTTGCGGCAGGTTCATGCTGATGCCCGGCAGGCGGGTGTGCACGGCCTCAGCGAGGAAGTCGCGGTTGCCCTGCAGATAGACCTTCAGCTCGGCCAGCCATGGCGCGGCTTCGCTGTAGGCGACGCGGGTGGCTTCCATGCCCAGCGGATTGACGCTGTCGACCATGCCGCAACGGGCGTGGTTGACCTTCTCGCGCAGGTGACGGTCCTGGATGATCATGAATGAGGTCTTGAGACCTGCGATGTTGTAGGCCTTGCTCGCCGACATCAGCGTGATGGTGCGCTGGGCCACTTGCGGGCTCAGGGTCGCCAGCGGAATGTGCGCGCGGCCGTCGAAGCACAAATCGGCGTGGATCTCGTCGGAAATGATCCAGGCGTCATGCTCAAGGCAAATGTCGGCAATGGCTTGCAGCTCTGCGCGGGGGAAGGCCTTGCCCAGCGGGTTATGCGGGTTGCTCAGCAGCAGTGCGCCGCCACCTTGCAGCGACTGGCTCAGGGTATCCAGCGGCGTGGTGTAGGTGCCATCGGCATGCGCATCGAAATTCAGCTCGACCTTGTTCAGGCCCCAATGCCCGGGGGCGTGGCGCAGCGGCGGGTAGTTCGGCACCTGCACAACGACGTTCTGTGGCGCCTGCACCAGGGCCTTCAATGCCATGTTGAAGCCCGACTCGACGCCCGGCAGGAAGATCAGTTCCTGGGGTTCGACGCGCCAGGCGTACTTGTTCCAGAGATCGGCGACGATCGCCTCGCGCAGGTCATCCTGGGCCACGCTGTAACCGACCATCGGGTGTTCCAGTCGTTTTTGCAGGGCCTGGATGATCACCGGCGGCGCGGCGAAATCCATGTCGGCGACCCACATCGGCAACACATCGGCCGGGTAGCGGCTCCATTTGGTACTGCCGGTGTTGTGACGGTCGAACACCTGATCAAAATCGAAAGTCATGCGGGATCTCGTGAAGGCGGGGTTGAACATGCACCTATGATAAGCGCCAACTTACTGTAGGAGCGAGCTTGCTCGCGAAGGTGTGTCAGATACGGTGATGTCAACTGACACACCATCGCGAGCAAGCTTGCTCCTACAAGGATCTTCACGGCCCGCTGGATTTACCCGACGGTCGGTTTTTACACAGAACGCCAACCGGTTGACTACAGTTTGTAGTGTCGGCAGCCAGACTGCCGCGACCGTGGTTGTTCAAAAAGGCCCGGCCATGTACCGGGTTCCACCTGATCAGGAGTGCACGATGGATCTCAGCCGTCGTCAGTTCTTCAAGGTCGCCGGTATCGGCCTTGCAGGCTCTAGCCTGGGCGCGTTGGGCATGGCCCCGACAATTGCCTTTGCCGAACAGGTGCGTCACTTCAAGCTCGCCCACACCCATGAAACCCGCAACACCTGCCCGTATTGCTCGGTCGGTTGCGGCTTGATCATGTACAGCCAGGGTGATACGGCGAAGAATGTCACGCAAAACATCATCCACATCGAAGGTGACGCCGACCACCCGGTCAACCGCGGCACCCTTTGCCCCAAAGGCGCGGGCCTGCTGGACTTCATTCACAGCCCCGGACGCCTGCAATACCCGCAGGTGCGCAAACCCGGCAGCACCGAATGGACCCGCATCTCCTGGGATGAAGCACTGGATAGAGTCGCCGACCTGCTGAAGGCCGACCGCGATGCCAACTTCATCGAGAAGAACGCCCAGGGCCAAACGGTGAACCGCTGGCTGACCACCGGTTTCCTCGCGGCATCGGCGGCGTCCAACGAAGCCGGCTACATCACCCACAAGGTGGTTCGCAGTCTCGGCATGCTGGGGTTTGATAACCAGGCGCGTGTCTGACACGGCCCGACGGTGGCAAGTCTTGCCCCGACGTACGGCCGTGGTGCCATGACCAACCACTGGACCGATATCGCCAACGCGAATCTGGTTCTGGTGATGGGCGGCAACGCAGCAGAAGCGCACCCGTGCGGCTTCAAATGGGTGACCGAAGCCAAGGCGCACAACAAGGCGCGGCTGATCGTGGTCGACCCGCGTTTTACCCGGACCGCCTCGGTGGCCGACTATTACGCGCCGATCCGTACCGGCACCGACATCGCCTTCATGGGCGGGCTGATCAATTACCTGCTGACCGAGGACAAGATCCAGCACGAATACGTGCGCAACTACACCGACGTGTCGTTCATCGTCAAAGCCGGTTATGGCTTCGAGGACGGTATTTTCAGCGGATACGATGCGGCCAAGCGCCTCTACACCGATAAATCCGGCTGGGGCTATGAGCTCGGTGAAGACGGCTTTGCCAAGGTCGACCCGACCCTGCAAAACCCGCGCTGCGTCTATCAACTGATGAAGCAGCATTACAGCCGTTACACCAGGGAACTGTCGAGCCAGATCTGCGGCATGCCGGTCGATGCCATGCAGAAAATCTGGGAGGAAATCGCCACTTGCTCGACGCCGGGCAAGACCATGACCATTCTCTATGCGCTGGGCTGGACCCAGCACTCGATCGGCGCGCAGATGATTCGCAGCGCGGCGATGGTGCAACTGTTGCTGGGTAACGTCGGCATGCCGGGCGGGGGCGTGAACGCCTTGCGCGGGCACTCCAACATCCAGGGGCTGACCGACCTGGGCTTATTGTCCAACTCACTGCCGGGCTACCTCTCGCTACCCGGCGATGCCGAACAGGACTACAACGCCTACATCGTCAAGCGTACGCAAAAACCGTTGCGCCCGGGGCAACTGTCTTACTGGCAGAACTACGGCAAGTTCCACGTCAGCCTGATGAAAGCCTGGTACGGCGCCAATGCCACGGTCGAGAACAACTGGGCTTACGACTACTTGCCGAAACTGGACATTCCCCAATACGACATCCTCAAGGTGTTTGATCTGATGGGCCAGGGCAAGGTCAATGGCTACCTGTGCCAGGGCTTCAACCCGATTGCCGCGCTGCCGGACAAACACCGGGTGACCGCGGCACTGGCCAAACTGAAGTGGCTGGTGGTGATGGACCCGTTGGCCACCGAAACCTCGGAATTCTGGCGCAACGTCGGGCCGTACAACGATGTGAAGAGCGCCGACATCCAGACCGAAGTGATTCGCCTGCCCACCACCTGTTTTGCCGAGGAGGACGGCTCGCTGGTCAACAGCAGTCGCTGGCTGCAATGGCACTGGAAGGGCGCCGATGGGCCGGGCGAAGCGCAGACCGACATCCGGATCATGAGCGAACTGTTCGTGCGTCTGCGTCAGCGTTATCAGGCCAATGGCGGCAAATACCCCGACCCGCTGCTCAAATTGTCGTGGCCGTACAAGATCCCCGACGAACCTTCGCCGGAAGAGCTGGCCAAGGAAATCAACGGCTCTGCCACCACCGACTTCACCGACGCCACGGGGGCGGCGATCAAGGCCAATGCGCAACTGGCCGGGTTCGGCCAGCTCAAGGACGACGGCAGCACGGCGTCCGGCTGCTGGATTTTCTGCGGCAGTTGGACCGAGCTCGGCAACCAGATGGCCCGCCGCGACAATGCCGACCCTTACGGCATGCATCAACACCAAGGCTGGGCATGGGCCTGGCCGGCCAACCGGCGGATTCTCTACAACCGCGCCTCGGCAGACCTGCAAGGCAAACCGTGGGATCCGAAAAAACGCCTGGTGTGGTGGAATGGCAAAGCCTGGGCCGGCACCGATGTGCCGGACTACAAGGCCGACGTGCCGCCGGAAGCCGGGATGAACCCGTTCATCATGAACCCCGAAGGGGTGGCGCGATTCTTCGCCGTCGACAAGATGAACGAAGGCCCGTTCCCCGAGCACTATGAGCCGTTCGAGACACCGATCGGCATCAACCCGCTGCACCCGCAAAACAAGAAAGCCACCAGTAACCCGGCGGCACGGATCTTCGATTCGGTGTGGGATTCCCTCGGCGTGGCCAAGGATTACCCGTACGCCGCCACCAGTTATCGGTTGACCGAGCATTTCCACTTCTGGAGCAAGCATTGCAAGCTCAACGCGATTGCCCAGCCGGAGCAATTCGTCGAGATCGGTGAAGTGCTGGCCAAGGAAAAAGGCATCGTCGCAGGCGACAGGGTACGGGTCAGCAGCAAGCGTGGCTTCATCGAAGCGGTGGCGGTGGTGACCAAGCGGATTCGTCCGTTGCAGGTCAACAATCAGGTGGTGCACCAGATCGGTATTCCGTTGCACTGGGGGTTCACCGGGCTCACGCGGCACGGTTACCTGACCAACACCCTGGTGCCGTTCCTCGGCGATGGCAACACCCAGACCCCGGAATCCAAGTCATTCCTGGTCAACGTGGAGAAAGTCTAAATGGCCAGCCAAGACATCATCGCCCGTTCGGCCACCACCACACCTGCGCCCTCGGTGCGTGGCATGGAGGAAGTCGCCAAGCTGATCGACACCACCAAATGCATCGGCTGCAAGGCCTGCCAGGTCGCCTGCTCGGAATGGAACGAGCTGCGTGACGAGGTCGGTCACAACCATGGCACCTACGACAACCCGCAGGACCTCACCGCAGAAACCTGGACGTTGATGCGCTTCACCGAGCACGAGACCGACGCCGGCAACCTGGAATGGCTGATCCGCAAGGACGGCTGCATGCACTGCGCCGAGCCCGGTTGCCTGGCGGCATGCCCCAGCCCGGGGGCGATCATCAAGCACGCCAACGGCATCGTCGATTTCGATCAGGACCACTGCATTGGCTGCGGCTACTGCATTACCGGGTGTCCGTTCAACATTCCACGGATCTCGCAAAAGGATCACAAGGCCTACAAATGCACCTTGTGCTCGGACCGGGTGGCGGTAGGGCTGGAACCGGCCTGCGTGAAAACCTGCCCGACCGGTGCCATCGTGTTCGGCTCCAAGGACGACATGAAGGAACATGCCGCCGAGCGTATCGTTGATCTCAAGAGCCGTGGCTTTGAAAACGCCGGTCTGTATGACCCTGAAGGCGTCGGCGGCACCCACGTGATGTACGTGCTGCACCACGCCGATACGCCAAGACTGTACGCCGGTTTGCCCGATCACCCGGCGATCAGTCCGTTGGTAGGGCTGTGGAAAGGCGTGAGCAAACCGTTGGCGCTGCTGGCCATGGGCGTAGCGGTGCTGGCCGGGTTCTTCCACTACGTACGTGTCGGCCCGCAAATCGTCGAAGAGGATGAGCATCCGGAACCGCCGGACAACACCGTGCACGAAGTCGATCCGTCGGTGCATACCTTCGATCCCCGTGGGGAGGGCAGGCCATGAGCAACAAGACGATCCTGCGCTACACCAGTAACCAGCGCACCAATCACTGGCTGGTGGCGATTCTGTTCTTCATGGCCGGGCTGTCCGGGCTGGCGCTGTTCCACCCGGCGCTGTTCTGGCTGAGCAACCTGTTCGGCGGCGGGCCATGGACGCGCATTCTGCACCCGTTCATGGGCGTGCTGATGTTCCTGCTGTTCCTCGGCCTGGTGATTCGCTTCTGGCGCGCCAACTACTTCATCGCCAATGATCGCCTGTGGCTCAAGCGCATCGATCGGGTCGTGAAGAATGAAGAGGAGGGCGTCCCGCCCATCGGCAAATACAACCCCGGGCAGAAGCTGCTGTTCTGGACTTTACTGCTGTGCATGCTGGTGCTGTTGTTCAGCGGACTGGTGATCTGGCGCGCGTACTTCAGCGAGTATTTCGGCATCACCGCGATACGCTGGGCGATGTTGCTGCATGCGTTGGCCGCTTTCGTGCTGATCCTGAGCATCATCGTGCACATCTATGCCGGGGTCTGGATCAAGGGTTCGGTCAGCGCCATGGTGCACGGCTGGGTCAGCCGTGCCTGGGCGAGAAAACACCACGAACTCTGGTATCGCCAAGTGACTCAAGATGAGACCCGCGGCGAAGCACCCAAGCGACCGATCACCAAAAAGGGCTGACATTTGCCAACCATCCTCGAACCTGGAGAAATCGAAGCGGCGGCCAGTTCGCCGCCGTTTCTGTATATGCCACCGCATAACCTGTTCAGCCTGCGCGCCCAGCGCCTGGAAACGCTGGCCGACGGGCACCCGCTGGCCGATTACCTGCGCCTGATTGCCGGGTTGTGCCAGGTGCAGCAACAGGTGCTGGACGACCCGCCGCTGAGCGAACCCCTCGACCGGCAGCGCATCGAATTGTGCCAGCAACACGGCTTGCCGCCGTTCGCGGCCGACAGCCTGGCGCGCGAAGACGATTGGCAGCTTTACCTCGATGCTTTGCTGCAGCGCTACAGCGCACCGTCACAATCCGCCGTGGCCGATGCCGTGGACACCTTGCGCCTGGCCGGTGCCGGGCAACGTCGTAGCTGGGCGGTGGCACTGGTCAGCGGCCAGTATTCGCTGGTGCCGGCCGCGTTGGTGCCGTTTCTCGGTGCGGCGCTGCAAACGGCCTGGAGTCATTGGCTGTTGAGTACACCGAACCTGGCACTGACCGCCGGCGACAGCCTCAGCCAGTGTCCGGCCTGTGGCTCGCCGGCCATGGCCGGGGTCATCCGCCATCGCGGCAAGCACAACGGTTTGCGTTATCTGGTCTGTTCGCTGTGCGCTTGCGAGTGGCATGTGGTGCGGGTCAAGTGCGTGTATTGCGAGCAGAGCAAGGGCCTGGAATACCTCAGCCTTGAAGATGATCGCCATGCCGCCAACCAGGCGCCGTTGCGCGCCGAAATCTGCCCCGGTTGTAACTGTTATCTGAAGTTGCTCTATCTGGAGAATGATGCGGACGCCGAAGCGCTGTCGGCGGACCTGTCCAGCCTGATGCTAGACATGCGCCTGGCCCAGGACGGTTATCAGCGTTTGGCACCGAATCTGCTGCTGGCTCCGGGAGACGAATAAGCGCAGCGTCTACACTCTGGCGCGAGGGTCATTCGTTTTCAGGAGCGCCAGATGTCTGCACGCGGTGCCAGCCAACCCCTGCGTCTACCTTCCATCGACAGTTTGTTGCGGCACCCGGCGTGCCTGCCGTTGGCCGAGCGCTATGGACGCGACGCCTTGCTGAGTACCTTGCGGCTTTTGCTGGATGAGTTGCGCGAAGGGGTGCAGCAGGGTTTGCTCGAACCTGCAGAAGTCGGCGCCGAAGTGTTGGCGGGCAGGGTCGGCGAACGATTGGCAACCCAGCATCGCAGCCAGGTGCGCCGGGTATTCAACCTCACCGGCACGGTCTTGCACACCAACCTCGGCCGGGCACTGTTGCCCGAAGAAGCGATCGAGGCGGTGCAAATGGCCGCGCGCTATCCGCTCAACCTGGAATTTGACCTGCGCAGCGGCAAGCGCGGTGACCGCGACGACCTGATCGAAGGCTTGATCCTCGAACTCACCGGCGCTGAAGCGGTGACCGTGGTCAACAACAATGCCGCAGCGGTCTTGCTGACCCTCCACAGCCTGGGCGCGCGCAAGGAGGGAATTATTTCCCGGGGCGAATTGATTGAAATCGGCGGCGCTTTCCGCATTCCCGACATCATGGCCCGCGCCGGGGTGAAGCTGGTTGAGGTCGGCACCACCAACCGCACCCATCCCCGCGACTACGAGGCCGCCATTGGCCCGCGCAGCGGTTTGATCATGCGCGTGCATGCGAGCAACTACAGCATTCAAGGCTTCACCACGCGTGTGGCGACGGCTGAACTGGCGCAAATTGCCCACCAACATGGACTGCCGTTGCTTGAAGACCTTGGCAGCGGCAGCCTGCTGGACCTGACCCGCTGGGGCTTGCCCGCCGAACCGACGGTACGCCAGGCGCTGCTCGATGGCGCGGACATCGTTACCTTCAGTGGCGACAAACTGCTTGGCGGGCCGCAAGCCGGGCTTATCGTCGGCCGCAAGGAATTGATCGCCAGGATCAAGAAAAACCCGCTCAAGCGTGCGCTGCGGGTCGACAAAATGACCCTCGCTGCGCTGGAAGCGGTGTTGGCTTTGTACCGCAACCCGGACCGACTCGCCGAGCGCTTGCCGAGCCTGCGCCTGTTGACCCGGCCACAGGCCGATATCCTCGCCCAGGCCGAGCGATTGCGGCCAGCGCTGGCCCAGGTGCTGGGTGAGGGCTGGAGCGTCAGTGCCATGCCGGCACTGGGCATGATCGGCAGCGGCAGCCAACCGGTGGCACGGCTGGCCAGTGCGGCGCTGTGTGTGCGACCACTCACCTCGAAGCGTTTGCGCGGGCGATCCTTGCTGAGTCTTGAGGAGGCTTTGCGCGGTTTACCGATTGCGGTTCTCGGGCGCATTGACGATGACGCCCTGTGGCTGGACCTGCGGCAACTGGACGACGAGCCGGCATGGCTGACGCAGCTCGATCAATTACAAGTGGAGGGCCGGACAGGGTGATTGTCGGCACCGCAGGGCACATCGACCATGGCAAAACCGCGCTGCTCCAGGCGCTGACCGGTCAGGCGGGTGACCGGCGCCGGGAAGAGCGCGAGCGCGGTATGACCATCGACCTCGGCTACCTGTATGCCGCGCTGGAGCCGGGAGCGGGCCTGACCGGTTTCATCGATGTTCCCGGGCATGAGCGCTTCACCCACAACATGCTCGCCGGGGCGCAGGGCATCGATCTGGTGTTGTTGGTAGTGGCCGCCGATGACGGGGTGATGCCGCAGACCCGCGAGCACCTGGCGATTGTCCAGTTGCTGGGTATCCCCCGGGCATTGGTTGCGATCAGTAAGTGCGACCGGGTCGACAACGCCCGAGTACAGGACGTGCGCGAGCAGATCCGTACCTTGCTGGCGCCCGGACCCTATGCCGATGCACCGCTGATTGCGCTGTCGAGCGTGACCGGCGAGGGTATCGAAACCTTGCGCCAACAATTGCTGCAAACCCAGCGTGAAGTTCAGCAACGCAGCACCGAAGGTGGTTTTCGCCTGGCGATCGATCGCGCCTTCAGCGTGGCCGGGGCCGGCATCGTGGTGACCGGCACGGCGCTGTCCGGCCAGGTCACGGTGGCCGATACCCTGCTGTTGGGGCCACAAGGCAAACCGGTGCGCATTCGCGGCCTGCACGCGCAAAACCAGGCCACCGACCACGCCATTGCCGGCCAGCGCGTGGCGTTGAATCTGAGTGCCGAACGGCTGGCCCTGGAGCACATCCATCGCGGCCACTGGCTGCTGTCCGCCGGCTTGTACGCACCGACACAGCGCCTGGACATCGAGATGCAGTTACTCCCCGGCGAATCCCGCGCCTTCGAGCACTTTCAACCGGTGCACGTGCACCTCGGCACCCAGGACGTCATCGGTCGAGTCGCCTTGCTCGAAGGCACCAGCCTGGCGCCCGGTGGGCGGATGATTGCGCAACTGTTGCTCAATACGCCGGTGCATGCGGTGAGAGGCGATCCGCTGGTCCTGCGCGATCAAAGTGCCCAACGTACGCTGGGTGGCGGCCGGGTGCTCGATCCGTTTGCACCCACCCGGCAACGCCGCAGCCCCGAACGGTTGGCGCAGCTGGTCGCGCTGGCGAACAGCGCAACGCTGGAAGATGTATTGCCGGCATTGCTGGCCCATAGCGACAGCGGGATCGATCCGCAGCGCCTGGAACGGCAGTTCAACCGACCGCGCAGCAGTTGGGTGTTGCCCGCTGACGTGCGCTTGATCGACACCCGTCAAGGCGCGTTGCTGTTTAGTGCCAGTCGTTGGGAATCCTTGAAAGCGCCTTTGGTGGATCAGCTCGCGCGTTTCCATCTGCTCGAACCGGATCAGATGGGGCCGGACCGGGATCGCCTGCGTCGATTCACCGGCAGCGCGCTGGAGCGCTCGACGTTTATCAGCCTGCTCGACGAGTTGCTGGCCAGCGGCGACATCGCCAGCAGCGGTCCGTGGTTGCATCTGCCCGGGCATCAGGTGCGCTTGAGCGAAACGGACGAAACCCTGTGGCTGCACTTGCAGCCGTTTTTCGAACAGGCCGGCTTCGACCCGCCGTGGGTGCGCGACCTGGGGCATGAGGAAGCGGACGTGCGCGATTTGCTGCGCAAAATGGCGCGCCTGGGCTTGATGCACCAGGTGGTGCGCGATCTGTTTTATACCGACAGCATGATTCGCCGATTGGCGGCTATGCTGTTGCAACTGGCGGACGCCAACCCGGTGATTCAGGTGGCGGCATTTCGGGATGCGGTGGGCTTGGGGCGCAAGCGCAGCATTCAGATACTGGAGTACTTCGACCGTATCGGCCTGACACGACGCTTTGGCGATCGACGGCAGATTCGCCTGGACAGTGCGTTGGCCCGGCGCAATGAGCTCTGATTCAGGGGCATGACTTCAAGGAAGGCAATCGCGCCCGGTGGCGCGGCCGGGCTTCAAACCCGGTTGGGGACGGCATCCGTTCCCGGGCAGGTTCGACTCCGGCTGCCTTCCGCCACTTTCCGTTCAGAACGGCCCGAAGTCCAACGGGTACTGGATGACCACGTACACCCGGTCGATGTCGTCGCCGGCCTGGGCGGCGTTGGCCCGGTGCGACACATGGGACAGTTGCAGCGACAAGCCCTTGGCCGCCCCGGACTGCACGACGTAGTGCAGGTCGATGTCTCGCTCCCAGTGTTTGCCCCCATCACCTTGTTGCGGCACGAAGGTACCGGTCGCCGGGTCGAACGGGTTGTAGGCCCCGCCTTGTGGCGCATGGGTGCCGTCGATCTGGTCGCCGGTGACGTAACGGGTCATGAACTTCAAGCCGGGTATCGCGAAGGTGGCCAGGTCCAGGTCGTAGCGAACCTGCCAGGAGCGTTCGCGGGCGCCGTTGAAGTCGGCGTACTTGATCGAGTTGGCCAGGTAGATGGAGTCGCCACCGACAAAATCGAACGGCGTATCGCCGTTGATTTTCTGATAGGCCAGGGTGAAACCATGGGCGCCCAGCGTGTATCGGCCGGACAGGCTGTACGCCGTATTGTCGATGGCACCGGCCAGCGCCTGACCGGTGTCCCGGGTGTGATACAGGTTGGCGTCGAGGAACACCCCGGACTGCTTGAAGTGCAGGTTGCCGTAGTACTGGTGCCAGGTGTCGGTCAACTCCGAGGCGTACAGGGCGCCGCCGACCGGGTTCTGGGTAAACAGGTCGGCGCCGACAAACGAAATGCCGCCGGCCTCGGTGTTGGCGCCATAACCGAAAAAGTTGCCCTTGCCTGAAGCACTGTCCTGATTCTTGAATGCCGTGAAGTGGCCGGCTTGCAGGTTCATGCCGTCGATTTCGCGGCTGTTGAGCAGAAAACCTGTGGCGTACTCCGGCTGCAGGCGTTTGTCTGCGGTGTCGAACACCGGGGATTCGACCTCCATTTCGCCAAACGCCAGGGTGGTTTTCGAGGCCTTGAACTTGATCGCGCCGCCACCGCTGGAGTAGTCGCTTTCGCTGCGGCCGTCACTGCCCACCGGCAGCAATCCGGTCCCGGAATGGCCCTTGCCGCCATCGAGTTTCAATCCCAGAAAGGCATGGGCATCGAGGCCGAAGCCGACCGTGCCCGGTGTGAAACCGGATGCAAAAGCGCCGATAAAACCTTGAGCCCATTCGGCTTTGTAGCTCTTGCCGGTCGGCGAGGGGGATCGATAGTCACTGTTCAGATAGAAGTTGCGGCTGAGTACGCCAAGCGTCGCTGCGTCGAAAAATCCTTCTGCGCCTTGCGCCGATTCATCCGCCAGTGTGTGGGTGGTCAACAGGCCTAAGCACAGGGCAATGGCCGTCCTGAAGTCTCGCGGGGAATGGATCATCAATGGGTCACCGCAGGGGCAGCGACTGCGCCGGGGTGGCGCAGTCGCAGGTTTTTTCAACGGACCTTAATGGCCTTCGGATGCACCAAACATGGTTTTGGCGTAGATCAGGCCAAGACCGTAGGCACCGCCGTTGGCAATCGAGGTTTTCACCGTTTCGTCGTAGGTCTCGCCGCGCGCCCAGTCACGTTGCAGTTCCAGCAGGTATTGCAGCGAGGTCATCGGCCGGGCGCCGATCTGGATCATGCGCTGCATGGCCATTTCATGGGCTTCGGTGCTGACGTCGCCACAGGCGTCGGCAATCACATACACCTCGAAACCCTGGTCAATCGCCGACAACGCCGGGCCGACGATGCAAACGGACGTCCATAAGCCGGCGAGGACAATCTTCTGCTTGCCGATGGCATTGACTTGCACGGCAATGCGTTCGTCTTCCCAGGTGTTCATGCTGGTGCGATCGATGACGTTGTGTTCCGGGAACACAGCCTTGATTTCGTCGAAGATCGGCCCGGAAAAACTCTTCTCGGCGACGGTGGTGAGGATGGTCGAGACCTTGAAGCCACGGGCTGCCTTGGCCACCAGTGCGGCGTTGTTGCGCAGGGTCACGGCGTCGATCGACTTGGTCGCGAAGGACATCTGCGACTGGTGGTCGATCATGATCAGGGTGTGGTCGGTCGGGGTCAGCAGGGTTTTGCCGGGGGCTGCTTTTGCAATGGCCATGACAGGGTCCTTACGGGGTGAGTGAGGACGTCATGGTTACGTAGATCGAACCGGGAATATTGAATCGGTGTGCTGTCTTTGACCGACGTGTGCAGTGAGCGAGGCGCGTACCTGTAGGAGCGAGCCTGCTCGCGATGAGGCAGGTACATTCAATAATGATGTCGGCTGACATGCCGCCATCGCGAGCCGGCTCGCTCCCACAGGGATTGGTGTTTGCCAATTCTGCTCAGTTCATTTTCACCACGGCCGGCGGGGCCCAATTGCCCAGTTCGGCGAAGCTGTCGGAACGCAGATCCACCACCTGATACACCCAGAAACGCCCGTCGAAGTCCGGCACTTGCAGCACCATCAAGCCAGGCTCGGACAGGTTTTTGAACGCCTGGCGTCGATTGAAGATGTTGGCCATTGGCCAACCCCAGAAATACGCCTCGCGCGCCATCATGCGCACGTACGGCTCAGTGACTTTGGTGCCGGCGACAGGCCCTGCGACAGGGCCGGAAACGGTGCTTTCTACCGCTTTGCCCTGGGCACCCAGCAAGGGAGTGGCGGTGAGCACACTGACGAAGGTCAGGGCAAAGAGGGCATGTTGCCGGGGCAAACGAATCATAAAGCGTCCTTACTTGATAGCAGTCACCTGGTGCAGGCGGGTTGCTGAAAAGATAGCTCATGTTTGCCGCAGCAATACCTGTAGGAGCCGGCTTGCCGGCGATGGGCTCAAGTGCACCGCGTTTATCCAGTTCACACGCGTTATCGTTTACGACCATCGCCAGCAAGCTGGCTCCTACAAGGGACCGTGCCCACGAAGGTGGTTATTCGGCAGCCGGATCAGCCCTCAAAGATGATCCGCATCGATCACCGCCTTGGCGAACGCCTGCGGATCTTCCTGCGGCAGGTTGTGGCCGATGCCGCCGCTGATCAGCCGGAATTGGTACTTGCCGGTGAAACGCTTGGCGTAATCCTCGGGGGCAGGGTGGGGCGCGCCGTTGGCATCGCCTTCCAGGGTAATGGTCGGCACGCTGATGGACGGCGCCGTGGCCAGCTTCTGCTCCAGCGCTTCGTATCGGCTTTCGCCCTGGACCAGGCCCAGGCGCCAGCGGTAGTTGAACACGGTGATGTCGACATGGTCCGGGTTGTCCAGCGCCTTGGCACTGCGGTCGAAGGTGGCGTCATCGAATGCCCATTTCGGCGAAGCCAGTTGCCAGATCAGCTTGGCGAAGTCGTGGGTGTTTCTCTCGTAACCGGCGCGTCCGCGGTCAGTGGCGAAGTAGAACTGATACCACCACTGCAATTCCGCCTTGGGTGGCAGCGGGTTCTTGCCGGCTGCCTGGTTGCCGATCAGATAACCGCTGACCGAGACCAGTGCCTTGACCCGCTCCGGCCACAGCGCCGAGACAATATCGGCCGAACGCGCACCCCAGTCATAGCCACCGAGCACTGCTTGTTTGATCTTCAGGGCATCCATGAAGTCGATGACATCACTGGCCAGCGCAGCCGGCTGGCCGTTGCGCTCGGTTTCTACGGACAGGAAACGCGTATCGCCATAGCCGCGTGCATAGGGCATCAGCACCCGATAGCCCTTGGCGGCCAACAACGGTGCGACCTCGTCATAGCTGTGAATGTCGTACGGCCAGCCGTGCAGCAGGATCACCACCGGCCCGTTGGCCGGGCCGGTTTCGGCGTACGCCACGTTCAGCAGTCCGGCGTTGACATGCTTGAGCGGGCCGAAGGGCAGGGGCGCCGCCTGCGTGGTAGCGGCAGGGGGCGCCGCTGGCTGCATGGTGGCGGCCGTTTGCGCGTGGGCCGCGCCGAGCACGCCGAACAGCGTAAGCGCAAGGATCGAAGGGCCGACCAGGTGGCGGCGAGTGTTGCGGGGGTTGCTGTTGCGCAGTGCCATCTTCATGGGATGTCTCCATTACCAGCCATGGGTCAGGGGTCCGGTCCGAGCCCCTTCAAACCTGGCTTGCATTGAAACGCGGCAATGTATCCGGCCTGTGTCGAATCGCAGGCCCGATGAAAGTCTGTGTATCAAGAAGTCACATTGACACACTGTGATACATAGACATTTAGCCTGAGCCTCTTTTCAACTCGATCGAGACACATAACCCGCGCTTGTTCGTCTCGTCCGAGAAACTCAGGCGCACGCGAGCGCCGGTACGCTCTACGATGGCCCTGACGATGGACAAGCCCAGCCCGGAGCCTGCCTCTTCGGTGCCCACACTGCGATAGAAGGGGTCGAACACGCGCAGTTGTTCATCGGCGGTGATGCCAGGGCCGGAATCCTTGACCTGAAGGATCACGGTTTCCTGTGCGAGCTCCACCGACAGGTCGACGCGTCCGCCGCAAGGGGTGTAGCGGATTGCGTTGTCTGCCAGGTTCTTGACCAGGATCAGCAGGTCCATTTCGTTGATGACGACCTGCACGTCTTCGCTACTATCAACACCGATGTCGATGTTCTTGCGTTCTGCCAGTGGTAACAGGTCCTCCAGCACCCGTCGATAGACCTCATGCACCGACACCCTGGTCGGCGGCCGCTCGGCGTTCGATTGTGCGGCGGCCAGGGCCAGCAATTGATCGATCAGCTTTCTGCTGCGCTCTATGCCGCGAGACAGTGGCAGCAGGCGCTCGACGGCTTGCGTCGGCATGGGTGTGGCTTTCAGTCGCTCGGCTTGCAGGGACAGGGCTGTCATGGGCGAGCGCAGTTCGTGGGCGGCGTCGGCGATGAAGCGGCGCTGGGTTTCCATGGACTGTGCAACCCGTGCCAGCAGGCGATTGATGGCCACGACGAAAGGGCGGATCTCGCTTGGCAGATGGTTCTCGTCGATAGGGTGCAGGGGCTGTTTGTCGCGTCGGTCTATGTCATCGGAGAGGGTGGCAATGGGGCGAAACAGCTTGTGCACCAGATCGCTCACCACCAGCAACAGCACCGGAAACAGAATGAGAAACGGCAGCAGGCTGCGCAAGGCGCTCTCTCGCGCCTCCTTGTCGCGCACACCCGTCTCCTGGGCGACGACGATGCGCTCGCCCCGGGCGGTGGTCCTGACCAGCGCTCGAAAGTCTTCGCCGGCGATGTTCAAGGTCGACAGACCATCGGCCAGCGTCGTAGGGAAGGGCAGCGGTATGACGCTGTCGTCAGTGTGGCCGGCGGCTTTGCTGCTGTCGGCCAGGTATTGCACGATGACCCTGGATTCTTCGTCGTCGCCGGCGATTTTTTCGGCAGCGGGGTAGTGCAGGGTCATCTGCTGCCGATCGAACAGCACGGCCACGTGACGCAAGGTTTCATCCTGCATTTCATGGGCTTCGTCGAGGGCCGAGACGAATGCAAACACCCCGGCCAGCACCGCCACGATCAGGATGGCCAGCGACAGCGCGACCGACAGCCGTACCTGCACCGAGTCGATCAAGCGCTTTTTGAAACCATCCATCCCATACCCCTGACGTTCTTGATGACCTGGTTGCCCAGCTTGCGCCGCAGCGAATGAATCAGAAACTCCACGGCGTTGCTTTCCACTTCGTTGCCCCAGCCGTAGAGGCGGTCTTCGAGTTCGCTGCGCGAGAGGATCGCGCCCGGGCGGATCAACAGGGCCTGTAACAGGGCGAACTCGCGGCTGGACAGTTGCACGTCGGGGTTTTCGGCAGTGCTCGCCTGTTTCGACACCAGGTCCAGCGCCACCACGCCGTTGTCCAGCAATGACTGGGCGCTCCCGCCGTTACGGCGCAGCACGGCGCGCATGCGGGCCAGCAACTCGGCCAAGTCGAAGGGCTTGAGCAGGTAGTCGTCGGCGCCACCGTCGAGGCCGCGCAGGCGATCGTCGAGGCTGTCCCGTGCAGTGATAATCAGCAGAGGCACCGGGTTGTTGCGGGCGCGAATGCTGTCGAGGACATCGAGCCCGTCCTTGCCGGGCAACCCGAGGTCCAGCAGCACCAGGTCGTAGGGCTGGGTCTCCAGCACCGAGAGTGCGGTAAGGCCGTTTTTCACCCAATCGGTCGCGTAGCTCGCATCACTCAGTGCGCCCTGGATGGCGTCCCCGATCATCGGGTCATCTTCGACCAGCAATATGCGCATGTCCCGCTCCGAAAAAAGGCGCGGCGGTGATGACCGACGCGCCTGTATTGAAGCACCTGTACCGGCGTTTGTCCGCCCGGTTATTACGCGCTTTTCATCGAATCGAAGGCCTTCATCAGCTCGTCCATGCGGGCCTTGCAGTCGCTCTGTTGCGGGCTGCTGGCGCGCAAGGCGTCGAGCGCGCGGTCAATGGCCTTGTCCACGACATGCCAGTCGCTGGCGGCACGAGGCTTGATCCCGGCTTCGGCCGAGTCCCAGGCGCTCTCGAGGTCCTTGATGCGGGCTTTCGCGCCCGGCAGGTCGTTTTTATCGACGATCGTGGCAACGTCGGCGGCGATGGTGCGGAACTCGGACAGGTCACCCAGTTTTGAACCGGCCTGGGTTTGTGCACTCATCGCACCGGATGCAGCGCCAGCAGCGGGCTTGTCGGCGGGTTTCGAGCAGCCGGCGGCGATGCCCAGCAGAAAAATCGACGAGACAATGGCGACGTGGCGAATGATGTGTTGAAAAGGGCGCATGACGATTCCTTGATGGACTAATAAGCGTTACTGAGTGACGGGTTTGCGGTTGCCGACGCTGATCTGCGCGACCGCCACCAGCAGGACGATGACGCACAGGAAAATCGCGCTGGTCCAGGTAGCGCCCATGCCGAGGCCACCGTAGGTCCTGGATTGGGTCAGCAAGTCGCCAAGAGAAGCACCGAACGGACGGGTCAGGATGTAGGCGATCCAGAAGGCCAGTACCATGTTGGCTCCCAGGCGCCAGGCCACCAGGGTTGCGGCGATCAGCGCGGCGAAAATCACGGCACCGAGGGTGAAACCCAGGCCCAGTGCTTCGGTGGCCAGGTCACCAGCCGCCGTACCGAGGGCAAAGGTGCAGAGCACGGTCGTCCAGTAAAACCATTCCCGTCGAGGAGTGACGATCTCGCGGATCGACAGGTTGTGTTCCACCCGGTACCAGACCAGAAAATTGACTGCCAGCAGGACAGAAAACACCGCCGTGCTGGTGTACAGGCTGACGTCGAGAACGTCGGTCAGGATGTCGGTAAGCTGCGTTCCGACGATACTCACCAGCACCACGGTCAGCCAGTAGATCCAGGGCGAACAGGCGGTTTTGCGCATCTGTATGAACAGGGCGATGGCCAGCAATGTCGCCATGCCGAGGCTGGTCCAGCCCAGGCCGAGGCCAGCATCGACAGCGAGAAAGTCCGCGCCGGTTTCACCCACCGTCGTGGACAGGATCTTGATCACCCAGAATGACAGCGTCACCTCGGGTACTTTGTTGAGCCATCCGGCTGTATGGGGTTTCATGGGCGGGTTGCCTCTCCTGTGCAGCGCCGAACTTGCGCAAGGGAGACGATACGCAGCGAAACTTAGCTGAGACTGAGGGGCGGGGAAGTCGAGCGGTTTTCTGGTACGGCTTCGAGCCAGAGTAAAAGCCAACTCGACTAAAGCACTATTTAGTCGAGTTATGTTTATAAATGCTGCGAATGTGTCACTAAAATCACCAATGAGAGGCGCGCGGCAAATGAATCAAAGCACCCTGCAAATTGGAGAAATGATCAAGACCCTAGGTCTTGAGCCCCATATCGAAGGTGGATTCTTTCGCAGAACCTACCAATCGGACGACCAGAACATGGTTGTAACTGCGGGTGGCCAACGGCATTGCATGACGTCGATTTTTTATCTGTTGACCGAGGATTCTCCGATAGGTCATTTCCATCTCAACCAGTCAGACATCGTTCATTACTATCATCTGGGCGATCCGATTCAGTACACGCTGATTTTTCCGGACGGCACGTTGAAAACCATCGTGATGGGTCACGACGTTCTCGCCGGACAATACTTGCAGCTGCACGTGCCCGGTGGAATCTGGAAAGCTTCGCAGGTGATGCAAGGCGCTGCAGGATTCGGCTTGATCAGTGAAGCGGTTTCGCCAGGATTTGATTTCGCGGATATGGAAATGGGCGACCGGCAAGAGCTCGGTCAGCAATTTCCCGAGCATTGGGCGCTGATCGAAAAGCTGACGCTTGGATGAGGTGGTTGCGTGCTTCAAGATCTGTGTGTGTCGAAATTAGAAATATAGGATGAACTCTATGTCATTGAAAAGTCGATTCTTTTAAAACTCATTTTTAAATGATGTTCTAAAATCTTGAAAGTTTTGCACGTTTAACTAAAATTCAGTCAATTATTGCGTTTTTTGTTGTGGGGCATCCCATGCAACAAATAAGCATAACTCAGGGGATTTTAGTGCTTGTTGGCGATAAAAAGCTAGAGGTAATTTCTTGTATTTCTTCAAGCAAAATACAAGCTAGAGATATCGTCTCAGGTGAAATGGTTTTAATATCGCCTGGAGAAATAGATTGCGAACTAAAAAGAACCTCATATTTTTCGACCCACGACACTTCTCAGTCAGAGGAAAAGCCGATAGACGAGGAGGTTGCGGAGGTCGACGCTCAACTGGCGTTGGACAGATTTAAGGTTTTATGTCCGATGGCTGGTAAAAGGTTTCTATCCAAAGACGATATGGAGCAATGTACAGCCGCTCTAGGTGTGAGCTCCGCTCAGGTGTATCGACTATTGGCGAGGCTGGATATGAGCGTAGGCGCAATGAGTTTGTTGCCTGGGCGACGCGGTAGGCAAAAGGGGGTTAGGCTATTAGGGGCGGACGCGGAGGGTATCATCAGCGAGACTATCAATGAGTGCTATGAGGGGCCGGGAGCCACCTATCAACATATCATTGAAAAAGTGCAACAGCGTTGCCAATCAAAGTCCATCCAGTCGCCGAGCGCAGGCACCATAACAAGCAGAATCAGAGATCATAAACCGCGCGCATTGCTGGCAAAAAAATCGGGAATGAAAGCCGCGCGTCAGGTATATGAAGTCCGTGGAGAAAAAATACAGCCAGAGGCGCCTCTAGAGCTGGTTCAGATCGATCATTGTAAAGTCGACTGCATTATTGTCGACAGTGAACAACGCGAGCCATTGATTCGGCCTTGGGTCACCATGGCTACTGATGTATATACAAGAGTGATTCTCGGTTTTTATTTGTCCTTATCTTATCCGTCGGCAATGTCCGTAGCGCTGTGTATTTCGCACTCAATATTGCCGAAGCAGCGTTGGTTAAAACAGTATGGAATGCCAGACGTCGAGTATCCATTTTATGGTGTGCCGAAGAGGATTCATCTTGACAATGCCAAGGAATTTAGATCTAAGAATTTAGCCGACAGTTGTCGTCGCTATGGTATTGAGTTGACGTTCAGGCCGAAAGCTACACCACATAATGGTGCGCACATCGAACGCGTGTTTGGAACATTAATGGGAAAGGTTCACTTGCTACCTGGAACCACCATGTCTTCGACACAAGAAAAATCTAACTATAAAAGCGAAAAACATGCCGCTTTATCATTTTCGGAGTTTCGAGAGTGGTTCATTCGAGAGGTGGAGATCTATCACAAAACAACACATTCATCGATCAACTGCTCCCCCCTATACAAGTGGGAGAGTTATTTTGAAGAAAAGGCAGGCGGAGTTTCATATCCGAGTATTATCGATGATCAATTACGTCTATTGATAGATTTTATGCCAGTCACGAAAAGGGTCATAGGCAGAGCTGGCATTAGGCTTCATAACATCGATTACTACTCATCAACTTTGAGAGCATTTGATATTGGAACAAAGTGTTTGGTGCGTTACGATCCGGACTCATTAAGCAAGATTTGGATCCAGCCCGCTGGCGAGCGAGCATACATCGAATTGGGTTACGCAGACCTCAGATTGCCAAATACAACTCTCTCAGAGTTTAAGCATTTTAGAAAAAAATTAAAGAATGAAAGTGAGCGTCGCGTGCCCGCAGCAGATGTGTTTGATTTAATCAGAAAAAACGATGCTCTTGTGAGCCTAGCCAAAGGCAAGCAGGAACGAAAAAACAGGGAGCGAAAAAAAAGTCGTAGCACTGATCCGGGCCACCCGCTTAATGAAAGAATCCCGCCTTCGGATACACCAGTGTCAACAGACTACAGCCGGAAGCCTCAGGCTTATGATTTCGAAGACTAGTCTCTAATGGCGACGAGGTGATGGTTATGAAAGTCGCAGAGAGTTTTGAACATATTTCACCACAACGTCGAAATTTGGTAGTACTCGGTGACAAAGCCCGAATCCGGTGTATTCATGAGGATTGTTGGATTAATTATCCTGTAGTAAGTTCAGTCCGGGGTGTGGCCCGAGCATTGTATGAAATGCCGTATAAAACGCAGGCCGAATGTCTCTTGATATCCGGCCAGGCTGGAATGGGTAAAACCAGTCTTTGTGAGAAAATTCAATCGGATTTAGAGACTCTCAGAAAGCGAAATAAAGAACATCCCAGCTTCATCACTTTTAGCGTCGCCTCGAATCCTACATTGATTTCACTTGAAGATACTATCAGCAATGCCTTCGGCGTGCCGATTGGTAAAATCCGCAATGGAGTTATTCCTGAAGCGTTGTGCAGGTTAGCTCGTCTTCGAAATATGCGGTTTATTCTGATTGATGAACTGCACAATTTACTCTATGCCAGTCGGATGGATCAGCGTAGAAACCTCGCTTTTCTGCGGGCCTTAAGTAGTCCGCCGATGTCACTATCGATTATAGGTTTTGGCACCGACGATGCGGTTCACGCTATCAACAGTGATGCTCAGTTGATACGACGCTTCCAGCTGTATGATCTACCGCGATGGAAAGAAAATGAGACTTTCAGGTCTTTTCTTGCTGGATATGAGAGTGCGTTACCGCTGAGGAGGCCCTCTGAACTATGGCGGCGAGAGAAAGTAAAGTTTTTATTGATTGCCTCCGAAGGTGTTACTGGTCAAATCGTCAGGCGGATAACCTGGGGTGCGATTTGGGCGATAATCGACGGTAAGGAAGCGATTGATCTCGAGTGCTTGAACAAAGCGGCCGCCATGCCTCCCTATTTGGAGCGCTTTGACGATGAGGAGTAATGCATACTTTGGTGGTTTGCTGAAGCCCATACATCAAGAGTCGTTGTCATCTTGGTTGAATCGAGGCTCGTATGCAAGTAACTCCATGCCTTTTTTGCGCGCCATGGATTGTATCAAACGAAATGATATCGAGGATATTGATGCCATGGTATTGCGTGCGAATGTTGATAGTGTATCTAAAGCGTTAGGCATTTCAAGTCAAGACCTTATGCGAAATTTCCCTTTGGTTAGCAGTTGGCTTAAAGTTCCAAGTATTGGTCGCTGTCACTTCTGTGAGTATTGCCTTATTGACGACTTTCGAAGTGGCCGACGGCCGTCATCGCGAACGCTATGGTCTTATTGGTGGTTTACTATTTGTCCGGTGCATGAACGATTGTTGATTGAAGCAACAAGCACCTCGGCTTCTCAAGCTCTGTTTTCCGCAATCAAAAATTATGCATCGTTAGATTTTATTCCGCAGCGGGCAGCGCCTTGGCCGCCTGTACGCCAAAGATTATGGGGGGGTAGACTATCTAAGGCGCTATTCTATATGGCGTTATATTTTCAGCGCTGGTATCAAGCATCCTTAAAGAATAATTCTTTCCATATTGACAATGTGGAAATTGTTGCAAGCTCTACTGAGATGGAGTTGATGATGGGGGACGTTCTCGCCATTATTGGAAAGAAGCGAAGTTATCCATTCGATCCACCATCGTATATTGCACAGCTATTAGGCATCAAATCATGGTCCTCGCTGCGCTCTCCACTTTTCCCCGACGCAGGATGTGAAGCTTTTGTATGTAAGGACATAGGTGAGCACACTGTCGAAATTCGCATGGCAATGTTCGCTATGCTTGGGCTGGTGCTGAAGCTACCAAGGTGCTTGGACGTATGGTGTATGTTGTTAGGCTATAAATCTGATGACCTTCGCTGGCAGTGGGAAGCAATGCATAGCGATGCGAGGAGGGTGCCCACATACTTGGATTGGCTACAAACACGCGGAGTTGCGTGGAATGATCCTATTAAGAAGCATTTCGCCTACCTGTTAGATAGTGCGCCTAATTAGTTTGCCCGGAATATACGCAGTACATTAGGCGCTCGTTAATCGATTCGAAGTGTACAATTTTCACAAGCGGATGAGGCTGTCCGATTTTGGAGGAAAATACCTTAACCCGTGCATTGCTAATGAGTTAGGGCTGAATGCAGTGACTTCGAATCATTGAAGCGATTTTTTGAAAAGACAAAACGGCTAGCAATCGTGGCGGCGAAGGTTTTACGTTAGCGTTCATATCTCTTGATAAGCAGCGATATGCAACTGGAGCGCTACAGAATGCGCTCGGCAGGCATTAGCGGATCTTGTTTCGCATCAGTGGCCGAGGCTGGCTCTGTGAGTAGCTCGGTTGCCCTGCTACTGAGCAGCGAACCGGCCTGGAAATAGCCCATCACCGTGCCCACACTGCGATGCTCGGTCATCGCCATGACCTCGCCTAGTGACACGCCCTGACGGCCGGCCTCGGTGACGAAGCCTGAACGCAAGCTGTGCGCCGCCCAATCACCGTCCAATCCCGCAAGCTTAGCCCGGCGTTGGACGATGCGCGCCACTTGGTCCGCTGACAACGCGCTGGTACCGACCTTGCCGCCCTTATGCAGCTGGCGGAACAGCGGCCCTTTGTCAACGGGCGCCGCATCTAGCCATGCGGCGAGCGCCTCTGCCGCTGGTCCGCGCAGCGGCTTTTCGCGGCGAATGCCGCCGGTGTCAGTCTTGGTCGTGCCCAAGGCATACAGCCAAGTGCCGGCATCCAGTTGGCGCACATCGCTGATCTGAAGGCCCACCACTTCCGAGCGCCGCCGGCCGCCGCCACTCCATGCCAGCAGCAGTAGGGCCCGATCACGCACCCCGCGTACTCCGTCCGTACAAGTGGCCAACAGCGCCTGTAATGGCTCAAGCACGATAGCGGTCTTCTTGCGCACCGCCACCCCCTGACGCGACTGCGCCTTGCGCGCTTCGCGCAGCAGAGTCTTCATCGCCGGCGCCTCACATGGACTGTCCTAGCTATTGATCCGATGCCATTTACCCATCACCGCCAGCCGGTGACTGACCGTGTTGAACGCCAATGGCCCCGGCTTGCTTTTGATCCGCGCCTTGACCAGGGCGGCGTCAATCGCCGGCGGCAACAGGTGGACCCAGGTGCCGTCGGCCAACGGCCGCGCCAGGTGATCGAGGACGAACTGCACGGCCACGGTGGCGGGGAGTGGCGCAGCGCCCAGCGCCTGGCCGTAACGCAACTGCAACCAGGCCGACCAGTAAGCGAGGGCGCTGCGGTAGCTGCGCACGGTATTCGCTGCGGTGCCGGCGGCGATAAACGCTGCCGCCGCTTCCTGGGCATTAATTGCCAGAAAATGCGGGGCCAGCGGGGTTTCGTCGACCAGGGGCCACTGATCGGTAGCATTGAGTACGCTCATCGGACTGAAATTTCCGTCTGCGGAAAATAACGGCGGATAACATTCCATTATCAGACCTAATATACCCGGAGGTGGGATATGGCAGTAGGAGTGCCGGAAAACGACGTATTTACCGCCGCTGATGCAGTCCTGGCCCGCGGTGAACGGCCGACCGTGGAGCGGGTGCGCCTGGAACTCGGTCGCGGCAGCCCGGCGCGGGTCGGCGGCTTGCTCGATCAATGGTGGGCGCGCCTGGCCGAGCGGCTGAAGGGTGAGACCCGTCTACCGTCATTGCCCGGGGACGTGTCGCAGGCCTTTGTCGCGGTGTGGCAGCAGGCCATTCACCTGGCGCAAGGCGTCGCCGAACAGGCACTCACGGAGCAACGTCAGGTGCTGATTGAAGAACGCGAGCGGGTGGCCGCGGTCGAGGATCAGGCACGTCAGAACGCGGCACTATTTCGCCAGCAGGCGGCGGAGGCCTTGGCTGGGCGTCAGGCAGCTGAATTGCGCTTGGCAGATTTGGAGTTGTTGCTGTCTCAGCGCCAGACGCAGGTCGAGGACCTGCAACAGCAGCGTGAAGGCTTGTTGGACGAGCGCCGTGAAGCTCAGCAGCAAAGTCAGACAGTACAGCTGGAACTGCAGGCGCTGCGGCTTAAGGCCGAGCAGGAGCGCGTCGCGCAGGAGAGCTACGTGCGTGGCGTCGAAGATCGCGCCCACCGCGAGGTCGACCGCGCGCGGGAAGAGGGCAAGGCGATGTCGACCCAGCTCAAAGAGGCCGGGCGACACGTCGAGCAGTTGCAACGGCGACTGGAGTTGATCCAAACCGAGCTCAGCCAAACCCAGCAACGTGCCGCAGCGCAGCAGGCCCGTGCTGACACGCTGGAGCAGCAACTGACGCAAGGACGTCAGGCTCCCACAACCAAGCGTAAGCCTCGGCCCCAAAAACCTGCAGCGTTGAAGACTTCTTAAATGTGATGGAGGGATCCAAGGCCGATGCAGTGCCAAGAGCAAAGTCAGGTACACACCTCCCGATAGAGGCTACAGAGTGTCCGTCGGTGCAGGCTTTCCGATCCCTCTTGGCGTAAGGCCGCTTTCGATCAAGAGTGTGTAAAAACGCTCTTGGGCCTCATCGTCTTGTAGCGACGTTCGTTGGTTGAGCGATTGCACGGTTAATGCCGTGAGTACTATCGGTAGCGACCAGAAACACGTCAAAGCCAACGCGTTAACGGGCAATATTTGCTCCCGAAGGACTGGCTTCAACTTTTGGTGAGCGCCTCCGATAATGATCACATCCATGGGGACAATGGGCACAGTGTCTGACCGTTTCCACATGCGGTGATTGTGCAAAATCAAAAGCGGCCAGACTGGCGCGCGATGAAACAGGCAACAACGGGCTGTGTCGATCGCTCTAGCGGTCGATAATCGGCAAAATCCAGCCGCTCGGCTGACAGCCGGTGTTAACTTCACGCATGGTTGCCTGTTCGGCACTGTTCATCAGAAATGGGCAAAGGAATGAGTTCAAAGAAAATGACCGGCGAGAACAAGGACGCCTTTCTCGGCGCGGGCAAGGGCATAGACAAGGTGCGCGCCTCGAAAGCCGGGCATGCTTTCCACGAGGCCTGGGCGGCACGTATGGCATTAGAGTTACTGTTGCCACGAACCGATCTAGCGTCAATTACCCTAGAAGGCTTTGAGGAGGTCGATGAAGCCGGCCTGGATAGTGGCGCGGTCGAAATTGCCGATCTGGTCCGCTACTACGGTCATGCGGAGGTGGCGTATGCCTCTCGAGTGGACATCATTCAATTCAAATATTCAATTGCCAGTGCCGAGGTTGCTGTTCGGGCAGCAGTGCTAGCAAAGACACTCACGAAATTTGCACAGACCGATGTTGAATTACAAACACGCCATGGCCAAGCGCATGTTGAGCAGGTCGTTCATTACGATTTTGTGACTAACCGACCGATTCATCCCCACCTGATCGAAGCACTGCACGCGATCATCTTAGGTGAGAAAAGAACCGGTGACGTTGGTCGGCAACAAACGCAAGTGGCCGATGCACTTAATGACTACCCGCACGACCGCCGACGCCTGCTCAAACGCCTCTCGCTGTCGGGTGCTCGTGGCTCTCTACGTGAGGCTGAGCGCGCTGCAGGCCAAATCTTGGCATCGTGGAGTGCGACCAATGATCCACAAGCCGAAACCCGCCTGCTGAAACTGCGCAGTCTTGTACGCAGCAAGGCATCGGACTGGGACGGCGACAAACGGATTAATCGCGTCGCCGTACTGGCAGAACTCGGTATCGCCCATGAAGAACAGCTCTACCCGACAGAGGACGCCTTTCCTCCGGTGGTCACGGTTATCGCGCGCCCCATTCTCCAGGACGCCTTGACCCTGATCCGAGAACCCGGACTGCCTCTGGTGATCCACGGCTCCGGAGGCATGGGCAAAACTGTGCTCATGCAAAGTCTCGCCGACGCCCTGGGTGAGCGCGACCATGTGGTGGTGTTCGACGGTTTTGGTGCCGGTCGCTGGCGAGACCCTGCGGATGGTCGGCATCGATCGGAGAAAACGCTGATTCACTTAGCCAACTTGTTGGCCGGTCACGGCCTGTGCGACATCCTTTTACCCACTGTCGAACCCGTAAGCCTGCTGCGCGCCTTTCGACAGCGCTTGGTACAAGCGGTCACGACACTACGCCAGGTCTCGCACGATGCCAACGTGGTGATTTTGCTTGATGCTATCGATCACTCCGCGATGGCTGCCAAGGAAACCTATTCCCACTCGTTTGCACATGCCTTACTGCGTAGCCTGGCGGTCGAACCTATTGCGGGAGTGAACATAGTCTCCTCCTGTCGCAGTGAGCGCCTCGAGATGGCTGTGGGGGCGACTGAACATCGCACGTTGGCGGTTCCCTCTCTTTCCACTGACGAGTCTCGGCGATTGATCTTGGCCCGTGTGGCGGGTGCCTCCGAGGTAGAAATTGCGGCACTAGTAGGACGCTCCGGTGGCAATGCGAGGTGCTTGGACACACTTCTAAGCGGAGGGCGCCCGTTCGACCTGCCTGTCAGTCTGGAGGAGCGAACCGCTACACCTGGCGAGCGTCTTGATCAGATGTTGCGTCAGCGAATTGAGGCCGCCCGGGCACAGGCGCGTTCCAAGGGCGCACTGGACAATGAGATCAACTTGCTTTTGTCCGGTCTGGCATTACTGCCACCGCCGGTGCCCATCGAGGAGTTGGCTTGTGCCTGCGGCATGCCTTCCGCGCAGGCGGAAAGCTTTGCGGCCGATTTGGCCCCACTGCTTGAGCGCACCCGCCACGGTTTGATGTTCCGCGATGAGCCCACCGAGGATGTGATTCTCGCACCCACTCCGTCGACATGACTGCCCGTAGCACAATTGTCACGGCACTCTTCGCCAGGCAGGTTGCCTCGAACTATGCGGCTCGCGCACTACCTGCCTTGCTCACCAACTTGGGTGAGGCGGACTCGTTGATCGCGCTGGCCTTTGATGAGCGCGTGCCCTTGGCGGCCACTCAAGTCAGCATCCGCGACATTCGCCTGGCGCGGATCAGCGCCGCCATCGCGCTATGTGTAGTGCAGAAGCGCCGTGAAGACCTGATCAAACTGTTGCTCGAAGCGTCGGTTGTCGCTGCAGGCCACGAGCGAGCCGACCGGTTCCTTTATGAATATCCCGACCTCACTGCCATCGCCGATGATGCCGAGGCGCTACGTCGATTGTTCTCGACTCAAGTCGGTTGGCCGGGCGGACGGCATGCGGCTATAGCCCTGGCTTATGCGTTTGGTGGCGATTTTAATTAGGCACGTCGTCATGCGCGCCGCGCAATCGAATGGCACGATCTAGCCCGGGATGGGGGTGAAAATGAAGTGTTTGAGCCGGGTAAGGCTTCGACCCGCTTGGACGAAATCGGTTTTGCCTATGTCGAAGCTCTGGCGGGCAATGATGTTCGCGTGGCTAATTTCTTTGCTCGGCAAAAGCCCGAGACCGCATTCGGTGCATTTTGTACTTTATTCGACCTGTTCGAACGTCATCTGCACACTAATCATCCACCTAGTGAGCGCCTTCGGCGGCGCCTGCAACGCTGCCGACTGGCGTCGCCTGCTCTGTGGGCTGCCGCTTTGCAGTACTCTCAGCGCGACTCGGCGCAAGACCGCCAATTCATTCGACGCCTAGCGGCTGCCTGTGAGCAGCAACCGTCAGTCCCGCTCTCACTCTGTTTGTCCGGCGCCGCTCAGGCGATTGCGTTGGCATGTCCCGGGGAGGCGAAAGCAATTCTGGCCAGCACGAATTCGGCACGCCCTCATTTATATAGTTTCGGTCGATGGGGCGGTGATGAACAGCCTGAGTTGTTAGTTGTCCAGGCCGGGTTGACAGCCGCCGTGCACGCAAAGCCAGTCACACTGATGCAACTCGTCCCGAATGAGCTGTTGCTCTTGGTACCCCGCAGTCTACATACACGGGGAGCGGCCACCTTCGAGCGAGCGCTGCGCCAACGTCTGGAGGAAGCAGCCAACGACGGCAGACGTCGACGCAAAAACAAGCTCGACTATCGGCGCCGCACAGAATATCGCAACACGCTGCAACATCGAATTGAACCGTTATTGCCCTATGCCCAGGTGATCGCTGACTTGGTGAAGGCTGCCGATGCACCGTCCGCGCGGCGGTTACTCTGTCAGGCTCTGGCGCAATTGGCGCAAGACGTTGAAAAGTCCTCGGAGTATCCCTTCACTGATGGTAAGGCCTATCGCGCCAGAGTCGGCTTTAAGGCGCTGTTTCAGGTGGCCGACGCCGTTGGGGTGATCGACGCCGAGGTGGCCTCACACATGGTTACCTGGCTCACTGATGCGCCGGGCTTCTACATACCGCAACTGACGGGGGTCATCGAGCGCTTCTCGCGCGAGGCGACCTGTCATGACTCTGCGCTCGACTTGGCAAAAGAGGTGGAACGCCGAATTCTACTGGAGACAGAGATAGGTGCGCGGATTAGCGCTTATGGTTCGTTAGCCCGAGCGGTCTGGCGAATTGCACCGGAAGAGGCGGCCGTATACTTCCGACGGCCCCTTGACTTGGCCGAAGCCGTTGGCTCAGAAGATTTTGATCGCACCAATTTCCTGCTGGAGCTCACCGGGCATTACCAGGGGCAAGAGTTAACAGCAGAGGCGGGGCATACGCTTGCACGCATCTTTGAGCTCAATCAGAACGATGATGCCAAGTTCCCTTGGTCCGAATACGCCAAAGCCATGGTACCCATCGCTGGCCTGAGCACGCTGGCGGTGATCGCCCGACTCAATGACCGGGACAACGCTGCGCTGGGTCTGTCGCTGGGCCCGAGTCTGACCCAGCTACTGCGCCACGGCAAAGTCAGTGGCGACATCGCGACGAGCCTGATTGGTCTGGCGGCGCCGATAGAAAGTTGGACTTGGTCTCTTGGGCAGTTTGCTGAACTTGCACTGACTTCGTTGCCCGCTCAGCACCACGAATGGTTCTTTGAACAATTGTTGATTGAACTCGATCGCAATGACCAATTGTCGCCACCGCGATCTCACCTCGAGGCATGGAATCGGCTGGCCGCCGAATATTTGCCCAACACCTCGCCCTCTCGGGTGCGTCTTGCGGCACTCCTAAAGCGCTTGCGCTTGGAGCCCACGACCTCACCACGTGAGCCACGGCCAAACCCGTCGGCAAGCGTGGCGATCGATCTGGCCGACCCAGTTGCTATCGATCGCATGATACTCGAGCAGGAACCTGTCAACGGGCACCGCTGGCCGTTGGGGACGTTACGCGACCTTGCGCATCTGGCAGGCCAGGAACCCCCGGCCCGGCGCTTGGCCTTCGTACAGGCCGTGGTGACCAGCGGTGTCGCCAGTCTGAGCGACAAGATCTGGGCTTTAGACAAATTTTTACCCATCTGGGGCGCTCGTTCGCCGGCCATGGACCTAGCCCTGCCAGAACTCGGACTGAGGTTGGCGCGTCTGCACGCTGAGGAGTTGCTACAATCGGAGAGCTGGCGTTCAGCAGACTGGGACGGGTTATTGAAATATTTCCACAGTGATCGCGCAGGGCTTGTCGATGCCGTGCTGGAGGGACTGGGGTCGTCCGTCGCTGAAGTGTCGGGAGATGCCTGGCTGGGATTGGCGGAAAAATTGGCCCCTGGTGTTCGGGATGCTGCTCTGGCAGAAGGACTCACACGTTTGCTGAAGCTGGCAGCAGTCACTCTGCCAGGCGAGATCGGTGATGGCCCGTGGACCCCTGAGCTGGCGTTGGTATTGAACCCAGAAGGGGTCACGGCTGGATTGATTTGGGCCCGTTTGGGGCACTCGCATGCGCCCATGCGCTGGCGTGCAGTACACGCAGTATCGCGCTTGGCGGCGGTTAAGCGATTTGATGTCATCGCCCATTTAATTCAGCGCTTCACCGATTCTGGCATCGGCCCTTTTGGTGATGCCAAGCTGCCGGCCTACCCAATGCATTCCCAACTATGGCTGTTGATTGCCTTGGCACGGATTGCCCTGGATCATCCACAACAACTCGTCGTGCACCTTCAGTTTTTCGAACAGGTGGCCTTTGCCGATAACTTTCCCCATGTCGTCATGCGTGCCTTTGCCATTGATACATTGCGCGCCTTGGCCGCCGTACTGGATCCGTCTGAACGAGACAAGCTGCTGCAACGTCTAGACAACACGAATCGATCGCCTTTCCCTCAGGTCATGGCGCGCGAATTCCAGAAACGTCGCTATCAGCCTAAGCCGGACACGGCGCAACCAGGCCCAGAGGCATTCCACCTCGATTACGACTTCACCAAGTACCATGTCGAGCGACTGTGTCGCGTATTCAGCTGCGCAGAATGGGAAATTGAAAGCCGCATGACGCATTGGGTGCACGGTTGGGATGCCAACGCCCACTCCATGTATGACGATCACCGAGCGCGGCGTTCCTACGAGAATGATTGGTCGTCGGGTTCGATGCCGGAAGTAGATCGTTATGGCGGTTACCTGGGGTGGCATGCACTCATGTTATGCGCGGGCGAGTTCTTGCAGACGCGCGAGGTAACCAGAGATGAATGGAGCGATGATGCCTGGGCCGATTTTCTTGAGCACTATCGTCTATCGTGCGCAAACGGTCAGTGGCTGGCTGAACTCACGGATCTGTTCCCCGTCGATCTTCCCGACAGCGATGCCATACCGATGCCGGAGACGGATAATACCGCCAGTGAACGCGACGATCATGCGCTACTGAAGCCGATGCTGGGCATTTCTGAAGCCCAATTAACAAGCGAATCGTTACCGGTTAGTGGGCGTTGGTCAATTTCCACGGATTGCACGGTTTCGCTTTCCAGCGTGCTTGTTACGGTCGACGACCTTTCTGCGGTGGTGATGACGCTACTGACCGAGGGCAGGTTCTTCTGCTCTCTACCTGAAGATCCGGAGTCCGTCGAAAGTCATTTCGGGGGGAGCGGTCATGGGATCCGTACCTGGATAGATGGCGTGGCACGTACCGACTCGAACCTTGATCAGCATGACCCCTACGCGTTTATCAGCGCGCAGCGTCGTCCGGCACCCAGTGCCTGGGTGCGTGACCAATTGGGGTTGGTGGCTGACGATGTGGGAGGGCGCTGTTGGTCGAACAGTACTGGGGTTTGCTTCAGGACCGAAGCTTGGGGCGCGACTGGAGGGCGAGGGGAACACCGCTGGGAAGTCGGTGGCCATCGCATCAACGTGGATCGATCATGCCTGCTGAGCCTGCTCAAATCCGAGGAGGTGAAATTGATCGGGGTACTCAAAATGCAGCGTTACCTTGCGGGACGCGCAGGAGGCACTGGCAACTTCTCCCACCGCTTACTGGTATTCACCGTCGATTCCAATGGCCGGGTCGAACTGTTCAAACGTGCTAACAAATTTGCGCGGGATGCGATAGCAGGCCTGGATAAAAAGTATAGACACGATTTTCGCCATCGCTTCGACGCCATTCGCGCGGCGTTGAAAGCCCGTCCAGGTTCGCGGGGTGTGCGCAAATAACGGCGCCAACTTTCAATACCATGCAGACTGTTTCACCTTCGGTGGAGCGAGTCTGCAATTGAGTGAGTGCTACCGCAGTCAGAGACTCCGGTAGATGTCCCTTGAGGAATGGTCCGGCCGACAATTCGCCTAAACGAACAGTGCCCCTGATGTAAGCTCTTCGTCGAACGGACCATAGCTGCTGTCTCTCTTTAGTGTGCGAACGCACCAAAGATAAAAGCTGCGCGATGGCTGGACGGAACCACTTGGGACCTCGCGGTACGCCGTTCCGCGAGAGATGAGCGCAGTACCACAGTTGCCGCGGAGTTGATAGGGAAGTGTCGGGCCCCAACCAGCATTCCAATAGACAAGTTCTGCAAGAGTGTTGTTGTTCCGTTTCGCCTCCAGCTGGCCGCCTGAAGGGGGCTATGTCGACCGACGCTGTTCCGCTTACCGTCGACTGAAAATATTCCCCGGCGTCAGGTTACCGGGCGAGGCACTGAGCCAAAAACGTCATGACGGCCTGTACTGATGCGGTATGACGAATGTCACTATGAGTCACCAGCCACACTTCACGTTCTAATGCCGGTCCAGAAATGCCAGCAGGCTTCAGTGAATATTGTTCACCGAGAAAGTACGGTAGCACTGCGAGTCCAACACCCGCTTTCGCTGCCATTGCCTGAATGTTTAGATCGTTACTGCGTAGAAGAATAGGGCGATCACCAGCCTGTTCAAGCAACCATAGCTGCTGAGGGGTTTGTTCCATGCTCTCGTCATAGGCAATGAATGTCAGTTGATCAACAGGTGTTCGATCCAGGTATTCGGCGGAACCGTACAAAGCAAATAGAATTGATGTGATTTTTCGCGCGACAAAATCGGGCTCTGTAGGGCGGCTCAAGCGAATGGCAATGTCTGCCTCCCGGCGATTGAGGGACGCGCTGCCCAGGTTCCCAAGCAATTGCAGAGAGAGGTGCGGATGTTGTTGGCGAAGCTTTCCTAGGTGTGGAGCAATCAGTGAACAGGCTAGCGCAGGTGGCGCGCTGACTTTGACCTCTCCGACAACCCCGGACTGGCCTGCTAAAGCACTTCGCTCCACTGCAAAGGATTCGACTTCCATGCGCTTACCTAGGTTGGCAATACGCTCTCCGTCCGCAGTCAGGACGTAAGCTCTAGGGCGACGGTCTACCAACTTCAGATTCAGCGATGCTTCCAGTGCACTGATTCGCCTTGCGACAGTAGCGTGATCGACTTTCAACTTGCGCGCGGCCGCGGATAACGACTGTTCCTGAGCAAACACCGAAAAGTAGCGCAGATCTTCCCAATCAAACATCACATAAGTCCTTTGCCGAGTTATGGTGCCTGCCTGGCACGTGGCAACTCGATGTTGCCACAGCCAGACTGCCGATGGACGGGGCACATAAACCATCAGTTCTGAGAGTTGCACGATTGAGCAAATTTCCGATAACTGATGCGTTGCAGGCTACCTTCGGTCGTACTGTAGGTCATGTACGCCTCGACCACTTGGCACTCTGCTGGATCAGGTTCATCCATTGCAATCACCTCGGCAACGTCGAGATTCATCGTGTAGCTATAAGGGGTAGCTGGGGGTTGCACGCTGTCTTGATCTGCATGAGCAAAAATGCTGATCGTTGCAATTACGACGGCGCCAATGGTGTTTGTAAATTTCATGATGTTTCTCCAGAAGTCACGTTGTTAACCAACATCGCCAGCCTCATTGGGTTGGCTTGTGAACATTCTGCTGAAACCTCTCTATGCTTAAAATTCCCCAGCTACGCACACGATCTATGCATTTTCGCACAAGCGAACCGGCACCTGAGCAATCACTCTGCCTGCGATCACTCAGCCCAGCACGCTCAAGAATGCCAATGTGAATACAACCGCTACACCCAACAGCGGAACCATGAAGAGTTGGTAGAAAAGTCGACTGCGTTCGGCTTCTTCTTGAACACCTGCCAGCGCCATCGCACCCGCTGAGGAGAATGGTGAAAAACCGGTCATGATTGCGCACGAAGTAATCACAGAAAACAGCACCGTTGGACTAACACCAGTCTTTGCGGCCAAGCCTGGGACGATTGGATATAACGTTGGCATGACTACGCCGAGCGTACTTGAGAAGAAGCTCATGATCCCCGCGCAGATACCCGTGGCGTAAACCACAGAGTTGAATCCGACGTGTAATCCCAGCCATTGAGATAAAGCATCGATGGTGCCGGCTCGCGTCGCGACGGAGATGAGCATCCCCATGCCACACAGCAATATGATGATCGACCACGGCACCTTAGCCAAGGCAGTGCGTTCATCTCCGATTTTGAAAATCAGCGCCAGGACTACGCCTAGCAATGAGATAAACGTTGGATCTACAGCGGTTCTGACAGTTGCGAGTAGACCCTGCCCTGGAATAATCGCTGCCAGAAGGCTCGGTACGATGACCAACCCCAGTATGACGAGTACCAAAACTACCGTTTTACGTTGTACTTCGTCTAACGGGGGTGGTGCATCCGCCACCAGGCATCGGGTCTTATAGCCTTGCAACAAAACGTAGGCTGCAACAAAAAGAACGGTCTGTACAATTAGTGAGTCCAGTAGCAGTTGGTGGGTGAAGAGTTCGGCAGTAGCGGTGTCGAAGCCCATTTGTTCGAATATCCCCTGAGTCACTCGACCTCCAAGACTAATGCTGTTGAATGTGGTGGCCATTCCTCCGCATACGACGATCACAGCGCCTAGTAGTCGACTCATACCAGTCTTGCTCGCAACTGCCATAACCAGCGGGGAGAGAAAAACAAATACAGCATAGTGTCCCGGCCCTACGCCAGAAATCAGCATCACCAATCCATATAAGGCAAAAGGAATAGCCGCAGAGCGATTGCGTGTTGCATAGACCACACGATTTGCAATTTGCTCAAGTGTGCCGTTAGCGATGGCAAAGCCGAAGAAGAACGTGACTCCAAAAATGATTAAAAACAGTTTGGTAGGCCAAAGTGAGATCAGTTCGTTCAGGGTCGTACCGGGGGTAGTAACGCTAAGGAAATAGGCGAAAACAATCGCCAATAGCCCAGTGTTCACGTTGAGCCAGTAGCCGACACCGATGGACGCCAGGATCGCTAATAAAATCAATAGGGTCAGCATCGAAGCCACCTCTTTTTTATTCTTGTTGTAGACCAGGGCCAATCGGCCCTGGGGGGAATTGCGAAGTGATCAGTGATGAGGCAGGAAGCGTGGGACATCAATACCCTTCTTCCAACCCAGTAGTGCATCAGCTGCGGCATCAGCGAACTGTGCATACATCTCATCGGTTGGCCAGCCGAGATGGGACGTGAGAATGACGTTCGAAAGACCAGTCAAGGCGTGCCCCGCTGGCAAGGGCTCCTGATCGAACACATCCAGTGCAGCGCCAGCGATCCGACCTTCTGCGAGCGTTCGCACAAGTGCGGCTTCATCGATAATCGGACCGCGCGCAGTGTTGATGATGTAGGCGGATGGTTTCATCAGGGCCAGGCGGCGCGCGTCAATCAACCCGCGCGATTCCGGGGCCAACGTGGCATGTACCGAAACGATATCAGACTGTCTCATCAGGTCATCCAGCTCCAATGCTTGGGCTCCAACCGCCGCAGCGTCTTCCGCCGTCAGCCTCGGCCCCCACGCTACGACATTCATGCCGAATACTTGGGCAACCTGTGATACGTAACGACCGATGTTACCCATACCCACAATGCCCAGCGTTTTGCCGCGCAGGACCCGAGTCATAGGCGTTGGCCATTCACCACGTTTGACGGCGCTGTCGACCCATGGGATTTCTCTCATCAAGGCCATCATCAATCCGAACGTGAACTCGCCTGCGCTGGTACAGAATCCTCCAGTGGCCTTGGCAATCACGATACCTAGCCGCTGCGCGGCCTCAAGATCGATGTGGTAAGCGTGATTACCCGTTTGAGCGATGATGCGAAGTTCCGGTGTCTGTTCCATAAACTCGGCAGTAAACAAAGTGCGCTCACGATTGGCGATGACCGCATCGTAGCCTTTCAAATCGCCGGGCCCACTAAGGGGGCCGGTGAAGATTTTGACCTGTGCGTGTTCACGCAGTCGGCGGATGCCTGCGGTATTTTCGTAGGCATTGTGAATATCGTTAAGGACGGCGATACGCATTTTCATCTTCCTCTTATTGTTAGGAGTTAAACCGGACAGTGATCTGTTGTCCAAAATAATTAGCTTGACCAATACAGGCAACGGAGTTTTTGGCCGCTTTCGGTTGAGAAAAAATCAACAACGTAGCTTAATTACTAATGCGTTATGAACTATCGGGTCGTCGCATTATCTCGATGTTAGCTAGTCAATGAATTGGCGATAAAAAATTGTTTGTTTCTGCATTATAAAAGCGTGCGGCGGTGATAATATTCATGATTTATTGTGGTGGTAATGTCAGTGACAAATATATTCATTCCGGTCGGCGCCGCAGCGTCTACTTCGGGTAGTAAATTTATATCCACGATCTATTTAGCGTCGTCGGCAAATGAAGTTTCGCAATCATTAATTCACAACAATTCTCGTTGTGTTCCCCATAGTGGCGCATTTTTGAATTGGCGGTTCCCAGTCATCGTTTACGATGAGTGAGTTAATCACCAATCGCAGTCACGTGGCGTTACTGACGGAGTAGGGCAAGTTAACGGTTCCTCAGAGTGGGGTTGATTTGATGTGCCGAGCTGCGAATGAGGGGGAACGAGCAAATCGACCATCTGTTGAATAATTTCAATCATTTCCTGTCCTGCACCGAAACAGGCCTTGACCCCCAAGTCCAGCAACTGACGCGCATCGGCTTCTGGAATGATTCCTCCCACGACCACCGATATGTCGAGCTCACGTTTTTTCAACAGGCTCAACAGTTCAGTGAGTAGTTCCTGGTGCCCCCCCGCCAGGCTTGAAATCCCGATCAGGTCCACTTGGTTTTCTTCATCCAAGGATTCCAGTAACTGAATCGGTGTTTGAAACAAGGGCAGAAGGCGCACTTCGAAGCCGGCATCGGCCAGTGCCGCAGCAATTAGCCGAATACCTCGGTCATGCCCGTCCTGGCCTAGTTTGGTCAGCAGAATCCTCGGCGGCCGAGCCTGGTGCGCGACAAAGGTCGAGAGGCGTGCACCTACCTGCGCCCAACCCGGGTGCTCACTCACAGAGGGGCCGTAAAAATCTGCGTGAAAGCTCAGGCCCTGCCGGAAACGTGGCCATACCTTTTCCAGGGCCTGGGTGCATTCGCCGAGGGTCGCCCGTGCCCGGATGGCAGCCATGGTCACCTGCAGAAGGTTGCCCTGACCGGAGCGTGCGCACTCAGTGATCGAATCCAGAAGGGTTTCAACCCGAGCGGTGTCGCGCCTCAGGCGTAAGCGACTAAGGCGTCGGCACTGTCGGGCGCGCAGTGCCTGGCTGTCCACGGCTGACGCTGACGCTGACTCTGGCGCCGCGTGCGCTTGCTCACTTGCAGCAACACGCCGTTGAATTCCGCTATCGAGTCGGACCTGGGTGGCCAGGGCCTGAAGGTGGATGGCCTGACTGATCCAACCGGACGCTATCGACTGGAACACCCCGCCCTGAGCATCAATTTCCGCCATCCGTTGGCGAACCTCCATAGCCATTTGCGCCGTCAGGGATTCCATCATGTAGGACCCCGCCCAAGGATCAACCACATCACAAAGTCCGGTTTCCTGCTGCAGGATATGCTGGGTATTGCTGGCCAACCTAGACGACGCCTCACTGGGCAAGGTCAAGGCTTCGTCCCAGGCATTGGTGTGTAGAGACTGCGTACCGCCAAATACCGCGGCCATGGCCTGGACGGTGGTGCGCGTGACATTGTTGAGCGGATCCTGAGCACAGAGTGACCAGCCTGAGGTCTGGCAGTGCATGCGCAGTGCCCGGCCTTTTTCACTCTGCACGTTCAGGGCCTGGGTGATTTCGGACCAGAGCAGACGGGCCGCGCGACACTTGGCGATTTCGGTGAAAAAGTCGCTGCCGATGCCGAAAAAGAAACTGATTCGTTCACAGAAACTTTGCAGGTCCAGCCCGCTTTTTTGCACCTCCTCGGCATAGGTTCTGGCGTTGACCAAGGTCAATGCCAGCTCCAGCACCGCATCCGCACCGGCCTCCTGAAAGTGATAGCCGGACACCGAAATCGGGTTGAACCGCGGAACGTGTTCGTTCAAGTAGCCGATCACATCCGTGGTAATGCGCATTGAGGGTTGTGGCGAAAAAATGTAGGTGTTGCGTACCGTGAACTCTTTGAGAATATCGTTCTGGATCGTGCCGCTGAGTTGAGTCGCAGCGACGCCGGATTCTTCTGCGGCAACGATGAACGCTGCCAACACCGGCAGCACTGCGCCGTTCATGGTAAGTGACACCGACACCTGGTCCAGAGCAATGCCGTCTAGCAGTTCGGCCATGTCCTCGACGCTATCGATGGCGACACCAGTCTTGCCGACATCCGCCTGCCATTGCGGATCACTTGAGTCGTAACCGCGATGAGTCGGCAGATCGAAGGCCAGTGATATACCCGTTGCGCCCTCGGACAAACGTTGCCGCAGACGCTGATTGCTGGCGTCGGCACTCGCGAATCCGGTGTACTGGCGCACGGTCCAAGGTTTTTCCGGGTACATGCTCGAATAGGGGCCACGCACAAAAGGCGCTTTGCCGGGCAGGCTGTGCAGGTGCTCGAGACCGTCCAGGTCACTGCCGTGGTACACCGGCTTGAGTCGCAGGCCTTCGGGCCGCCAGAGAGGAGGATGGCTCATGGTCGGCTGCAATCGGAGAGGTGGATTTTCCGGGTGAAAATGTCAGCCAGCTTGAAGAGGTCGCTGCGCCGATACACTTCACACCAGTGCAACTCTCGATGACCTGACTGGCCGGTGTGCAGTCTGAGCTGCACGCTGTCGCTGATATTGAGGTTGCCGTAGAAGTGCAGCTCGCGTTGACGAATGTGGCCGGGGCGGCGCAATCCCAATAGGGCCCATTCCGCACGTTCGACCAGGGCCTGAAAGTTGGCGAAGTACAGAAGGTCGGCACCGTTGAAGTCGATGTCAGGGCAGGGCGTAAAATCAAACACGCGCGCTTCGGTTGATTGACGGTCAATGCCGAAATGACTGCACCAGTCGCCGCTGCGTATTCGACGATTGTCGGCTTGCAGTGCTTGCAACGCCTCAGGTAGCGGGGTCGCGGGTACTTGAGTGCCGTTCAAACATGCTTTGCTGACACTGCGATTATCGCCCGGTACTTGACGGCTCACAAAGGTGGACAGCAATGCCAGTTGCCCCACAAGGCGATCACCCAGTCTAACCTCATGTTCGCTGTAATGCCGGGCCTGTCCACCGCGCCCGATCCGCGTATGAATCTGGAACGAGCGATTCTCGATGATGGCTTCCAGCTGTAAATTCCACGTTTTGACTGCGGTGAACGCGGCATAGGCGATGCGCCCTTGCTCATCGACGAAATCAGGCAGAGGCCGATCATGCAGTTGGGCCAGTGCGAGCCAATGTTGATGCCCGCATTCTTTCAGTAACCAGTTTTCCGATAGGCCGGTGAAGGCCAGGTTGGGCATCGAAGCCAGGTAGGTTTCTGAACGTGAGACGGTGAAAGCAGAGGTTGTCGGCATGGTAGGCATCCTGGATCTGCTGTTATCGATGGCCCGTTTGGCTTATCGGTTGCAGCACTCAGAAGCGAAGGTCGTGCCAGCACGTTGATGGTTTCAAGCTAATCGCTAACTATTTGATAATAAATATTATTTTTAGTGTCCAATACGCCTGGGCATCGCTGATGGCGTCGCAGAAATTACGTAATTGCGTGGAAATACGAATTTTCGTAGAGGCTTTTACGAGATTGCGTGGTCAAGTGCCAAACCATGCCCACGATCGAATCAGTTCTCCAACTTGATTTCCAGTCGCTTGAACCTCGACGCCAAGGTCGTGGGTTTCAGGCCCAGCAGTTCGGCTGCGCCACCTTTTCCAAACAGTTTGCCGTCGGAGGCCTTGAGCGCGGCCTGCATGTTGTTGCGCTCCAGTTCCCGAATCTGCGCGTCAGTCATGATCTGGGACGAGGGGAAAGGCTTTTGGGTGACGGTGGTTTTAGGTTCGTCGGGCAAGTCCAGGTTCAGATCCGCCCCGACGGAGGTGATCAGCGCGCGCTCAATGACGTTTTGCAGTTCGCGAATATTCCCCGGCCAGGAGTAGCTTTGCAGCCGCTCGATATCGCTGTTACGCAAGCGCCGCCCTGGCATGTTCAGGCGCTTGCCGGTCTGCTTGAGGAAGTGCGCCGCCAGGGGCGCAATATCAATCGGACGTTCACGCAGCGCCGGAGACTGGATCGGGAAAACGTTGAGCCGGAAATACAAGTCTTCACGAAAATGCTTCGCAGCGACTTCCTGGCGCAGATCGCGATTGGTCGCGGCAATGATCCGCACATCGACCTTGCGGGTGCGTTCTTCGCCGACCCGTTCGAACTGGCCTTCCTGCAAAACCCGCAGCAGTTTACTTTGCAGCTCCAGCGGGATTTCGCCGATTTCGTCGAGAAACAGCGTACCGCCATCGGCCAGTTCAAAGCGCCCGACGCGATCTCGCACAGCGCCGGTAAAGGCACCGCGAATGTGCCCGAAGAATTCGCTTTCGAACAATTCGGCAGGAATCGCCGCGCAATTGACCCGGATCAGCGGGCTGGCATTACGACGGCTGGCCTGATGGATGGCGCGAGCGATCAGTTCCTTTCCCGTACCCGACTCGCCGTTGATCAACACGCTGGCATCGGTGGGGGCGACCACGTCGATCTGTTTGATGATTTTTTTGATCGGCTCGCTCTGGCCGACGATCTCGCGGAAGTTGTGCTCGATGTGAATCTCTTCCTGCAAATAAGCGTTTTGCTCTTCGAGCCGCTCCTTGAGGACCTTGAGTTCATCCAAGGCATTTTGCAGTTGGGTTTCGGTGCTGCGCCGCTCGGTGATGTCGCGAAACACCACCACCGCACCGACGATTCGGCCGTCGGAAATCACCGGAGTGCTGGTGAATTCCACCGGAAACGAACTGCCGTCTCGGCGCCAGAACACCTCCTGACGTCCTTCGTGAACCACGCCGTCGCGCACGGCTTTGTAGATCGGACACTCTTCGACCGGGTAATGGCTGCCGTCCGCGTGAGTATGGTGGTGGATGCGATGGATGTTCTTGCCGATCATGTCCTGCGGCTCCCAGCCCAGCATGCGCGCGCCGGCCGGGTTGACGAAGGTGGCCAGGCCATCGCTGTTGATGCTGTAGATGCCGTCGCCCACGGAGCTGAGCAACAGTTGGTTATCGCGCTCGCTTTCCTGAAACAGGTTGAGAATGTTGCGCCACTCGATCAGCCCGCCGCGCATGGTGCGCTCGGTATGCGCCTGGTCGCGCTGGTACTTTTCATGACTCAACTCGCGCATCACCAGAATCAAGTGCTGCTCACCCTTGATCTGCAAGGTGGTGGCGGAGATTTCCAGCTCGATGCGCTCGCCGCTTTTGCAGTTGCAGCTCAACTCTTCGGTCCAGCCACGACCTTTGTCCATCACTGCCTGGGTGAACACGATCAGGTCGGCCAATTGATGGCCGAACAGCTTGCTCACCGGCAGTTCCAGCAACTCCTGACGCGGGTAGCCGAGCAACTTACAGGCAGCAATGTTCAGGTCACCCAGCCGATCAGAAAACGGGTTGAGCAGCGCGATGGCCTCGGCGCAATGCTCGAACACCATGTGCCGCGACGAATACGCCAGATCGGCCCAGCCGTTGAGAGAGTCTGTTTCAGCCATGGCTACGAAGTCTCGTGATTGGCCGCTACGAATATTCGTATTTCTACGGGAATACGTGATTCACCGATAGCATCAGATACGCAATATAAAACCGGATCAGATTGTCATTCGTAACCTAATCAATCACTTACCACTGCACAGAAAATAATTTTATTTCCTGGCACGGCATTCGCTCTCTCTCCTGTAACCCGGCAGCCAACACAGGCTGGCGTTCAAGCACGAAGCAACTGGAGAGCGACACTATGCCAACCGTGGACATCCCCCATTACAAAGACGGCGACTTCCTGGTCAATTACGAAGAGAAAGTCTTCGAAGACATCAAGGCCGAGCCCGGCGAAAAAGTCCTGATCACCTTCCACACCATCGCCTTCGAGGGCTCCATTGGCCTGGTAAATATGCTTCAGGCCAAACGCCTGCTGCGCAAAGGCTTCGAAACTAAGATTCTGCTGTACGGGCCGGGTGTGCAACTGGGTGTGCAGCGCGGTTTCCCGACGCTGGGTGCCGAAGCCTTCCCCGGTCACCTGTCGGTCAACAAGCAGCTCATTCAATTCATGGAAGAGGGCGGTGAGGTCTACGCCTGCCGCTTCGCCCTGCAAGCCCTCTACGGGCAGACCGAAAAAGCCCTGATCGAAGGCATCCGCCCGATCAATCCGTTGGACGTAATGGACCTGCGCCTGCTGATGCGCCGTGAGGGCGCGATGATTATCGATACCTGGACGGCCTGATATGTAGGAGCGAGCTTGTTCGCGATGGCGGTGCGTCTGATACACCGCACCGCCCGCATCGCAAGCAAGCCAGCTCCTACAGGACCGTTGTCGATCTTACAAACACTACTGACCTCAGGACCCCTCATGGCCATTATTCGCGCAGCCGCCGTACAGATCAGCCCGGTGCTTTACAGCCGCGAAGGCACCGTGGACAAGGTCTGCCAACAGATCATCGCACTCGGTCGACAAGGCGTGCAGTTCGCCGTGTTTCCGGAAACGGTGGTGCCTTACTACCCGTACTTTTCGTTTGTGCAACCGGCGTTTGCCATGGGCGCACAGCACCTCAAATTGCTCGATCAATCGGTCACGGTGCCATCCGCCGCCACGCTGGCGATTGGCGAGGCCTGCAAGCAAGCGGGGATGGTCGTTTCCATCGGCGTCAACGAACGCGATGGCGGCACGATCTACAACGCGCAATTACTGTTCGATGCCGACGGCAGCCTGATTCAGCATCGACGCAAGATCACCCCGACCTACCACGAACGCATGGTCTGGGGTCAGGGCGATGGTTCGGGACTGCGCGCGATCGACAGTGCCGTGGGGCGCATAGGCTCGCTGGCCTGCTGGGAGCATTACAACCCGCTGGCCCGTTACGCCTTGATGGCGGACGGCGAGCAGATCCACGCTGCGATGTTTCCCGGCTCCTTGGTGGGCGATATTTTTGCCGAGCAAATCGAAGTCACCATCCGCCATCACGCCCTGGAATCCGGCTGTTTCGTGGTCAACGCCACCGCATGGCTGGATGCCGATCAGCAGGGCCAGATCATGCAGGACACCGGTTGCGGCCTCGGCCCGATCTCGGGTGGCTGCTTCACCGCCATCGTCTCTCCCGAAGGCAAATTGCTCGGAGAACCGCTGCGTTCCGGCGAAGGCGTGGTGATTGCCGACCTCGATCTGGCACTGATCGACAAGCGCAAACGCATGATGGATTCGGTCGGGCACTACAGCCGTCCGGAGTTGCTCAGCCTGTTGATCGACCGCACGCCCACGGCGCATGTCCATGAGCGCGGCGGCCACTTTGCATCGGTTGCCGACGAGGAGTCCGATCATGCAAACCAATGAATTGCTCGCTGAACTGCAATGCCATGGCGTGCGTTGGCCGGCTGCGCAGAACGGCTTGTCCCGGCAAGGTGGCGCGGGACCGTCGGATCACAAGGCGCTGAGTTTTGGCAGCCGGACCATGATGGTGCCGATCCTCAATCAGGCCTCGCAGGATTCACCCTATCAAGCGCAACCCAGCGCCGATGGCAGCCAGGCGCTGATCTTTCGCGAAGGCCTGCAGGTCGGTCAAGTGCAGATGCCAGGCGTGCCGAAGTTCTATGGTTTGAGCACTGCCGACGGTATCCCTTATTGGAAAATAGCCACGTTGCACAGCAGTGATGTACTCGCGACCACGGTGTTGCAGCACTGCATTCGCTTCAATGACCGCGGCAGTTCCTGCCAGTTCTGCGCCATCGGCCAGTCGCTGGCAGCGGGCAAGACCATTGCCCGAAAACGTCCGCAGCAACTGGCCGAAGTGGCAAAAGCTGCGGTGGAACTCGACGGCGTCAAGCACATGGTGATGACCACCGGCACTCCACAAACCCCGGACCGTGGCGCGGCGATTTTGTGTGAATCCGCCGCGGCGGTAACCGCTGTGGTCGCTCTACCGATTCAAGCCCAGTGCGAGCCGCCGGACGACGATCACTGGTTCCAACGCTTGGCCGACAGCGGCGTAGTGTCGCTCGGCATGCACCTGGAAGCGGTCACCGATGAAGTGCGCCAACGGATCATGCCGGGCAAGGCCGAAGTCCCGTTGAGCCGTTATTTCGAAGCCTTCAGCGTGGCGGTCGAAGTCTTCGGTCGGGGCCAGGTCAGCACTTACATCCTCGCCGGCCTGGGTGACAGCGAAGCGGCGATCAGCGAAATGAGCGAGCGTTTATGCGCGCTGGGTGTGTACCCGTTCGTGGTGCCGTTCGTACCCATCGATGGCACACCGCTGGCTCATCACCCGAAACCCGACAGCGCGATGATGGCCCGGCTCTATCCGCAGATCGGCGCGAGCCTGCGTCGTCACGGTCTGCACTCCGATCAGATCAACGCCGGTTGCGCCAAATGTGGCGCGTGCTCGGCCCTGAAAAGCTACGAATAAGCCGGAGAACACCCATGCCGAATCTCGCCTTTGCTTTGGTCGACAGCACGTTCGAACCGTTCCGTGCCGGTGAATTGCTGGTCAAACCCGCCAGCGAACAGTGGGAGAAACAGGCCTATTTCGCCCTGCGGCGCTCGGTGTTTTCCGATGAGCAACAACTGCTGGTGCAGGACAAAGACAGCCATGATTTCCAGGCGATCGCCATCGTCGCCTTGGCCGGCAATTGCGGCATCGCTGATCAGGTGGTCGGTGCGGTGCGCATCTATCAGCCAGAGCTGGGTTTGTGGTACGGCGGACGCTTGTGCGTAGCGCCGGCGTATCGGCGGCACAGCATGATTGGTAGGGCGCTGGTCAATGAAGCGGTGTCTCGGGCCAAGGACCTGGGTTGCGAGGTGTTTCGCGCCACTGTACAGACGCAAAACGAAACCTACTTTCACGGCTTGAGCTGGCAAACTCTCGAACAACTGGAATTGCTCGGCCAGCCGCATTGCCTGATGCAGGCGGATTTGCCGAGCTACCCGTTGATGCCGCGCCAGGTGTCGTTACGTGCGCTGAAGGTGGCTCTCCATGACTGACGTCGTTGATTTACCCGCGCTGCTCGAAACCTTGCGCAACACCCCAGCGATGCGCTCGAAACAGGCTATCCAGCAACCTGCGGCGGTTATCGGCAGTGCGGCACAAGCGCTGACCCGCGAACAGCTTTACGCCTTGCCCGGCGATGACACGGCAGCGATTGCCTGTGGCGATCATTTTCAGCTGCTGGCCATCGAAGGCATGTTGCCGGCCTTCGTCGAGGCGGCACCCTGGTTTGCCGGGTGGTCGGCGGTCATGGCCAATGTCAGCGACATCACAGCCATGGGGGGGCGCGCCACGGCGGTGGTCAATGCTTATTGGCATCACGATGATGCGGCCGCCAAAGCGCTGTTGGCGGGTATTCGTGCGGCCTGCGACGCGTATGGATTGTTGCTGGCCGGTGGGCACACCAGCCTCACGGCGGGCAATCCGGCTGCGCTGGCGGTAGCGATTACCGGCATCGCGAAAAAATTACTGTCGACCCTGCATGTCGCTCCCGGTCAGGTGATCGCCATGGCGGTGGACCTTGTCGGCCATTGGCATTCCGACAGCACGTACTGGAAGGCCTTCGAAGGCGTACCGGCCGAGCGCCTGCGCAGCAAGCTCGAAGTGCTGCCGCGCCTTGCCGAAGCCGGGCTGCTGCAGGCGGCCAAAGACATCAGCAACGCCGGGATTCTCGGCAGCCTGTTGATGCTACTGGAAACCACCGGCTGCGGCTCGAGCATCGATTTATCTGCGCTGCCCTGTCCTGCGGATGCCGACCTCGCGCGCTGGCTACAGGTGTTTCCCAGCTACGGCTTTTTGATGACGCTGGATGAGCGTGACTGGCCGCAGGTGCAGGCCGCTTTTGCCTTCGAAGGTGTGCGCTGCGAACGCATTGGCCAGGTCAACACCAGTGGCACGTTGCGTGTCCAGTCCGGCGCACAACACGGCGACTTCTGGAACCTGCGCGAGCAGCCGTTTACCGGCTTCAGCTATCCCCATCTCGATCTCACCCCTTTAAAACTTAATCAACAGGAGCACTGACATGCCCGCCGTCAATTTCAAAATCCGCTGGCCCAATGGCCGGGAAGCGACCGGTTATTCGCCTTCGACCGTGATCTATGAATACCTGGAGGAGGGCGCCAGTTACCCGCTGACGGACTTTCTGCAACGCATCGAAAGCGCATTGGACAATGCCTCGGAACGGGTCAAGCAGGTCAAGGGTTTCTATTGCAGTTCGGCGATGGACACCTTGAGTTCGCTCAAGGGCCAGGCCAGTTATCTGGTCGATCCAGCCCTCGCCGATGGCCAGGTGGACATTCTGAGCATGCGTACCGAAGGCGCAGGCCAAGTGATCGGTGCGGGCTGGAGCTCATTCTGATTCATTCCCTTAACCCTTGTCGTTACCCAGTACGGAGCACCCCATGACCAGCCACCTCGTTTCAATCAAAACTCCACACCACAGCGTGATCGTCGTCGGCGGCGGCCAGGCCGGGTTATCCGCCAGCTACTACCTGCAACAGCAGGGCATCGATCATCTGGTCCTGGAAAAACACAGCCTGACCCACACCTGGCGCAATCAGCGCTGGGATGCCTTCAGTCTGGTAACGCCCAACTGGCAATGCGCATTGCCGGGCTACAGTTACACAGATGGCTTCAACGGCAGCGATCCTCATGGGTTCATGAAGAAGGACGAGATCAACGAATACCTCGCCGGATTCGTCAAATCGGTCAATGCCCCGGCCCGTGAAGGTGTCACGGTCCAGCGCGTGGTGCCTCGAACCCAAGGTGGTTTCGAGGTGCATACCTCGCAAGGCGAATTCACCGCCGATCAGGTGATTGTCGCGTCGGGCGGTTATCACACACCGATCATCCCGCGCCTGGCCGAACGCTTGCCGGCGGGCATTCATCAGCTTCACTCCGAGCAATACCGCAATCCGCAGGCCTTGCCCGTCGGCAATGTGCTGGTCGTTGGCTCCGGGCAGTCGGGTGCGCAAATCGCCGAGGACTTGCACCTGGCCGGGCGCAAAGTCTATCTGGCTGTCGGTGATGCGCCACGTTGCGCACGTTTCTACCGGGGCAAGGACGTAGTCGATTGGCTGGCGGAAATGGGTTACTACGAGATTGGCGTTGATACCCATCCATTGCGTGAAGGCGTGCGCGACAACACCAACCACTACGTGACCGGTCGCGATGGTGGCCGTGATATTGACCTGCGCAACTTTGCCCGCGAAGGCATGGAGTTGTTCGGTCGGCTTGACGGCTTGCAAGGCACGCGCCTGCAATTCGCCAACAACCTGACCGAGAATCTGGACAACGCTGATGCGGTCTACAACCGGATCAACGGCTCGATCGACAAGTACATCGAGCAACACGGGATTGATGCGCCTCCCGGCGAGCGCTACCAGCCGAGTTGGGTACCCGTGCAGGAGCGTAGCGAGCTGGACCTAGTTAGCGAGGGCATCACCAGCATCATCTGGTGTATAGGCTTCAGTCCGGATTTCACTTGGGTCGAGGCACCGGTCTTCAATGGGCGTGGCCATCCCGGGCACCAACGCGGAGTGACGGCACAGTCTGGTTTGTACTTTCTTGGATTGCCGTGGTTGTACACCTGGGGGTCAGGACGTTTCTCGGGTGTAGCGCGGGACGCGGAGTACCTGGTGCAGCACATTATCGAAGGAGCGCTTGAAGGCACCTCACGGAAACGACGTTTCGTGGCGGGGTAGGCCAGCCACCAAATCCTCTGGCATGTGTGAGCAGGCCAGAGGCGTTTGCTTCTAGCATCGAGGATGGCTGAAACAAGGTTTATCGTGTATCCGGGTGCAGGGGATCTGGAGGATGACCGAAGCCCGCCCAAGGCAGGATCGTTCTCGTATCCATCACGATTTCCGGAGGACGAGCAGCATGGGGCGGTGTCAACAGTTGTAGGCAGAGTACTAGATACGCCATCGGGTTCATGAGCGCTCCGGGAGGAAAATCCAACCCTTCCGACAGTGTCGACCATCGGATGGGACAAGTTCGATGGTGTAAGGGGCGATCAGCGCAACTTGAAGCGCCTTGGTCACTGCCAGCAGGCAGAAGCCGTAATCGATGACTAGATCCGCTGCGCCGTCCCATTCATCACGAGCGTCAACCGTCGGTCATTGAGCAAGTGATTCCATGTTTTGTGTGTACTTCTTGATAATGAGCGGAGCAGTACTGGGCGCCTCGATCCGAGTGATGGACTAGCTTCTGAACGCTTCGACGTTGCTTCAAAGCCATTCGAAATGGCTTGCACCACAGAGTTGGTGCAGACTTGATGAGGCGCAAGGGGCAGTGGTCGTTTGATGCGCGGGTGTGGCCGTTAACCGCCGAAGGCGTCGCAATCTGTTGACAGCGAAAGGTATTCAAGCCCTTTGATGTGTCCACTGGAGTCGCGGTAGATCAAGGTGACGGGGGCGGCATTGCACTTATCCGCCGGGGTCGTAATCGAAATCATACTGGCGATGTCCAGGTGCATTGCATAGCGATACGGTTCAATTTCTACATGGCGTTCATCTGTTAACTGATCCGCCATGACTGTGGAACAGAACACCAGAACTGCCAATGGAAGCAGGTTTTTCATTGCAATAACCTCGTTGATCAAGACTCCCTCCGTACGTTGCGTGGACGAAACCGAGGGAGGTAAGTCGGGTGTTGAGGCAGCGATTCGACCTTAGAGACCGATAACGTCACGATGAACCTCAAGCGCATTGCGCTCTACCCAGTTGTGCGCCAGCAGACCGTCTGAACGTACTTCCCAAACTGCAGTACCGAGCATTTCGAAAGGTTTGCTACACGAGCGAGCGCCTATGAAGCCCTTGTTCTTGCCGGTGAGTTTCCACCGTGAGGCCACGCGAGTACCTTCGTTGTTCTGGAACGTCTCGATACTGCCAAATGTGAAATCTTCGATCTTCGACAGAAAGACTCCGATCCACTCAATAAAGGCCTCACGGCCGACGACATCGACCCCGCCAGAGGTAATGACAAAGTCTTCAGCAACAAAGCGCGCGGCGGCCTGCGGATCTTTCGCCTGCCAGACTTCGCGCCAGAAGCTTTCAACAATTTCTACAGCTTTATTGTCAGGCATTTTCTATCTCCTGGAATTTGGGCTCGGCGTCCCATTCAGTGGTGACGCTGGATTAATCGGTGAAACGTCCCTAGGGGATGATCACAAGTACGATGTTCGGAGTTTGCTATCTATAATTCAAACGCATAAAGTTAATGGCATCTAGTTGATAGGCGAATTCATCATGCAAGCGGGCGACGTTGATATCGATTTGCTTCGGGCGTTTATCGCAGTCGCAGAAACGGGAAGCTTCACGGCGGCGGCCGAGGTGATTGCACGATCGCAATCAGCGGTGAGTCAGAAAATCATCCGGTTGGAAGAAGTACTTGGCATGCGCGTTTTCGAGCGCACCAGTCGTGCATTGACCCTGACCCCGGAGGGCGAACGACTTCTGGTTGGCGCACGCAAAATGATGGTGCACTTTGACAATTTCGTCCGTGAAATCAGAGAGCCGGAGGGGGTGAATGTCCTGCGTCTCGGCATCTCTGAGAACCTGGTGCCTACCCAGTTGCCACGACTGCTCTCACGCTTCAGCAAGCTCTATCCGGATATTCAGCTGGAACTCACCACTGGCCTCAGCAACGACTTGTTGGCGGACCACGAAGCAGGACTGCTGGATGTGGTGATCGCTAAACGCAAGATCAGCGCCACGGCCCAGCGAGGCAGAATCATCTGGCGTGAACCACTGGTCTGGATTGCCGCAAAGGATTATGAAATTGAAGCATCGCGGCCGGTGCGCCTGGTGATGATGCGACCTCCATGTGCGTACCGCGCGATCATGATCGAGGCGATGGCTTCGGTAAGGCGCGAGTGGACTTCGGCCTGTCTGGCCAGCAATCTGATTGGAGTTCAAGCAGCCGTAGCAGGCGGATTGGGTATCACCGCCCTTGGCACTTCATTTCTGCAGGAAGGCATGAAAATTGTCGAGCCTTCGGAAAAATTGCCAACGCTGCCCACCACTGAAGTGGCGGTGATCGGCGATGATGTTCGTACTCAGCATTTAGTCCAGCCTTTGGTGTCGTTGCTGACTGAAGGACTAATGTCTGGCACTAGCCTGACTTGACATTCCAGGTTTCGTCCTTCTTGTTCGCGTCTGCGAGGGGCGCCTTCAATACTGAGTTTGCAATAGCGCGATCAACGCCTTCACGCAGCACCGATCCCGTGGCGATGCTCTGTCGAAAACTGATTCAGGTTCAGCATGAGCCTTGGCTGCAGCAAAACACGCGCTAGAGGCAGGCGCGCGTCTTGTTGGCGTGAGCCGCAGCATGCTGGATCGCGATCAATGTGCCCCTTGAGTCACGTCCCTGATTTTTTTCACCTGTTCATCAGTCACGCTCGAACCCTCCTTGTGCCACGCGGAGCGCAGATAAGTAACCACGTCGGCCACGTCCTGGTCGTTCAGCGCGGTGCGAAAACCGGGCATGGGGAAGGGGGAGGGGATGCCATGGAGCACAATGAAGGGGGTGCCATTAAGGGTGACGTTGATCAACGATGATGGATCCGGCTCCAGCACATTGGGGTTCCCTGCTAGCGGCGCCAGCCAAGGAGCTCGACCTTGGCCGTTGGTGCCATGACATTGAAGACAATGGTTGGCGTAGAGCAGGCGGCCACGATTATCACTGAGGCTCGTCGCCAGACCCGCCCCCGGTTCAAAGTGTGCTCCATCATCGTCACGGGCTCCGGGCAGGGATTTCAGGTACACCGCGACGGCACGCAAATCCTGTTCAGTCAGGTGTTGGCTGCTGTTGTTGACCACCTCGGTCATTGAGCCGAATGAGGTCGCGTGCCGATTAGCGCCACTGCGCAGGAAGTTTTCAATGTCCTTGATGTCCCAGCGACCCAGCCCTGTGTTGTGGTTGCCGGTCAGATTGGAAGCGAACCAATGGTCGACCTGCGCACCACTCAGGTAGCGAGGGCTGTTTTGATCCAGGCCCAGTTCCTGAAAACCGATGCCTCTCGGCGTGTGACAGGCACCGCAATGCCCTAGGGATTGGACCAGATAAGCGCCACGGTTCCATTCTGAAGACTGCTGTGGGACCGCGGTGTAGCGTTCATCCTCTAGAAACGTCCAACTCCAGAACATCAATGGCCAGCGAATGCTAAGCGGCCAGGGAATGTCCGACGCTGTATTGGCCTGGGCGACGGGGGGGACTTCCTGCATGAACCAGGTATAGAGCGTATGCATGTCCTCGTCGCTGATTTTCGCATAGGAAGGAAATGGCATAGCCGGATAAAGGCGATGGCCGTCTTGGGCTACGCCTCCGCGAACCGCTCGTATGAATTCGGCCTCGCTGTAGCTTCCAATGCCGGATTCACGATCAGGGGTAATGTTGGTGGAGTAAATAGCGCCCATGGGCGTCACCATTTTCAGCCCGCCGGCAAATGGCTTGCCCCCGGGGACAGTGTGGCAGGCGGCGCAATCTCCGGCTCTCGCCAGGTATTCGCCGGTACTGGCGAGCGTACTGTCGGTGGCTGCGAATGCAGGCGCAAGTATTGCGCTCAGCCAGACAAGGCAAAGGGCTGGAATCAGGTTCTTTTTCATGATCAGGTTCCTTATCTGGCGTTGACAAGGTCTATCTTGCAGAGGTGCACTTTGCTTGGAAATTCGGCACGGCTGCTTATCACCTCTGCAAAAATTCCCAATGAGGTTTTGCCTCACCCTATGGCCGCAGGGTGTTTGCACAACGGTGTTATGTCGAGCGCCATGAAGGGGAACAGCGGCAGAGCGCTCAGGATTGCGTGAAGCTCGTCGATACTGTCGACATCGAAAACACTGACGTTTGCCCATTTTCCAGCGACCCGCCATAGATGTAGCCACTTCCCTTGATGCTGAAGTTCTTGCGCCTGCTTGACCTCCAGGGCGCTGAGGTTTCGAATTTTTTCCTGGTCCGCGTCATGCGGAATGTTGATCTGGATGTGTACGTGAAACAGCATGGGAGTCTCCTGTCTGTATGAGGGCGAATAAGCGACCTCCGTTCTTACAAACGGATAATCACTGATTTCAATTGAGTGTAATGAGACAGGGCATCAACACCCTGTTCGCGTCCATATCCGCTTTGTTTGAAGCCACCGCAGGGCGTCTGCACGAAGCCGCCGCTGTACTCGTTGACCACGATTCGCCCGGCTTCCAGTCTGCCTGCAACGCGATGGATGCGTCCGATGTCCCGACTCCAGATCCCGGCCCCCAATCCAAACTCACTATCATTGGCAATGCGCAAGGCGTCGGCTTCATCCTTGAACGGTATGACACACACGATCGGTCCGAAGATCTCTTCCCGAGCCAGCGTCATATCGTTAGTGACGTGGGTGTAGACCGTAGGTTCGATGTACCACCCCTCATCCAGTCCTGGCCGGGATAGCACCTTGCCCCCGATAGCAAGCGTCATACCTTCGCGTTCGGCGATGACGAAATAGCTTTTGATTTTTTCGAATTGCGCCTGAGTTGTGATGGGGCCTGAAGTGGCGTCATCTTCCGGGCCGACGCGCAGCGCTGCGACTTCGGCGACTAGCTTTTCCACAAAACGATCATAGATATTTTCCTGAACCAGCAGGCGCGTGCCGGCCGCGCACCATTGACCACTGTTCCATGTGAAGGCAGTGGTCGAACCCCTTGCCGCAGCATCGAGGTCAGCATCGTCAAAGACAATATTGGCTGACTTGCCGCCCAATTCCAGGGTCAGTGGGAGAATGCGCTCTGCGGCGATATGCCCCAGTTCCTGACCTGCTCGCAACCCACCCGTGAAGGAGATCTTGCGAATATCAGGATGACGGGCCATGACCGGCCCTATGACACTGCCTTTTCCAACGATGACGTTGAAAACGCCAGCGGGTATGCCGGCTTCTTCCACGGCAATGCGCGCCAACTCTACCAATGATGCGGAGGTATGCTCGGAGGGTTTCGCAACGACGACATTGCCGGTGGCCAACGCTGGCGCGATTGCTCGTGCAGCCTGGTGGAGCGGGGCATTCCACGGCAGAATTACGCCGATAACCCCGAATGGATCGCGCCGAGTGTAAACATGGTAATTCGGGCCTTGGTTGATCACTTCGCCATCCATCACATTCACGATGCCGCCATAGAACTCGAAGTATTGGGCGGTGAGATCCATTAGCGTTGACATCTCACTGCGCGGCTTGCCAGTGTCTGCACTCTCCAGCGCGCCCAAGGTGCTTTCACTGCGCCGAATGATGCGAGCCAAGTCGTTGAGTAGACGACCACGGTCAGCTGGGCGCATATCGCGCCACGCCTGCAATGCGCTGGATGCCGATTCGATAGCGAGCTCGACATCGCGTGCGTCACTGTTGGCGACTTCACTGAGTTTGAGCCCGCTTCGGGGATCGATTTTGTCCACATACGCTCCTTTCACCGGCTCCGAATATCTCCCGTGGACGTAACTCTTCACTTTTTCAAACATGGTCATTTCTCTCTGAAAGAAATCTCGCAATTCGAGGCGACAAGCGAGCAGTGTGGGGTCAACCTTTATTGTCGTTACGCGGCAGACGATGCAGGCAGGGTGAATTTCATTACAGAAGCAAGCAGAGGGTTGTTCAACTGATTTTATGGCGTTGGAAGATTGAGAAAAAACCAATCGTCAGTGGGATAACGGAACGAAAAAGAGCCTGGAAAAGCATCTGAAACCACAACCGCGACATTATTGCCGGGGTTTTTCTTTGGAAAATTATTTAGCAGATCCACTCGCTTGGCCTCGCTGAGGTTCATTATCAACGCTCAACGCTTGTGAAAATTTGCACAAGAACTCCGCGCCCGTGGGCATATGTAGGTCAAAGAGCACTGTTTATGCTGTCTCCACTACGGGAATTTATGCGGAGTGTTAACGATGAATATCGAAGTGAAAGCTGACAACACACTGGGCGTTATGCGGGCCGCCTGGGTAATCACGGCAATATTTATACTTTCCAATGCTGCAACACCGTTATATGGAATTTGGCAGGATGAATTAGGATTTGCTTCGGGAATACTGACTGTTATTTTCGGATGTTACATTCTCGGGTTGTTAATGACGTTAATTGTTGCTGGGCAACTTTCGGATCACTATGGGCGCAAAGCAATGTTGCTGCCATGCATTGTGATAGCCATCGCAGCCGCAGTGTTATTTGAGGCGGCTCAAAGCGTCTTCGTCCTGATGCTTGCGCGCTTCCTGACAGGCGTATCAGTGGGTATCGTCGTCTCTGCGGGTATGGCCAATGTAGTTGAACAGACCTCGTCCCATCGTAAGCATTTCGCGTCGTTAATGGCCTCTGTTGCCATGGTCGCGGGGGCGGGCTCGGGACCTTTGTTAGCGGGGGTAATAGCCCACTACTACGCGGATCCGATTCGCCTGGTCTTCAGCACTGAAATCCTGCTGTTGTTGCTCGCGCTGGTCGCCGTTCTTCGCCAACCCCATCGGAAGTTGGGTACAGGAACGTTCCGTCCCAAGCTTCCCTCTATACCAAAGCAGAGCATCGGTATTGTCTTGCTGGGAGTGACCTTTTTCGGACCCGGGATCACAGCTACGTCTTTTGTGCTTTCGTTGGGACCGAAGATGCTCGCGACATTTTTACATACCAATCAACCCCTCCTGAGTGGTGTGATGGCGTTTTTCATGTTTCTTACCGCGGTGCTCGTGCAATTTGCGATGAAGCCATTCAGCGTTAAAAAAATGTTTTTGCTCAGCGGGCTCTCGACGACTTTAAGCATGCTGAGTCTGTGGGTTGCGCTGCACTTTGGCTCTGCGGCGTGGCTTCTGGTAGGCGCTTTGTTTGCCGGTGCGGGTCAAGGTCTGGGGCAATTAGGCGGGTTGACGCTGATTGCCGATAATGTGTCGGCCAATCGCCGAGCTGAAGCGAATGCGATATTCAATATCGGCGGTTACATACCAGCCGGCATCATTCCTGTGGCCACGGGTTATCTCATTGAATTTTTTGGTTTGGAAATGGGAGTGACTGCCTTGGCTTGTTTTATTGCCAGCAGTGCTCTGCTGGCGCTGGGCGGCTTGGCAAAGTCTGCGAGGGTCGCTTGATCGAGTGATGTTCATTTCCACAAAAAAAGCCGGGAGGCAACTCCCGCCTTTTTTATTCAACCGCCCCGTATTGAGTTGATATTTTGTCAACTGACTCCTGTCTTCATATCGTTTGAGCGGTCACGCTCGTTGTTCGACCATTCCTGAAACGATCTGGTGCTGGCGGATACAACAGGAGGTCAAATGAACAAATCATCGCAACTTTTGGTGTTGACTGCGCCACGCAGCCTGCGCGCCAATGCCACATTGAAGGTGGCGTGGTCAACCTGTCCCGCAGCCTCGACATTGAATTCGCCGCGAAAGGTGTCACGGTCAATGCCATTGAGCCCGGCATCGTCGATACGCCATCATTCCAGCGTTTTGCCGCAGATATGCAGGACCGCCCCAAAAACACGGCCTCGGTCAAGGGCATCGGCACCCTTGACGATATAGCCAATGCGGTCGATTTTTTTGTCAATCCTTTAAGCAGCTATGTGACCGGTCAGACGTTGTGCGTCTGTGGCGATCGCACTCTGTTGTCCGCCAGCGTGTGAGGAGGTCAGAAAAAACATATAACAACCACAGCATATATTTTAAGCCAATGGCGAGTAGCTATGACAAGTTATCGGCATGGGTATTTATTCACATCCGATGTGAATAAATAACAGCTACCAGCTCCCTTATTGGCCTGCGAGAATTGTTCGAACTCTGGATGACGTATCAGTGAAGCAACCTTCTGGTTCGTCTTTGACGACAGTGGGTAACAGCTGAAATGTGCGGCGACTTAATCGGTTTCAGCTGAAACACATGTTGTGAACAGCTGGGTGGGTGAGGCGTATATTGAGCGCACGTCACCAGGCATTTTCTTGCAGAGAGGCGAGCACCATGAGTCAGTCACTATCGCTGGTTGTGAATCAAAAAACAGTTACAGTCGAAGTTGATGATCCAAATATGCCACTCCTATATGCTCTTCGCGATGAGCTTGGATTTCATGGTCCTAAGTTCGGCTGTGGCTTGGGCCAGTGTGGTGCTTGCACGGTATTGCTCAATGGAGAGGCGTTGCGGTCTTGCCTGATGCCTGTATCCGCCGTCGTAGGTTCCAGCGTCACCACGCTTGAAGGTTTGGCCGAAGGCGACGCCTTGCATCCTCTGCAACAAGCGTTCATCGATGAACAAGCAGTGCAGTGCGGCTACTGCATCAACGGCATGATCATGCAGTCGGCGGCGTTGCTGCATCGCAACCCGACACCGAGCGACGAGCAAATACGCCAGGAACTGGCCAATAACTTATGCAAGTGCGGCACTCATGTGCGGATCTTGCGCGCGATAAAACGCGCCTCCGAATCGTTGCAGGGAGGCCAACATGTTTGATATCTCAAGCAGTCGACGAGGGTTTCTCAAGGGCGGGGCGGTTGTGGTCGGCTTTAGCCTGCTACCTCAAGCCGCTCAGTTGCTTGCTCAAACAGGTAATCAGGACAAAAGCGTCGACATCGATCAGGTCGACGGATTTCTAGCCATCGATAAAACCGGTCAGGTCACGGTGTTCTCCGGCAAAGTTGACCTGGGTACCGGGGTTGAGACCGCGCTGGCGCAAATGGCCGCCGAAGAACTCGATGTAGCGATTGAACGGATCACGATCATCCAGGGTGATACAGCATTGACCCCGGATCAAGGCACCACATATGGCAGCATGTCGATCACCAATGGCGGGGTGCAGATTCGCCAGGCTGCGGCGACTGCCCGTCAGGCATTGATAGCTAAAGCCGCCGTGCGCTTGAAGGTCGGCATTGATCGCTTGCAAGTCACCAACGGCGTGATCTCCACCGCACCTGGGGCACCTGGCCTCAGCTATGGCGAACTGGTTGGCGGCGATCAGTTGAACTTGCCCATCGCGACGAACGTGGTGCTCAAAGATGCCACGCAATACCGGAGCATCGGTAAGTCCGCGGCGCGTCGTGATATTCCACCAAAAGTCACCGGCGACTTTACCTACATGCAGGATTTCAAGGTGCCGGAGATGCTCCATGCCCGGGTCATTCGGCCACCAGCGATGGGGGCAACGCTAGTCAGCGTTGATGAGGCGTCGGTCAAGGACATTCCTGGTCTATTGAAAGTCGTGCGCGAAGGAAACTTCCTGGCAGTGGTGGGCAAGACGGAATGGTCAGTGATACAGGCGACTAAAACCCTCAGCGCTTCGTGGACGAACTGGACTGGACTGCCTGAGCAGGAAAAGCTTTGGGAGCATGTGCGTGCTACACCCGTGACGAATACCGAAGTCTCCAGCAATTTTGGCGATACCGGTGCGGCTTTGGGCAGCGCACATCGGACGTTGAAATCCACCTACGACTTCGCCATTCATACCCATGGCTCCATCGGCCCATCGTGTGCCATCGCCCAGTTCAAGGACGGTGATCTGACCTGCTGGACTGCATCTCAGGGCACCCACGCCTTGCGTAGGCAGTTGGCGGTGATGTTCAAGCTTGATCCAAAAAACGTACGCGCGATTTACCTGGAAGGCGCCGGTTGTTATGGCCGCAACGGTCATGAGGACGCAGCGGCAGATGCAGCTTTGTTGGCGAAGATCATGAACAAGCCGGTGCGCGTGCAATGGATGCGTGCCGATGAACACGGGTGGGACCCGAAGGGGCCTCCGACGCTCATCGATATGCAGGCCGGTTTCGACGCTGACAACCATTTGACGGCGTGGCAAAGCGACTTTTTCGTGCCGGACGGCAAACCGGGTACGGTGGCGCTGATCGCTGCCAACCTGAGTGGCATGCCCCACGAAGACTTCATCTCGCCGGGCGGCGTGATGGGTAACTCAGGCATTCCTTACCGCTTCGCCAATATCCTCACTCAAGGTCACCGCTTGGCCAATACGCCGTTTCGTCCTGCATGGATTCGCTCCCCGGGACGGATGCAGAACACTTTTGCCAACGAAAGCTTTCTCGACGAAATTGCAGCAGTTGAAGGAATTGATCCGATGACGATCCGTCTCAAAAGCATCGATCCCACCGACTTGCGTGGTGCCGAGGTGCTGCAACGTTTGGCAACGATATCGAAGTGGCAGGCAGGGGCTTATCCTCGCCCGGCCGGTACCGACGAGACGGTAAGGGGGAGGGGATTGGCCTACGTCAAATACGACTTGTCGAAAACCTACGTGGCCATGGTGGCGGACGTTGAGGTAAACCGAAAAACCGGCAAGATCCTTGCGCGCAAGTTCTACGTCACTCATGACTGTGGACTTGTGATCAATCCCGACGGGACCCGCAACCAGATCGAAGGCTGCATTGTGCAAACCCTCAGCCGGACCTTGCGAGAGGAACTCAAGTTCGATCAGTCGACCGTGACCAGCCGCGACTGGGCGTCCTATCCGATCCTCACCTTCCCGGAAGTTCCGGAGATCGAAATTGAGTTGATCGAACGTCCCACGGAACCTCCGCTGGGCGTAGGTGAAATTGCCGCGGCCGTGGTGTGTGCGGCGGTCGGTAACGCGGTGTTCGACGCTACGGGAGTGCGTCTGCGATCAATACCTTTCACCGAGGCCAAAGTGTTGGCCGCGTTGGGGCATACCGCAAGCACCAGTGTTTGACTGCCCGCAATAGCGGCAAAACTACCCGCTGCTGTGATGCAGCAGCGAGTGTTTTTTCTGAGTGCTCAGCGTGGGTTTTCAGCCACATTCCCACCCTGAATTAAGTCTCTATCCTTCAAGTATGTCCGGAGGCCCCATGGACAGCGTCGATCTCAACGTCTTGAAAAACGTCCTGCAATGGCGCCGCGACGGACATCTTGTCTGGCTCTATACGGTCATCCAGACATGGGGAAGTGCACCCCGTCCACCAGGCGCGATGTTAGCCTTGCGCGAAGATGGCATGGTGATCGGGTCAGTGTCGGGAGGGTGCATTGAAGATGATCTGATCGCGCGTCGTCAGTCAGAACGGGATCAAGATGTGCTCAATGTTCCCGTACAACTGATCACCTACGGATTGAGCAGGGAAGAAGCGGCTCGTTTTGGACTGCCCTGCGGAGGCACGTTACGGTTAACCGAAGAACGGATAACTGATCCGTCCTGGGTCGAAGAACTGTTGGCGTGCTGCGAAAAGCACGAAATTGTGAGTCGTGAACTGTCGTTAAGCACAGGTCAGTCGAAACTGGGTGCTGCGACGCGCGATGATCTCCTTGAGTTCGACGGAAAACGACTGAAGACTGTTTATGGGCCGCGCTGGCGTCTGCTGTTGATTGGCGCTGGACAACTGTCCCGCTACGTGGCGTCTATGGCTCGAATGCTGGATTTCGACGTCCTTATCTGCGATCCGCGAGAAGAGTTCGCCTATGGCTGGGAGGACGAAGGAGCCCGCTTTGTTCCAGGAATGCCCGACGATGCCGTGCAAGCTATCGTCCCTGATGCGCATACTGCCATCGTCGCGCTCACCCATGATCCAAGGTTGGATGACATGGCACTATTGACCGCACTGAAGTCCGATGCTTTCTATATCGGCGCGCTTGGCTCTCGAGTTAACACACTCAAACGTCGAGAAAACCTCCTGTTGCTTGGGTTGGCGGAGGACGAAATTGCTCGATTGCATGGGCCTGTTGGTTTACATATTGGTAGTCATACTCCGCCGGAAATAGCCTTGTCGCTGATGGCCGAAATCGTCTCGATCAAGAATGGAGTCCAAGCGGTGCAAAAGAAGTCCTTTGTTGAACCGCATCTGTTATCGCTGATCGCAAGCGCCTGAATCTCTGAGATCTAACACCGACTGAACCAAAGCAGTGATTTATAACGTTGCTCGTTACCTTGCCCAAGCTCCGTAGAATCACCCGGGGATGCAAAAGCTGTGGTCTCTGCCTGCTTTGCAAAGAGGACACTATCTCTAGCCTTTTTAAGCGGACGTCTAAGCGACAAGTGCGCCGTCATCTCGCTCAAGGCATCTCTATCATGCCACTGGATAGTCGGCAAGTGGCTGCTGGGATCACTGATGCGGCCCCAACAGCTATATGAGCGCCGATGTTGGCCGCACTTACCAATCCTTACTTTCTACTACCGACTTCGCAGCCAATCCAAAAATCCCAGCATTGAAAGTATCGAGTGTTTGTTCACCCTGAACTCAGAATGTGTGAAACCGCTTTTGGTCTTCATTGTCTTGCAGCGACGTTCATTGGCTGAGAGATTGATCGGTTATTCACGCAAGGTGTGATTTGGCGGACGCGTAACGACTTATTCGATATATGGAAAGTCGGTATAGCCCTTCTCACCGTCGCGTGTATAGAAGGCGGAATGAGGAGCCTCAGCAAGCGGCCAATTGTTTCTCATACGATCCACCAAGTCAGGATTGGCAATGAAAGGTCTGCCGAAAGCAATCAGGTCTGCCCAACCGTCATCCATTGCCGCCTGAGCCGCTTGTTGGTCAAATCCTCCACACCAGATCAATGTTCCCTGAAAGGCTTTACGGACCTCGCGCACCAATTCGTCACTGAGATTATTTTCGTTGAACTCGCTGTCCACAGTGTTGCCTGCTGGTAACGGTTGGTAGACGACATGCAGATAGGCAATTTCACGGCGATTCAACTCGCTGCACAGGTAAAGCAAAGTTTCTTCTGCGAATGGATCAGAGGGCATGCTATTGAATTTTCCGAATGGGGAGACACGAACGCCGACCTTATCGGCCCCTAGTTCCCGAATCGCAATGTCGACCACATCCAGCAGCAGACGCGTTCGCGTTTGGGGTGTCTGCCCCCCGAATTGATCAGTACGCGTGTTTAGGCTCGAGTTCATGAACTGATCGAACAGATAACCATTGGCGCCGTGAATTTCCACACCATCAAACTCGGCAGCTTTCGCATTTCTGAAGGCGAGCGTGAACTCATCGAGCAGTCCTGCGACCTCGTCGGTCTCAATCTTGCGCGGAGTATCCGCGGGAACGAAAACCGCAGTACCTGTGCTGTCGTAGATAAATACATCGGATTGTGCTGCCCGCTCATCGGTCGCACCACGCGGTGCCTCTCCGTTAGGTAGCATTGTGTGGTGGGCCATTCTGCCGACGTGCCAGATTTGCAGAAAAATCGTACCGCCGTGGAGATGGACTCGGTCGGTTACCAGGCGCCAACCTTGAGTCTGCTCCGCTGTATAGATGCCTGGGGTGCAAGCGTAACCCTTGCTATACGCAGAGACATCGGTAGCTTCCGTAATGATCAGGCCAGCACTCACTCGTTGCGCATAATAGGCCGCCATAAGCGCATTGGGGACGTCCCCGGTGGAGGTGCGTGATCTGGTCATCGGGGCCATGACGATGCGGTTTTGCAGCTTGCGGGTACCTAGTGCATAGGCCTTGAACAAGGAGGACATCTGAATTATCTCCAAAGTGGACTGGAGAACCAGATTAGTTAGAGCTTATTCTCCTATCTACACACCCTTTGGTATGCAAGATTAAATCGCCCTATGACCCTTACAAAAATGCTTCCCCGCCTACCCATCGAGCGAACCCTTGGCATCATTTCAGGACGCTGGAAAGCAGTCATCATCCATGTATTGCTAGAGGGTCCCAAGCGAACGTGCGAGATAGAGACTCAAATTACCGGCATCTCGCAGAAAGTCCTGATCCAGCAGCTCAAGGCGCTCGAAGAACACGGCATTGTTTGGCGAAAAACCTCTCTTGAAGAGCCGCAACGCGTTGATTACTCGTTGACGCCATTGGGATTGAGTCTTGAACCTCTGATTTCGTCGCTCCAGGATTGGGGCCAGCAACATGCGCAAGAACTGGGGGACGCCCATCGACTGATATCGTGCGACGCGGTCGTGCGTTCACTTGATGGCCAGCGCTAGTGTGAGTCAAACAGCGTGCTAAAGGGAGAAAGCAGCTAGCCACTACCGTTCATCAAACCTGAGGAGAGCATCATGCTGTTCCATGTGAAAATGACCGTGAATTTGCCAGTCGACATGAACCCAGAACTCGCCGCCCAGCTCAAGGCCGATGAGGTGGCCTTGGCGCAGCGCCTGCAGCAGCAAGGGAAGTGGCGCCACCTATGGCGCATCGCCGGGCACTACGCCAATTACAGCGTCTTTGACGTCGACAGCGTTCAGGAATTGCACGACCTGTTGATGCAATTACCGCTACATCCCTACATGGCAATTGAGGTAGATGCGATGTGCCAGCATCCAGCCTCCATTCATGAGGATAATCGCTAGGCCGACGTTGTTCCGTTTTGCATGCTAATCAATGCACGATGAGGATCCATCATGACCAAGATTGCTATCGTTACCGGTGCAAGCCGGGGGCTCGGCCGAAGCACTGCACTGAGCATCGCTCGCCACGGCAGTGATGTCATTGTTACTTATCAGAGCCGTGGTGAAGACGCTGAGGCTGTCGTCGCAGAAATCAACGCCTTGGGGCGCAAGGCGATCGCCTTGCAACTCGATACCGGAAAAATTGCTGGTTTCGCGCCATTCGCTGGGCAACTTCAGAAGGCATTACGCGAGATCTGGCAGCGCGAAACATTCGATCATTTGGTGAATAACGCCGGTCATGGTGATTACGCTCTGATCGAACAGACCACTGAGGAGCAGTTCGACGGGCTGGTCAACGTCCATTTCAAGGGTGTTTTCTTTTTAACGCAGACGCTGCTGCCATTGATCGCCAATGGCGGCCGTATCATTAACCTATCCTCCGGGTTGACGCGGGTTTCCTTTCCTGGCTATGCCGCTTATGCAGCAGTCAAGGGCGCGGTCGAGATACTTTCCGTGTACATGGCCAAGGAACTGGGTGGCCGAGGTATTGCGGTCAACACTGTGGCGCCGGGCGCAATCGAAACTGACTTTGGCGGCGGCGCCGTCCGCGACAATTCTGAGGTCAACAAATTGTTCGCGGATATGACCGCGCTCGGCCGCACCGGGCTACCGGACGATATTGGACCGATGATCGCGAGTTTGTTGTCTGAGGACAATCGCTGGGTCAACGCTCAGCGGATTGAAGTGTCCGGAGGCCAAGGGATATAAGTGGGATGATGATCGCGCTTCCCAAGAGTGGGTCATCGAGGTTCATGGGGTTGCGAAGCTGACAACCCCACGGACCACGTCACCCGTCAATCAGGCGCTGTCTTCGCAGCGCTGGTTTTGTTCGGCTTCGGCGCTTTGCGAACCTCAATCAACAACATCAACACGAGAACGACATTGATTAGCGCGAGGCCACCGAGGACCATCATGGTCACCGTTGCGCCGTATCGCTCCTGCAAGTACCCCCCAGCCAAAGGTGTCAATGCTTGCGCAATCAATGTGGGGCGAGCAATTCGGCCCAGTATGATCGGGTAGATACGTGTACCGAACAGCGCCAGGGGCAAGGTGCCGCGAACGATGGAACGAATGCCACTACCAGCGCCGTAAAGCACGATGCCCAATGCTGCCATCGTGGGTGACATGATCACGCACACCAGACCAAGCGCGACGAGAACCGAAGAACCTAACGCGCTCCAGATCGGGTGAGTTTGCCTGCCGATGAATATATCGATGGCGCGGGCACCCACTTGGCTGGGTCCGAGCAGTGCGGCAATACCCAGGGCTGCTGCGAGCGAGATGCCTTGCGCTTGTAGCACGGCGATCAGTTGGACCGAAATCGCGGTCATGATCACGGAGGCCAGGATGAAGCCTGCTGTCAGTAGCTTGAACATCCTTTCTTGCGCCACGTTCGATAGAGCTTGTTCGATGCCTGGGTGAGCCGTTGTTGTTTGTGTTGCGGGGACGTGTTTGGGAAACACAAACAGGTAGATCGGTAGTACCAGCAGCGCAAGTCCGGTGCTGTACACCAAACAGGTTTCACGCCAGCCGAAGCGCTCGATGAGGATGGCAATCAGCGGCCAGACTATGGTGGTACAGAACCCCGAAATCAGCGTGATCCGGGTGATCGCGCCGCGAGCTTTGTCTCCATAGCGTTGTCCCAGAGCGGCAAACAAAGGGTCGTAGAGTCCGACAGCCATTCCGACACCGATCACAACCCAGGCCAGAACAAAACAGGGCAGGTTGGGTGCGCTGGCGAGCAAGACCAGGCCCAGTGCAATGACGAGGCCACTACTTGCGAGGATCAGTCGACCACCGGTCCTGGCGACCCCGCGGCCGACCATCGGCGCCAGCAGCCCTGAGATCAGAATCCCTATCGAAAGTGAACCGTACACCCATTGCTGCGACCAGCCCGTGTCCTTGACCACCGGCCCTGCCAGCATCGCCATTAAAAAGAATGAACCACCCCAGACCATAATCTGTGCGATGGCCAATAAAACGGAAACAGCCACCGTTGGTTTTGGGTGCAGGTCTGTCACTGACATCCTCGAAGGGCATAAAAAAGTGATCGGGCATTCGATACCCCATTTTTGTCGCAAGACGGGCCCGCTCGCTAGCCTGAAAAAGTGCGGACGCCGTCCGTAAAAATGCACATCCTTTACTGTGTACTGATTCAGTTTTCAACGCAGGGCACGAGGAAACTCATCACCGCCTGGACGGCCGGGGACTACGAGTTTTCGTATATCGACGGGAGTGCATGGTTCATTGACGGCATCAGATAAGCAATTAAAAGCCATCTCATATTGATTTGAGTATTGGAGGGGGATGTGGCGGTTGCTCCGCGTTAAAACAGACACACCAAACTTTAAAAAAAACGATATCAGATATGCCACGAGTACCGGATGGATTCCGCCGGATCTGATCCGGTTTTTTATGCATGACCTGATTCTGTAATGAATATCAGCGCAAGCGCATATTGGCCCCATCGAAGTTGCCCCGTGTGAGAGGGCAAACACTGATGAGGACCAGAGCATGTATCAATACGACGACTACGACCGTGCACTGGTGCTGGAGCGCGTAGAGCAGTTTCGCGATCAGGTCGAACGCTATCAGGCGGGCGAGTTGAGCGAAGAAGAGTTTCTGCCGCTGCGTCTGCAGAACGGTCTGTATATGCAGAAGCATGCCTATATGCTGCGGGTCGCAATTCCCTACGGCACTGTGTCGGCGCGGCAGTTGCGCACCCTGGCGCGAATCGCTCGCGACTATGATCGCGGCTACGGGCATTTCACCACCCGGCAAAACCTGCAGTACAACTGGATCGAGCTGCATCAGGTACCCGAGATTCTGCAGCACCTGGCACAAGTGGACATGCATGCGATCCAGACCTCGGGAAATTGCGTGCGCAATATCACCACCGAAGCCTTTGCCGGCGTCGCGGCCGATGAACTGATGGATCCGCGACCTTTGGCCGAAATCCTGCGGCAGTGGTCGACGATCAACCCGGAGTTTCTGTACCTGCCGCGCAAGTTCAAGATTGCCATCTGTTCCGCAAAACAGGATCGTGCGGCGATCATGATGCACGACATCGGCCTGTACCTGTATGCCGACGAAGCAGGCCATATGCGTTTGCGGGTGATGGTCGGCGGTGGATTGGGGCGCACTCCGATCTTGTCGCAGCAGATCCGCGAGGACCTGCCCTGGGAGCATTTGCTGTCTTATGTCGAAGCGGTGCTGCGGGTCTACAACCGCCACGGACGACGTGACAACAAGTACAAGGCGCGAATCAAGATCCTGGTCAAGTCACTGGGCATCGAAGCCTTTGCTGCTGAAGTCGAACAGGAGTGGCAGCAGATCAAGGATGGTCCCGCGCAACTGACTGAAGTCGAATACCAGCGCGTCGCCCGTGCCTTTGTCGTCCCAGCGTATCAATCGCTGAGTCATACCGAACTGAGTTTTGGCAGTGATCTGATGGCTTTTCCTGACTTTGCACGCTGGGTATCGCGTAATACCCAAGCGCATAAAGTCCCCGGCTACGTGAGTGTCGTGCTGTCGACAAAACCCGGGGCGGACACACCACCTGGCGACTTGACGGCAGTGCAGATGGAGGCGGTGGCCGACTGGTCGGAGCTTTTCGGTTTCGGTGAGATACGTATCGCTCATGAACAGAACCTGATTTTACCGGACGTGCGCAAGAGCGATTTGCTCGCGCTGTGGACGCTGGCCTGCGAGCAGGGATTGGGGGTCGCCAATGCGGGCTTGTTGACTGACATCATTGCCTGCCCCGGTGGCGATTTTTGCGCCTTGGCCAATGCTCGTTCGCTACCCATTACCGCTGCGATCCAGGCGCGTTTCAACGATCTGGACTTCCTGCATGACCTGGGTGATTTCACCTTGAACATTTCCGGCTGCATGAATGCCTGCGGTCATCACCACATTGGCAACATAGGCATCCTTGGGGTCGATAAAAACGGCATGGAGTGGTACCAGATCACCCTGGGTGGCGCCCAGGGCAAAGCCGCGGCATTGGGCAAAGTGATCGGCCCGTCGTTCAGCGCCGAGCAAATACCGGATGTTATCAAGCGCATCGTCGACACCTTCGTCGACTATCGCGAAGTCGATGAAAACTTCATCGATACCTTCTCCCGCATCGGTATCGAGCCGTTCAAGGAGCGGGTCTACCCCAAGCATGCGGAGGCCGTGGCATGAACAACTTGCTGATGTTGTGCGAAGGCGGTGCGCGCCATGTTCTGGATGACCAGTGGACCTTGATCCGCGACATCGAGGGCGAACTCCCGGCCGGCCCGCTGATCCTGCCACTGGCGCGTTGGCGTCAACGACAGGAGAGAGGCGCGCTGCATACAATCAGCGTGGATGGCGTGTGGCTCGGCCCCGATGACGATTTGGAAAGCCTTGAAATGTGGCTGGATGTATTGCCACTTATCGCCCTGGATTTTCCCAGCTTTCGCGACGGACGCGGCTACAGCCAGGCCTATCTGCTGCGCACGAGGCTGGGCTGGGAGGGCGAGTTGCGCGCAATTGGCGATGTGCTGCGCGATCAGCTCAGCCACATGCGCCAGTGCGGTTTCACCAGCTTTGCCGTGCGTGAAGACAAATCCTCTGAAGATGCCCTTAAAGGACTGGCTGGTATGAGCGTGCTGTATGGGCGTTCGGTGATTGAGCCGCGGCCGTTGTTTCGGCGTCGCTGAACCTTTCCGCATTCGGTTCGCTGGCTTGAACTGATTGTTGCTCGACAAGGCTCATCAACTGTTAGGCAGCACATCGTCCCCAGGACCGAAGACGGCACTGACACCCTGCTTGGTGAGTGAGGCGATGTCCGATTGCGCAATGATCCCGCCCAGCACCACGGGGACGTCGATGCGCCGCCGACGCAGATGTTCGAGCAGGTCGTAGAGTATTTCGTTGTGCACGCCCGCCAGGCTGGAAAACCCGATCAGGTCGACCGGCCCGGCGCTGTCCTTGGACGCCAGCAGTTCAGTGGGGCTCTGGAACAGTGGCAGCATCGTGACCCGAAATCCTGCTTCGACGAGTACTGAGGTGATCAAGCGGATCCCGCTATCATGGCCATCCAGGCCCAGCTTTCCGAGCAGTACCTGTGGCGGTCGGCCATGATGCATCGTAAACCGTGAAGAAGCCCGCGACATGTGCAGCGAGTTTCAATAACGGAGTGTTTTGCAGAAAAGAAAAACCCCGGGCCCTTTCAGCGCATCGCGAAGAAAGGGCCCGGGGTTTAGCCACTGGCGATCAGAGGGGTTCGCTACAGTGCAATGCCTGCGATGCCTCCAGCGCGGCGATCTGCGCTTCGGAAAACGCAAAGTCGCGCAGTACCGAGCGAGAATGTTCACCGTTTTGCGGGGCTGGCGCATAGGGCGTTTGCGCAGCCTGCACGCTGTTGATGGGAAACCCCGGGACGCGCACGGCGCCATGTACAGGATGGTTGAGCTCAACCAGCATGCCATTGCTGGCGAGCTGCGGATGCTTCATCAGATCGCTGTAGTCGGCCACCTTCGAGCAGAGAATGTCCGCTTCATGCAACACGCGCAGCCAATGGGTCGTTGGCTTGCTCATGAATACATCGGTCAGCGCTGCGCACATCTCGGCGCGGTGGATGACCCGTTGCGTGGAGCTGACGAAGCGTGGGTCGGCGATCCATTCTTCGTGGCTCAGAACCTTGCACAATGTTGGCCAGCGGTTGCCGTTGTAGGCCGCTACCATCAGCCAGCCGTCCTCGGTCTGGAAGGCTTCGTTGGGTGCCGAGTAGGGTGCGCCACTGCCAATGCGCGTCGGCAGCTTGCCATCGCTCAGATAACTGGTGATGGACGACTGTTGCAGTGCCAGCGCCGAGTTCATCAGGCTGACATCCAAATGGCCGCCCAGTCCATCACGCTGACGGGCGTGCAATTTGGCCAATACGGCCATGCAGGCCATGTAGCCGGTGACCACGTCCACCACCGGCGCCTGCACTTTGCAGGGGGCTGAGCCCGGCGTGCCGATCAGGCTCATCAGGCCTGAATCGGCCTGTAGAATCCCATCGACACCCGCCCGGTCTGAATAGGGGCCTTCTTGGCCGTAGGCCGAGATCGAGCAATAGATCAGGTCGGGCTTGAGTGCTGCCAAGGTTTCATAGCCCAGGCCCAGCCGGGTCATCACGCCCGGGCGCATGCTTTCGATCAGCACGTCGGCTTGCAGCACCAGGCGTTTGATGACCTCGATGCTGTCGGGGTGCTTGAGGTCCAGGCCGATGCATTGCTTGCCGCGATTGAAAGCGTGGTAGAGCGCGCTGTCTTCACCCACCCAGGCTGGCCCCAGGGTGCGGCCCAACTCACCTTCGCGGGGTTCGACCTTGATCACCCGCGCGCCCATGTCGGCCAGCAGCATGGTCGCCGTAGGGCCTGCGGCGATCTGGGTGAAATCGAGGACGGTGAGGCCGTCCAGTGCGTTACGTAACATGATTATCTCCTCGGATCGACGCCCGGGGTTTCTTGAAGGTGCCTTGGGCGGTGGCCAGAAGAGTTCCGGTGTCGGACAGAAGCTCGGCTTCGGCGAAGTAGAGGCTCCTGCCGGCGCGGCGAACCCGGCCCAATGCGCTAACGCTTCCCTCGAATGCCGGTTGCAGGTAGGCAATGTTCAACATCGCGGTGAGTCCATGGACCTCTGCTTCGCCCTCGTCACTGTGCAAGCCTGCATAGCCGCACGCCGCGTCCATCAGTGTGGCGATCATCCCACCATGCAAGGCGCCCTGGCGGTTGAGATGTTGCTCGGCAATGAGCAGCTGGAATTCGGCCTCTCCCGGCATCCAGCGGATCAACTTGACGCCCAGGCCCTGAAGAAAGGGATTGTGTAATTGCATGATCACTCCTCGGGCCACCTAGCGGCCTTTGTATTGCGGCACACGTTTCTCGGCAAAGGCTTGACGGCCCTCGATGCGATCTTCGGTATCGCGCAGTACGCCCCAATACAACTCGGTCAAACGCTGGGCATCGCGGTCGCTGAGGTGCGCCGTGCTGCGTGACAAGGTTTGCAGCGCTTGTATCGCCAGGGGGGCTTGTCGAGAAATGTGCTCGGCCAGTTCCATGGCGCGTGCCAGCAATGCCTCTGGGCTATCAAGCAGCTCGGAAACTAGGCCGATGCGATGGGCCTGGTGTGCATCGATACGTTGACCGGTCAAGGCCATTTGCATGGCATGGGCCGCCGGTACCGCACGCATTAGCCTATGCAAGCCACTGACTGCAGGGATAGAGCCCACTGCAGCCTCCGGCAACCCGAAGGACGCGCTGCTGCTGGCGATGCGCAGGTCACATTGCAACGCCAGCTCTAAACCACCCCCCAGGCAGTGACCGTTCACAGCGGCAATCAGCGGCTTGTGCAGATCGAGGTCGGTGAGGTCCATCAGGCGGATGTACAGCCCGGCATCGGCAGCAGGCTCATTGGCCAGGAACAGCGCCTGAGCGTAGGACGCGGACGAGGAACGGGTACTTTTAAGGTCTGCACCGACGCAAAACGCTCGCTCGCCGGCGCCCGTAATGACGGCGACGCGAAGCTCTTGGCAGTCGCGCACGTACTCCAGATGCTCGCGCAGGGCCTGGAGCGAGTCCAGGTCCAGCGCATTCAAAGCCTGCGGGCGGTCTAGCGTTATCAGCGCAACCGCCCCCTGTATTTGCATTGTTACTGACATGGCAATTACCTCAGACACTGGCCGATGACAGACTGCGTCCGCCACAGACATACAAGGTTTGTCCGGTAACATAGGAGCTGGCCGGGTCGAGGAAAAACAACACGGCGTTGGCGATGTCCTCGGGGGTTCCGATTCGTTTTACCGGCACGGTTTCCTTGAGTTTTGCCTGAACGTCCGGGGCGAAGCTCTGGAACAGCGGGGTATCGACGATGCCGGGCGCGATGGCGTTGACGGTGATGCCCTTGGCGGCGAACTCGATGGCCAGGCTGCGGGTCAAGCTCACCACGCCGCCCTTGGCCGCCGAGTAGTTGGCCTGGCCGAAACCGCCGAGCCAGGCCCTGGAGGACATGTTGACGATACGGCCAAAGCCTTTTTCCAGCATCAGGGGCAGAGCGGCCTTGCAGCACAGGAACTGGGCGCGCAGGTTGGTATCAACCACCAGATCCCAGTCCTGCTCGGTCATGCTTAGAAAACGCTTGTCTCTGACCACACCGGCATTGTTGACCAGAAAATCGAGCGAACCATGGGCATCGTGGATCCGCGCAAAGGCTGCGTTGACGGCCTCACCCTCGGTCAGGTCCAGCGCGATACCGGCGACCTTCAAGCCTTGCGCCGTCAAAGCTTCGACGCTGGCGGCCAGTGCAGCTTCGTCGCGGTCCAGCAGATAGACAAACACACCCTGGCGAGCCAGCCGCTCGGCGATTCCCAGCCCAATGCCGCGTGCGGCGCCGGTGATCGCGGCGACCTGTGCAGCAGTGAAGTTTCGTGTACTCATCTCAAATTCCCAGAATGTGGACAGAAGAGGCTGCGTGGTCGACGCCGGCGATACCGCCACCGGTGCATTGCGCCAGGCCCAGCGTCGGTGAACCGGCCTGGCGGCTGCCGGCGCGGCCTTGCAATTGCCAGGTCAGCTCGACCATTTGCGCCACTCCGGTGGCTCCCAGCGGGTGGCCCTTGGCGAGCAGACCGCCGCTCGGGTTGACCGGTACGCGGCCGCCAAGGGCGGTGGCACCCGAGTGCAGCAGCGACACCGCTTCGCCAGGCGCCGCCAGGCCCAAGGCCTCGTAATAGAGCAACTCGGCAATAGTGAAGGCATCATGCAGCTCGACCACGCCGATATCGGCGGGCCCCACACCGGCTTGCTCATAGGCCAGCCGCGCCGCACGTGCAGTGATTTCTGCATCGAGAATGTCGTCATCGCCGGTTTCGCGCATGCCCGAGACAACGATCGAACCCAGCACCTTGACGTCCTTGGCATGCGGCCCAGGATCTGTCCCGAGTACCAGTGCTGCGGCACCATCCACTTGCGACGGGCAGCACTGCAACAGGGTCAGCGGGTCGGCGATCATTCGTGAAGACAGCACCTGCTCCAGGGTAACTTCGGTACGCTGTTGCGCATACTCATTGAGCGAGCCGTGGCGTCGGTTCTTCACAGCAACGGCCGCCAGGTCGGCCGGACTGGCGTCGCGTTCATGGATGAAGCGGGTAGCGCGCATGGCATAGACCGCAGGGAGCACCATACCTGCGGTTGCGTACAGATCGGTCATGCGATCGTTGCGCTGCATGGGAATGGTGCCGCCGCCCAACGCCGTCAGTTGTTCGATACCAAACACCAGCACCCGTTCGTATTGTCCGGCCATCAGCGCATGCCGGGCCAGGTGAACGGCAGTCGCGCCGCTGGCGCAGGCGTTCTCGATGTTATAGACGGGAATGCCCCGAAGACCCAGGTCGCGTAAAATGACCTGGCCGAGAATCATCCCACCCAGCACATTGGCGCAATAGACCGCCTGGATGTCTGCCAAGGCAACGCCGGCATCGGCTACCGCGTCAAGAATCGCTCGTTGGGCAAGCTCCGGCGCCATCACGCCGACATGGCGGCCAAACGGCGTCATCGCGGCGCCCATTACATGCATCTGGATCATGGACGTGCCTCCAAGGATTCGAATACGTAGCCAAAAGTCTCGTCGGCAACCACCTGGCATTTCTCGCCAATGATCGGTCGACCGTTGCTGCCGGCGAGGCGTCCGAACAGGCGGACCGGACCGGGTAGGTCCACGTAGGCCAGAACGAAGGGGTTCAGTCCGCTCTTGGGGCTGGGGTGCATGATGGTGAAGCTGTACACGCGGCCTTCCACGCTCAGGGTGGTGTCCTGGAACTGATCGGCGAGGGGCGAATCGGCGGGTACCGCGGGGAAGACGATTTCGCCAGTGGTGGCATGTCGCGAGGCAGAAAGACCGGGCGGTGTGGTGGATGCCCAGATCGTTGACGGACTGTTCATGTGACCTCCTGTTTTTGTTGGCGCTCGAAAGCGAACGTCTGGAGGTATGTTCGGACACGCATCAATGCGCGACAAACGATATAAAAACGCTGTTGAATTGAGAAAAAATCAAACCAGTTGGCGCAAAGGGGCTCGTTGACTGACGCAAATGATGGCGGGTCTTATCGGCCCGCCTGGTTCATTTTACACCTGGAAATCAGTCGACGAAGACAGCTCACGCCACTGTTCCAGCTCAGCGGCAACGGCTGCGTTCTTGACCGTAATCCGTTCTATGGCGTCACTGCCCAAAGGCAAACGCAGGGGTGGGTTGGGCGCATCGACCAATGCCAGGATGGCCTCTGCCAGCTTCTCGGGATCGCCGGGTTGGCTATGATTGGCGGTTTCGGCAAACCGGCGCATGGCACCGACAGTGGCGTCGTAGTCCGCGATCACCAAGGGGGATGTGACCAGCGACTGCTCATCGAGAAAGTCGGTGCGGAAAAAGCCGGGCTCAACCACCGTGGCCTTGACACCCAGTGGCGCAAGTTCTTGCGCCAGGGCTTCGGTCAAGCCCTCGACCGCGAACTTGGTCGCGCCATATACCCCCCAACCGACATAGGCCTGGTAACCACCGAGCGAGGAGAAGTTGATGATGTGCCCCGAGCGCTGCTTGCGCATATGCGGCAGCACGGCCCGCGTAACGTTGAGCAAGCCGAAAACGTTGGTGCTGAATATGTTCTGCACTTCAGTAGCGGTTGCTTCTTCGACGCCCCCCAGCAAACCATACCCTGCGTTATTGACCAGAACATCGATCTGGCCAAAACGTTGGATGCCTTCTGCGATTGCTTCATGGGCATCGCTCTCGCGCGTCACATCAAGTTTCGCCGCAAACAAACGTGGGTGTTCCCCGAGCCGTGCTGTCACTTCCTCGGGCTTTCTCGCGGTGGCGATAACGTTGTCGCCCGCCTCCAGCGCCCGTTGCGTGAGCAAGGCACCAAATCCCCGTGATGAACCGGTAATCAACCAAGTACGCATGGCAGTGTCTCCAAGTATCGAATCGAATAATCCTTCGTCGGTGACTCACTTGCATCTATGGGCAAGACCGTAGGGTAGGGCTATGGAATTGTCTGCTCTTCGATGGCTGCCTTGGCCATTTTCTCGAGCACTTTGACCACGTGGGTCATGTCCCGAGCCGGGTCACCTTCGCCTATCGCCTGGTCGAAAAATTGCTTGACCACGGCGCAAGTGAAGACCGGCGCGCCCATGTTTTCAGCCTCGGCCAAGAACAGCCGTACATCTTTGCGCATCAGGTCCAGGCGAAAACCGAAATCGAATTGGCGACTCAAGACCGTACCGGCCAGTATATGCTCGCTACTGAAACTGCGCGCGGTGCTCGCATTAAGCATCTCCAACATTTGCCTGGGTTCGAGTCCGGCCTTGATGCCGAACAGCAGCGCTTCGCTGGTCGCCACCAGGGTGGCACCGACGATCATGTTGTTGACCAGTTTCAGGGTCTGACCCAGACCGGGCTTTGTGCCGATATGCTCGACTTTCTTGCCGAAACAGGCGAACACGGCCTCGCACTGGTCATACGCGGCCTTGTCGCCGCCAACCATGACCGAAAGGGTACCGTTCTGTGCGCCGGCCACGCCACCTGCCAAGGGAGCGTCCAGTGCCTGGATGCCGCGTTCGCGCAGCGCCTGTTCCAGCCGCCTAGCCATGCTCGGGCCGGTGGTGGAGTGGTCTACCAGGATTTTCACCTGTTGACCGTGGATGACACCGTTCTCGCCCAGCACCACGTGCTCGACGATATCTGGAGTCGGCACGCAGATCAGAACGATCCGCGCGTGATCTGCGACTTCGCGGGGCGTGTCATGGTTGCGCGCTCCCCGTTCGAGCAAGGGCGCCAACGCCTGGGGATTGGGGTCGTACAGGCTCAGGCCATAACCTTTGTCGAGCAGGTGGTGGGCCATTTTCTGGCCCATGGCACCCAGCCCGATGAAGCCGATGGTTTCGCTCGATACAGAGTCTGAAAACGCATGACGTGGGTTCATCGTGTGTGTCGTCCTTATTATTGGGATGACACCATCCTAGGACCGGCGATTACCCCGCGACAAAGGAGTTATTGGCATATTGCGGTTGACAAAAACTCAAGCGCGTTCGCGCGTCAAACGCGCCTGTTCGAGGATCCACTCGCGAAAAACCCGCATGTCATCGCTCTCCTCGCGGTGCCTGGGCGTGAGCAGATAATAGGTATACACGCCCATATCCACAGTCTGCTCGAACGGCCTGATCAGGGTGCCGTCCCTGAGTTCCTTCTCGACCAGGAACAACTGCGCCATGGCAATGCCCTGGCCGCCGGCGGCAGCGGCATAGACCATCGACGAACTCTGGTATGACATGCCGGCAAGCGCATCGACGTCCCGGCTCACACCGCTTGCCTCGAGCCAGTACCGCCAGTCTTCGGGCCTGGCGATCGAGTGCAGCATGGTGTAGTGCGCGATGTCGGCGGGCGCGTTCAGACCCGGGCCGTGCTTCAAAAGGGAAGGGCTGCAGACCGGCGCCAGACGGTTATCGCTCAACGCGTAACAATTGCAATTGGGCCATTCGCCTGCGCCGAGACGGATCGCGGCATCAATGTCTTCCTTGTAGAAATCGACCGGATCGAGCGATGCGGTCAACAACACCTCGATCTTGGGGTGTTCGGCGTGAAAGCTGGCCAGCCTGGGAATCAGCCATTGCATGGCAAACGTGGTGTAGGCGCGCACCTTGATTTGCCGACGCAAGGGCGGCGACATGAGCTTTTTCGTGGCGCCGCGCAAGTCTTCGATCACCCTTGCCACGGCGCGAAAATATTGTTCCCCAGCTGTTGTCAGGGTGATTTGCCGGTGCCCCCTGACGAACAGGTCGAGCCCGAGAAACTCCTCGAGCGTGCGGATCTGGCGACTGACCGCGCCCGGCGTGACATTCAGCTCCTCGGCGGCATGGGTGATGCTCAAATGACGCGCAACGGACTCGAACGCCCGGATGGCATTCAGTGGCGGCAGTCGGTCCATGGTGATCTTCTCTTGTTGTTGGAAGTAACTGTTGTTGGAAATGCGGGCGCGCGGAGTGTATTTAATTGCAATCCGCATCCCAACACTAAAGTGAACGCTTGATAAAAACTCAAGGTGGACGCCCGTTTTAATCGATTGTCGCCTGGGACCTGCGATTTCTACGATCGCCGCGCACGCGCCATTTGGTAGTGCTGCAGACCCGGACAACAATAAGAGATCCACCTATGAAGATCGCTAAAACCCGCCATTGCAAACATTATCCATTGGCCTCTCGACTGGCATTGTGCGGCGCGGCCAGCACCGTGCTTTCGCCGGCTTATGCGGACTTCATCGCCGACAGTAAAACCAGCATGGATTTACGCAACTACTACTTCAATCGCGATTTTCGTCAATCAGGTGCAGCGCAAAGCAAGGCCGAGGAGTGGGCCCAGGGTTTTGTCCTGCGCTTTGAATCCGGCTTTACCCCCGGGGTGATCGGCATAGGCCTGGATGCGTCGGCAATGCTCGGTGTCAAGTTGGACTCGAGTCCGTCCAGAACCGGCACGGGGTTGCTCGTTACCGGTCGTGAACCGGGCAGCCGCGCCCAGGATGAATTCAGCGAACTGGGGCTGACCGCCAAGTTGCGCATGGCGCAAAGCACGCTGAAAGTGGGGACCCTGATGCCCAAACTGCCCGTGGCGATGTACAACGACTCGCGCTTGTTGCCGCAGACCTTTCGTGGTGGCTGGCTCAACAGTGCCGACCTGAATAATACGACCTTCGACCTCGGCCGGTTCGACCGTATCAATTTGCGCAATTCAACCGACAATGAGTCCATGACGGTCTACAAAGGCGTCGCACGCAATATCAGGCTCGGCCGGCATTCAAGCAGTGACCGCTTCGATTTCGGCGGCGTGACCTATCGCTGGACGCCGACGTTGAGCACGGCCTACCACTATGGCGCGCTGGACGGCATCTACCAGCAGCATTACCTGACCCTGAACCACAAGTTGGCGCTCACCGAGCGGCAATCGCTCACGTCCGATATCCGCTGGGCGCGCAGCCTGGAAGAAGGCGGCAGTAATGTCGAAAACTCAGGCCTGGGCGCCATGTTCACCTACAGCGCAATCGGGCATTCCGTAGGCCTTGGCTATCAACGCATGAGTGGGGCCACCGGTTTTGCCAACATCAACGGTACCGACGCGTATCTGATCAACCAGGTACAGATCAATGATTTCGGCAACCAGGACGAACGTTCCTGGCAAATGCGCTACGACTACAATTTTGCAGCTTTGGGCATTCCCGGCCTGACCTTCATGACCCGCTACCTGTCGGGCGATGAAGTGAGTGTGCATAACCGGGCCGAGGCTGGGAAGGAATGGGAGCGTGACACTGAATTGGCGTACGTCATTCAGAGCGGCGCCCTGAAAAACCTTGGCGTGAAATGGAAGAACGCCAGCACCCGCAGCAACTTTTCCAGCGATATCGACGAGAACAGGTTGATTCTCAGCTACACTCTGGCGATCTGGTAAACAGCCGTTTGACACGTGACGAAAAGGGCGCAGCCAATGGCTGCGCCCTTTTCGTGGTTATAGCGAGTGAACAAGGCCTAGAGGCGGATGATCACGGACTTGAGCTGGGTGTAGTGAGAGAGGGCGTCGACGCCTTGCTCGCGACCATAGCCACTTTGCTTGAAGCCACCACAGGGCGTCTGGACGAAACCGCCACTGTACTCGTTGACGACGATCCGGCCGGCCTCCAGCTGGGCGGCAACCCGATGGACCCGGCCGATGTCACGGCTCCAGATGCCGGCACCCAGACCGAACTCGCTGTCGTTGGCGATACGCAGCGCATCGGCTTCGTCCTTGAAGGGAATGACGCAGACGATAGGCCCGAAGATCTCCTCGCGCGCCAGGGTCATGTCATTGGTCACGCCGGTGTAGACCGTCGGTTCGATGTACCAACCATTCTCATAGCCAGGTCGCGAGGCCACCTTGCCGCCGATTGCCGGCTTCAGGCCCTCACGCTCGGCGATGGCAAAGTAGCTCTGGATCTTTTCGAACTGCGCATGAGTGGTGATGGGCCCGGACGTCGCGTCATCCTCGGGGCCGACGCGCAGCGCGGCAACCTCGGCAATCAGCTTGTCGACGAAGCGGTCGTGGATGTTCTCCTGGACCAGCAACCGCGTGCCTGCCGCGCACCATTGGCCGCTGTTCCACGTAAATGCCTTGGTCGATCCCTTCGCTGCAGCATCGAGGTCGGCGTCGTCGAACACGATGTTGGCGGACTTGCCACCCAGTTCGAGGGTCAGCGGCAGGATGCGCTCGGCGGCGATGTGCCCCAGTTCCTGGCCTGCGCGCAGCCCGCCAGTGAAGGAGATCTTGCGGATGTGCGGGTTGTGCGCCATCGCGGGGCCAATAACACTGCCTTTACCCACAATCACGTTGAAGACACCGGCAGGCACCCCGGCTTGCACGGCAATGCGCGCCAGTTCCACCAGTGAGGCAGAGGTGTGTTCGGAGGGTTTGGCCACCACGGTATTACCGGTGGCCAGGGCTGGCGCGATAGCACGCGCTGCCTGATGGAGCGGGGCGTTCCAGGGCAGGATGACGCCAATCACGCCAAAGGGATCGCGGCGTGTATAGATGTGATAGTCAGGGCCCTGGTTGATGACATCCCCGTCCATGACGTTGACGATGCCACCATAAAACTCGAAGTACTGGGCGGTCAGGTCCATCAGTGCCGGCATCTCGCTGCCGGGTTTGCCGGTATCGGCTTTTTCCAGCGCGCCCAGGGTGCTTTCGCTTTGACGGATGATGCGCCCGAACTCGTTGAGGATGCGCCCACGCTCAGCGGGGCGCATGTCGCGCCAGCCTTGCAGCGCCGAGGCTGCCGACTCGATTGCTAGCGCCACATCCTTCGGCCCGCTGTTGGCGATTTCGCTGATCTTGGCGCCGGTGCGTGGATCGATCTTGTCGACATACTGCCCGTCAGCCGGCTCCAGGGAACGGCCATCGACGAAACTATTAACTTTTACAAACATGTATGTGTCTCCTCTAGAACTGCAGAACTGCCGTGAGGCTCACCTTTATTGTTTAAAACTCCATGTGCGAATACCTATTACATCCAGCGGGTCAATATTGATCAACTGAGTTATATGACGTCAGTCGTTGAGAAAATATCAAGCGATTACAAACCGTTTTGCATTAATCAATAGAACCCTATGCATTGATATTTAATCAACGATACAAGGCGAAAATGTCGATTCACCGAGGCGTGGCTAAACTGCAATATACCCCTTAGCAAGACACCGGCCGCGACTAAAGGTCAATAATAATAGCGCCTACGGGAGCAGTTGAAATGAATAACGACAACAGTTTAATGAGTGCGCTTGCGCCGGAGTCCGCATCTGGCGCGAGCGCGAGTGTTCAAGGCCGACAGCTGACCTATAGCGAGAAAAAGGCAATTGTCGCCGCGACGCTTGGAACCATCGTCGAATATACCGACTGGGTTATTTACGCCACGTTTTCTTCGATCCTTGCCCGGCAGTTCTTCCCTGCCGGGGACGGCCTTACCGGCTTGTTGTCGGTACTGGCAATCTTTGCCGTCGGCTTCATCATGCGGCCGATCGGTGGTGCGATTCTCGGTCAGGTAGCCGATCGTTACGGTCGCAAAAAAGGCCTGACGCTCTCTATTCTGCTGATGTCGCTGGCCTCGTTGGTCATCGGCCTTTGCCCCAACTATGACAGCATCGGTATCGCCGCACCGATCATTCTGGTGTTCGCACGCCTGGTCCAGGGGTTTTCCGCCGGCGGTGAATTCGGATCCGCCTCGGCGTTCTTGATCGAGTCGGCACCTGCGCATCGCCGCGCATTCGCCGGTTCTTGGCAATGGTTCGCGATCAATGCTGGGACAATGGTGTCGTTCCTACTGGGCTTTGGTTTAGCATCGATCGGCAGCGACGCCGCGTTGAACGACTGGGGCTGGCGCGTTGCCTTTGTCATCGCCGCGCTGATGGGGCTGGTGGCTCTGTGGATCCGCCTATCGGTCCGCGAGACTGAAATCTTCAAGGCGCGCGCCGCGAGCAACGTCAAGAAACGTCCTCTGCGTGAACTGTTTGTCAGCCACCGAAAAGATGCGATGCGGGTGGTAGGCATCGCCATGGCCGGCAATCTGCTGAACTATGTGTGGATGGTGAGCTATCCCTCACAGGTCCACCTGATCACCGGTATGTCGATCCGCGACACGCTGCTGGCAGGCGTGATCTCGGTAGGCGTGTCACTGGTGCTGCTGCCCTTTGCCGGGAAACTTGCCGACCGTGTCGGTCGCCGGCCAGTGCTGATTGCATTTGCCGTCGCATCGGTGCTGTGGGCGTGGCCAAGCTTCGGTCTGCTGCATGCAGGCATCAGCCTGACCGAAGTGACTATCCTGCAGACCATTTCCATGGTCATCATGACCGGCTTCGGCGCAGCCTCTGCAGTGACCATGGCGGAACAATTCCCCGCTGAAGTTCGCGTGACGGGTATCGCCTTGCCTTACGCATTGTCTGTGACGTTGTTTGGTGGAACCGCGCCGTATCTTATGGCCTCGATGGCCGGCTGGGGGTATGGGCACCTGTTCTGGATCTACCTGGCGGTGATCAGCGCCATCAGTGCCGTCGTCTATCTGCGCATGCCTGAAACCAAGGGCCTGCCATTGCGCTGATTATTTATGCCTGTTGAGTTTGTCTAATCCTGCAATAGGTTTACACCTGTTTCACCCCAACGCCCGATACACCGCATCGGGCGTTTTGTATTTCAGCGATAGATGAGGTCGTTCGCTGTTATCGCCCCCGGTGCCAGGATAGTTGTCGCCTTTCCGTCTTTTCCTAAAAAAGCATGTCGGGGCGGAAAGAGACTGATCATGCCGTAGTGAATATCGCAGGCGAAAAGGCCTTTATCTCGAACACATCAACGCCTGGCGCCAAGCCTGTATCACTGGCCAGCAGACCACTCAGGTCCAGCAAAAGGTCGACCGCGAACAAACGAGCAAGGATAAGAAACGTATCCAGGAACTTGAGCGCGAACTGCGCTGCAAAGATAAGGCGCTCGCTGAAACAGCCGCGTTGTCGGTGCTGCGAAAAAAGCTCAACGATTACTGTGGGACCGACAACAAGGACAGCTAACGTCTTTGCCGCAACGGCAGTTACTCGTGATGTGGTTGACCGAAGCCATTGCCACAGGGGCCAGGAAAATCAGGGCTTGCCAGGAAGTCGGTCTATCGCTGCGGACCTTGCAACGCTGGACCGAGTCTCGGATCGTTCGGGCCGATACTCGAACGACACGGGTTTGGGTGAGGGATTTTATACCCTGGTATAACAATGAGCACCGGCATAGCCGTATCCGCTTTGTAACACCGGCTGAGCGGCATCAAGGGTTGGACTATCAGATCCTGGCCCGCCGGCATGAGTTGTATGAGCGAGCCAAGCAGAAAACCCCGGAACGTGGGTCAGGTCAGACGCGTAACTGGGAGCCGATAGGTACTGTGTTGCTGAATCCAGACCGGGAGCAGCATCTCGACAAAAGAGCGGCATAGTTAGACGATTGACGCGACAACTATCTTGAAAAACGCCGGGAGCATCCGCCTGTAGACTCCCGGAGACATCGCTCACTACATCATGCTGCATTCCATCGCCCGTCTAGATGACTGGAATTACCGGTTGGAAGCCAACGCTGGCACAGGCCATGTCGATGCTCGCGCAGGCATGACCTATAGAGTTCAACCATATTCCACGGTCTACTCCACCGCAGCCGGGCGGAGGCGTGACCATGGCGCCGTTGTTTCTAGCAAAGAGGAGCTGAAGAACGGCAGCTTTATCTACATCTACCCTTTTGAACAGACCGTGGACATGGTCAGCTACACCTATTGCATGCTGGTCACCAAACACCGAGAGGAAAACATCGACGCGTGCATCTCTCGCGAATGGATCGTCTAGCAAACCCGCCTGTGGTTTGATCATTGATCGAATATGAACAGTGCACTCAATCGAGACAGAATCGTTTTCAACTAACGCGCGTGCCTTACCGTCAGGCGTGCCAGTTCGCCAACGTCAGCCAGGGACTCCAACCTCGCAACAGTCCGCTCCAGCTCTGCAATCGTGGATCGGGGGAGATGCCCTTCGCATAGCGCCCGGAACTTTTTCGTTAGCCGGTTTTGCTGGGCATCGAGCCCTGTTGCCGGACGGCTCGAGTCATGCCGCCGCTCTAGTTCGCGTCCGTCTCGCAATTTGATCCTCACCACAGTCTCCGGCACTCGCAATGCCGGATCCAGAATCACTCGCGCCGACTCTTGCAAAGCCAGAACCTGCGGATCCGCCACGTTTTGATCATTGAATGCACTTGGGTCCGCGGTGGGTTTGCCGAGTATGGCCATCGCTACCGTGTGTCTGAGGCTAAACTTGGCCTGCAGCGGCGTTGTAGGCGAAGCAATATTACAGATGTCGTCGCAATGCGGATTGACGCAAATATCTATCGCCACGATATCGGAAACCTTCAAATCCTCAGTGCGAACGAGATATAGGGCACTTTCAATGGCCGAATGAGTCTCGTAGCAGGAATTGTGATATTTGAAAAGATTGGTCTCCAGATGGTAGCCATAGGCGGGCGCTGCATCCGTGGTCTCCACACCAAAGTCGGCTACATAACGGGGTGGCCTCAGAGCGGAATGCACAGCCATGTCGGTCGAGTGCGTCCGGGCGAACCCGAGGCGGTGACCTATCATATTCTCGGGTACATCTACTCCCCTCTGAGCCAATCTCGCGGCCACAAGACCGCCACGTGCAGCCTCTCCAACCTGCAGCGGCTTGCATGAAGACCCGAATGCTGCTTTTAACCCTGCTGCACGAGTTGACGCAATTCCCAAGGCCCGAGCGGTCGTGTACGCGTCGAGGCCTAGTAAGCGCGAGGCCGCGGCAGCAGCCCCAAAACAGCCCATCGTCGCGGTCGCATGAAAGCCGCTCGAATAATGATTGGGTGCGACCAACTGACCGACCCGGCAGGAAATTTCATAGCCCGCAATAAACGCCTCCAATAGCTGTGCGCCGCTGGCATGGATTTCTTCACCGAGCGCTAGCGCCGCAGCAAGCACTGGCGCGGCTGCATGGCCAGGAACGGAAAAATTGACGTCATCGTAGTCAAGCGCATGCGAAGCCGTGCCATTCACCACCGCTGCAGCAGAAGCGGGAAGACGATCTATGCGACCTATGAGCGTGCAGCGAGGATGACCTCCCTCCGACACCATGAACCCAGCAAGCGTATCCGTAACTGATTCATCGGCGCCGGCCACGGTGACGCCCAGCCAGTCAAGCACAGCTTGGCGAGCAATGCTCAGCACCGGCGGGGGAATATCCTCTAACCGGATGCTGACTGCTAACGACGCCAACTCAAAGGTGATGTTCTCGTTTTTCATTTCCATAACGTCCTCAACCGGAATGTAAGTTTTCTCTTTTGACCATCTCTCCCGAGAACGTAATCTCATCCTTGATGAATTGATTAAACTCGGGTCGTGTTATCGGTAACCGCTTTATTCCGCTCCCCGCGTATTACTGTGTCACCTGAGAGAATTGCTTTGCGTGGGAGATCTGCGCGCAGAGTTTTTCGACGATGGTTGCCGGCGTTCCGGTCGGAACTAAAGCCCCAACTGCCGCTTCAGGCAAGCCGAACGCGGCTTTCGCTGAGGCGAAAGGTTGCGCACCGCGCTCGTGAATGAAGCGAGTGACGCGCATGGCATAAACCTACGGTAGGCCCGCTGTGGCAAACAAGTCAGTCAAGGGGGACATTGCCATGTATGGGAGTGATAAGTCGTTCATGTGACTTCCTATTGTTATCTCCACCAGCAGCGGATCGTTTCAGGAATGGTCAAACATGACTCAAGTCAGCTCAAGCAATATAAAGACCCGGCTCGCTTGATAAAAAATCAATGGGGAAATTTTCCTAGCCCCACGAAAAAGCCGGGGGCGGACTTATCAAACCCTGGCTTTTGTCTCGTACGGGATTAATTCAACGCAGTGGCTAGCCCTTTGCTCGCCGGCATTCTTATGTAGCCAACACAGCCAGTGCATTTTTTAAGGAAACTCTGAAAAAGACTTCCATCTCTAGTGGAATACCGGGTTACCTCTGGGGGGGCAACGGCCCCATCGGCCGAATGCTTGATTTTTCCTCAACCATAAAAGGCAAAAAACTCAGTTGTATGCTGCCTCGGTTACTTCTGTAATGGACTCATCACCCGGCCATTTCGGCCTTTATCGCTACCGCCAGAGATAAAGAAGTGTGATACGACGGCTACGGCCGCCCATGACAAGTGTCAGGAGAAAGACGAGCATGTTCGATAAAGTGAATAGCTACGTCCATGGACGATTTGTAGAACCTGTAAAAGGTCTGTTCGTAGACAAGATCGACCCGCGTAATAGACACAAGCTTAACGACGTCGCCAGCAGTCGTCCGCAAGACGTCAAATTGGCCATCGCGTCCGCCTTCTCCACACTGAAGACTACCTGTGGCTAGCGTCGCAGATGGTAGATCTCGCGATCGACCCGGCATCGTCCCTCGCTGACCCCAATGGTCAAGCGAAGCCAGCACGGCTATACCCTTTGTAATTACTCGCCAATAACAACAACAACGAGACCTCAGACATGTCCACTAAAGAGAAAAAGCCTTTTTATAAAGACCTGACATTTCAGGTCGTCGCCGCCATGGGTTTGGGCATCGCCTTCGGTTTCCTCGCGCCGGAACTAGCGATTAAGTTCAAAATCTTCGGCGACATCTTTCTCAAACTAATCAAAACCGCCGTTGCTCCCTTGGTGTTTTTTACGGTGGTACATGGCATCGTCTCAGCCGGTGATATCAAACAGGTCGGCAAAATAGGCGTGCGGGCGATGATCTATTTCGAGGTGGTTTCCAGCATCGCATTAGTCATAGGCCTACTGTGGGGCAACTTGCTTAATATCGGCGCCAGCATGCATAACGCCCATCCCAGCAGTGCTGCTACAGCGGCGGCCAATACCGCTGTAGCCAAAGGCCACGCCCCAACATCGACCATGGACCTTATCTACGGAATTTTTCCGGACAACTTCGTGGGTGCATTCTCCAGCGGCCAAATGCTCCAGGTGCTGGTAGTCTCAGTGCTGTTTGGCTTTGCCCTTCTGGTCCTAAAACCGGAACGTCGTAACGTCATTGAAGAAGGATTGAATCGCGTCTCCGAATGCTTCTTCGAATTCATCAACCTGATCATGAAGCTTGCTCCACTCGGCGCCTTCGGTTCCGTGGCCTATGCCGTCGGCAGTAACGGCAGCGCGGTGCTGATGTCACTGGCTAATCTGGTGCTTATGTTCTACGTCGTTATCGCCTTCTTTATCTTCGTAATTCTGGGTGCGGTATGCCGTCTGTCCGGGTTCAGCCTGTGGCGATTTCTGAAGTACATCAAGGACGAGATTCTGATCGTTCTGGGTACAGCCTCGTCGGAAAGTGTCCTGCCGAGCCTGCTGAAAAAGCTCGAAAAGTTCGGCTGTTCCAAGCAGAGCGTCGGTTTGGTGCTGCCCACGGGATACGCCTTTAACCTCGATGGCACCTCGATCTATATGTCGCTGTGCCTGCTGTTCATTGCCAATGCCTATGGTGTGCCGCTCAGCTGGGACCAGCAGCTGGGGATTCTCGCGATCATGCTGGTGACATCCAAAGGAGCGGCGACGGTTTCTGGCGGTAGCTTTGTAGTCTTCGCCGCAACCGTGAGCGCCATCGGCGTATTGCCGGTCGAGGGCCTGGCCCTGATTTTTGGGGTGTATCGGTTTATGTCCATGGCTATCGCGATCTGCAATACCATCGGCAATAGCGTGGCTACGGTAGTGGTGTCCAGATGGGTAGGGGAGTTTTCCGAACAGGCGGCGCAGGTCGAATATGAACGCACCCTTGGCCGTACACCCAACGCAGCACTTTAACTCACTTCCAAGCGGGCCAGCGTGACTCACGTTACCGATTCGGAGCAACATTGATGTCCGACATATGAATTGGCGTGACGCTTTTCAAACTCGACCGGCGACAGCTGATTGTTGAAGCCATTACGCCGTTTGGGGCTATAAAACATCTCGATGTAGTCGAACACATCGCTATGACCATGTTGTCGCGTTGTGTAAGTTTTTCGCTGGGCTTTGAATGTCTTGGTGAAGGAACGTTGTTTTGGCTGCATGAAAGATCCGCTTAAACCGGCAGACATGGCGTCCACTTAAATTAAGTGCACACCATGTCGAGGCTTAACGGGGGTGAACAGATGGGTTGGCCGCTCCCTTACGCTTCTGGGTTGTTGCGATAGTGTTTACCTACGACATCATTCTGACCATGGAGTGCAGAGAGTCGCTGTCAAGATTCTTGATACCGCTCGCTGCATGAACTGCGTGCAGGTGCGACACAAGTCTCTGGAGGCGAACTTGGGAATCGTCTTACAGCGTAACTTCATGGCTCACTGTTGAGGGTGAGCGGTTTAATTGGCCTGCGATGTAGCGAATGGAATGACCGATCGCCATTCCCCTGGAGATCTCTTCACGTTCGCCCAACGTCAAAGCAAGTCGAGAGCGATGCCTGATTTGCGGGGAAATCCCCCCATTACGAGCCAGTAATGTATGGATAGTGCCTGCCGGTTTTTGAATGGCCAGCGCAATTTTGCTGAGGGTCACAACTTCCAAAGCTCTGATTTCTGCTCAGCAGAAGATCCATGTGCACCACTGCGTGCCATTTTTTACTGTGCCCCAATCAACGAGCGGAAAGTGTACGTTGCGTTGACCGGTTGAGCGCGCTACCACCTTCTTTGCTCGCGAGCTGAAGTGACGTATCGCCTGGTTCGGCAGCTCCAACAGAAGGCTTTTTCGGTCGCGCATGTCTGTCGTTACTGAGCATCAGTCGATCCGCTTTCTACGAGGCCGAGAAGCGTGCTGAAGCGCCTGTTCAGCAAAGTTGTCCTGTCGTTGTGCAACTCAAAGCGTCGTTTGCCGCGAGTGGCGGTTGCTACGGCAGTCGCCCGTTGCGTGAGGCTTTGCGGGCCAAGGGCATGGACATAGACCTTTATAAAATCCGCCGTTTGATGCGTGCCAACGGCCTGCGTTTGGCCTGGAAGTGTAAGTTTGTGCACACGACAGATAGCAAACATGACCTGCCGATTGCCGAGAAATGCCGGCGGAGTTGGTGGGTAGCGCGATGCAACTGGCCATTGCTCAGCACCCAACCGCCACCAGGCCTGATCGCGCACTCGGATCGCGGCAGCCCTAACCACTCCGAAGCTGTACGCGACATTACTGAATACATCGTTGGGTTTTACACCAACGAACGGCTGCACTCGAAACTGGGATATCTGCCACCGACCGTTTACGAGCGGGCGATGGCGTCGAAATCACCTATCGAGGTGTCCGGAATTAGTTGACCACTGCAACCTTCCTGTGTGAGAACATGTAGCCTAGCGCGAACCCGTGTCGGCGCAATGCAATCACGGGGGCGCGTGCTGTGGGCGCGGGACTGGAAGGGTAAGTTATGTGTTGGGCGTAATCAGGTCGAGATGCAGGTGCGTGGACGGCGGCTTTCCGGGAGCGTGAGTAAGTGGGTGCAAAGGGTGTGAGTGGGACTCAAACAAAAAGGTACATGGACGTTGCCAACTCGCTGATGGCTGAAATAGTGAATGGGCGCTATGTCGTGGGCACGTTGCTTCCGACGGAACATGAACTCGCTACGCGCTATGCAGTGAGTCGCCAGACCGTCAGGGCCGCGTTATCGATACTCAAGGAAAAGGGTTATATCTCACGTAAGAAGGCGGTGGGTAGCCGAGTAGAATCGGCAAGCCCCGCGGCGATGTACTCGCAGTCGGTCAACACGATCGAAGACCTGATCCAGGTCGCGGTGTCTGAGGTCAGGAGTCTGGAAAGTGTCACTGGTATCAAACTGGACAAGGCGATGGCCAGACAGCTTGAGGCGCCAGTGGCCTCGGAATGGCTGCGCCTCACGGGCCCGCGGATTGATGCCAGGAACAAGCAGCCCAGCTGCTGGGCCAATATCTACATAAACACCGTGTATGAAGCCGCCCTGGAAAGCATCAGGCAACAGCCGCAGATAATGATTAGCGATATTCTCGAAAGCGTCTGCGGGGTCACCATATCCGAAGTGCGGCAGACCGTGTTCGGCGTGCTTATCGATCGTGAGATGGCCCTGCGCTTGAATGTCGAAGAGAACTCGGCTGGGTTGCGAATCCTGAGGCACTACCGAGATGAACAAGGTCAGATCGTTGAACTAACCGAGACCCTCTATCCCGCTTGGCGCATCAGTGTCTCAACTCATCTTAAACGCGTGAGCAGCGGGGCTGGATAGTGGCAGCGCTATAACAGCTACTCAGTGTTATGGCGCTGCGCATAGTGCTGAATGCGCCAACTTGGTTGACGCTATGGCTTACGAATAGAAGTTTTTCAGGGCCTTCTCAGGAACCGCCATGCCGGTTGCTTTGGCTTGCTCCAGAATACTCCAGAAGTACCGGTAGGTAGCCCTGTCGTGCAGTTCGCCTTTGTACTGGATCGGCCCCCAGTCTGCCTCTTGAGCGGCACTGAGAATTTCCGTGGCGTCCTCTATTTCTTCGAAAGCAGGCCGCATGGCGTTTACGATCGCGCCGATCTGGGCGGGGTGGATGCTCCACATGCGCTGGAAGCCAAATTCCCGTTTCGCCCTAGAGGCGTCAGCGCTAATGACGTCGGTGTCTTTCAAGTTCAGGCACACGTTGTGCGCCGGAACGACCCCGTTAGCGATGGCGGCTGCGACCATTTCCGTCTTGGCCCTGACAATGAGCGGGTGCTGGAATTGATCCGGGCTGCGCATGGCTGAGGCTGCAATAGCACCTTGGTGGGCGCTGACAAAATCCATCTGGCCAAAGTCCAAGACTTCGATGTTCGGCAAACTGGCGATCTCGAACACTTCTTTCAGTGCGCCATGAGTTTCCACCAATACATGAATGGGAATCTGACGATCGACACCGACACGTGCAGCGGTTGCCTGAACGTAGTTGGACATTTCCACGACTTGCGCGGCGGTCGTGGCTTTCGGCAGAGTCACGTAGGCCAAGCGAGCCGCGGTTTGGCCTACCACGATATCAATATCGCGCTTCCAAAACGGATGGGTGTAGTCGTGAATGCGGACGCCTAGTTTGCCGTAGACGTTGTTTTGCGAGTTGATCAGTCGAGTCACCATTTGAGCGTGGGCTTCTTCGTCCCCGGCCGCTGCACCGTCTTCGCAATCACAGGTAATGTCAAAAATAGGCCCGTTCTGTGATTGCAGTTCCATGGCTTTGTTTATGAGTTTTTCACTGCCCGCAAAGTGCTCGCAAGCTGATAGCGTAGGGAACGGCTTTTCCCCGTCAAAGAGGGCTTCGCGAGGATGTACCTTATTGCTCATGATGTCGCACCTTATTGATTGGTTTTTTTAGGGATTGCAATGACATAGTCGAGATCAAGAACGATCTCGGGCTGATACACGATTTGGCTTTCAGTGGGGCTTGGGAAAGTAATCTTGCTGGCTGATCCGAGGTTTTTCGCACCAAGCAAGCGCAGCCGCAGTGCCCCGATGTGCTCATGCGCAAGGTCGATTTTCTCGATCACTTGCGTGGTGCATACGAGTGTGTCTCCGGCGAAGGTTGGCGCCACATGGGTGCCGCTGTTCATGGCCAGGATGGCAACGGCGTTCTCTATTCCGTCATATGAAATCGCTTTGCACAGCGAGATCACGTGGCCGCCATACACCAACCGCTGTTTCGCATCAGTCGAGGCCATCATGTAGCCGTCGAAGTGGGCTCTCGCGGTGTTCTGGTAAAGGCGTGTGACTGTGCTGTGGTCGCTGTTGTTGATGGTCATGCCGCTGAGATGGTCGATGCGCTCACCAACCTCGTAGTCTTCCCAGAAATAGGTTGATCCGGTGGCCTTAAACATGGTATCGGCAGCAGCGCCCGCGTTGAGCGGCAGGTAGTGCTGCACGGCAACGGCGGCAGGTAGTTCCGGAGTGATGTTGATCCCAGTGATTTCGCCTTTATTTCTTTTATGGATCATCACCCAGCGCACCCAGGTCAGCACCTCTTCATCGCGTTGATTAACGGCAACCGACCGGGTGTAGACAATCCCGGTTTTGCCATTAGAGGTTTCGCGCAGCCCAATCACATCGCTGGTCACTGAAAGAGTGTCCCCGGCATAGACCGTTTGAACAAAACGGACATCGGCGTAGCCAAGGTTGGCGATGGCATTTAGCGAGATATCAGGCACGGTCTTGCCGAAAGCAATGTTGAAGAGCAGAAAGGCTTCCATTGGCCGTTTTTCATAGCCCAGGCGATGACTGACGGTCTCTGCGCTGCCAATTGCGTCTCGGCTTCCAGTCAAGCCGATATAAAGACTCCTGTCTCCCTCAGTTAACGTCCGGGGGGTGGGGTGCCGTATCCGCATTCCAATGTGAAAATCTTCAAAAAAGTTGCCTAGCCGTACCTTGCTCATCGTTACCTCGCTTTGCTGACACCATAAATGTACGTACATTCTATTCGTCAAAAAAAAGAACCGTCAATCGGCGTTTTTGACTTTATTCGATCGTTTTTGCTTTTTTTAATAACTAAACGCTCTATATACTGCATATTATTTTTTATTTTCAAGCAGTAATGTACGCACATAAATTATGTGGCGCGAAACTGGTTTCCAGCATTTCTCGTTTGAGAGTCCCTCCTGAAGAGATATCACTATGTCTGCCAAATCCCTGGACGATGTTGTTGTCATAGACTTGACCCAAATGCTTGCAGGCCCTTTCGGGACTCAGATCCTCGCGGATCATGGGGCGAAGGTTATTAAGATCGAAACGTTCGACGGCGATGGCACACGCAAAATAGGTCCATTCATGGCCGACGACAGCATTCGCGAGTTTGGCGGGTACTTTCAGAGTGTTAACCGCAATAAGTATTCGATCGCGCTCAACCTCAAGACGGAGAAGGGGAAGTCGGTTTTCCGAGAGCTTGTTAAAACAGCCGACGTCGTGGTGGAGAATTTCAGGTCTGGGGTGATGGACAGGCTCGGACTCTCATACGAGTCTCTGCGCGCATTGAACCCCAAGTTGGTCTATGGCGCGGTGCGTGGCTTCGGTGACCCGCGTAGCGGTGTGAGCCCCTACAGTGACTGGCCGTCCTATGATGTTGTCTCCCAAGCGATGGGTGGCATCATGGGCATCACCGGCCTGGATGAAAACAGCCCAACCAAAATCGGCCCTGGCGTCGGTGACACGATTCCGGCGTTGATGCTGACCATCGGCTTGTTAAGTGCAATTCACTATGCACGCAGGACAGGGGAAGGGCAGTTCGTTGATGTGGCAATGACCGATGCGGTGCTGTCGGTGTGTGAGCGCATCATTTATCAAAAATCGTACGAGAATCGAAGCCCTGTCCCGGAAGGTAATCGGCACCCCCTGTTGTGCCCGTTTGGGTTGTTTAGGGCTAATGACGGGTGGGTCTCTATTGCCTGTGCTCACGATGAATTCTGGGTGAAACTGTCAACCGCTATCGGGTGTCCGGAGCTGTCGATGCACCCTGATTTTTCGACCAATGCGGTGCGCCTGACCAATGTTGACAAGGTCATTGATGTCATCGAAAGCTTCACTCGCACCCGTTCTAAAGCGCAGATCAAGGACTGTCTGGGTGGGGTGGTGCCGTTTGGCCCGGTGTACACGGCCAATGATATTTATGCCGATCCTCATTATGCGATTCGAGAAATGATAGTTGATGTGGAGCAGCCAAACTCGACTATCCCCTCTCGCATCGCGGGGGTGCCTATCAAGCTTAGTTTGACCCCCGGCGAGGTCAGCCGGCGGGCGCCTCGGCTTGGCGAACATACGGACGAGGTGCTGGGTTCGCTCGGCCTGGATGAGGGCGCGGTCAACCAGCTGCGCGCCGAAGGTGTCGTCAGATGAAGCGCCGGGGCTAACCGGCTCCATCGCGATGTAGGGTATCGGTCTCCGGGAGCGGGTCTCGACGGTTACAAGCATTTACCCAGCCGCGCGCAGACACGGGCCAAGGTCGAGCATACGTTCCGGGTGATCAAACGCCAGTTCGGTTATGTGAAGGTCCGCTTCCGTGGGCTGGTTAAAAATACGGCTCAACTGACCACGCTATTCGTGTTGTCGAACCTGTGGATGACGCGAAAACATCTGATGGGTATGGGCGAGGTGTGCCTGTAAAACGGGAAACCGGACTGAAAGGTCCGGTCACGCGTCGCAGGGCGGCATTTTCTTGCCGAACAGTGCTGAAATCCGGACTTTTTACAGCTGATTGAGCACTTGGCCGAAGTTGCTGAGAGCTTCCCTAAATAAAGTAACTAAGGATCTTCACGCTTGAGTTTTTATCAAGTGGCTTTAGCCTGCTCAGTGATGATACTGCGCGTCCGTGCCCGCCCAAGTACAACTACAAAATGAGAGCCGTCTATGGATCGCCTGCCTCCCCTCAATGCCGTGCGCGCGTTCGAATCGGTCGTGCGGCATTTGAGCATCACCGTCGCCGCCGACGAACTCAACGTCACCCCTGGCGCGGTCAGTCGGCAGATCCGCTCGCTGGAAGAGTTTCTCGGCAAGGACCTGTTCACCCGTGGTCATCGGCAGATCACCCTGACACCGGCCGGCCAGCAGTACTCCCGCGCGGTGGCGTGGATGATCGATGACCTGCGAGTGGCGACAAAAAAATTGATGAGGCCCGTGCAGCGTCGGCAGATTAAGGTCCGCGCGTACACCACGTTCGCCATGCAATGGCTGATTCCACGTCTGGCTTCGTTCCACGCAGAACATCCAAAGATCGAAGTGCTGCTGACAGCCTCGCTGGACCCGGTGGACTTTTACAAGGATGACCTCGACGCGGCAATCCGGCTGTGCAACGGCGACTGGCCCAACACCAGCTGCTACACCCTAAGCGACAACCAGTTGGCCCCGGTGTGCAGTCTTTCTCTGCTGCTCAGTGAACCCGGCCTGCATACGCCGGCAGATATCACTCACTACACCATGCTGCACTCCATCGCCCGCCCGGATGACTGGAGCTACTGGCTGGAAGCCAACGACGCGACCCGCCATGTCGATGCCCGTGCAGGCATGACCTATCAGAGCTCTTCCATGGCTTACGCCGCTGCAGCCGGTGGGCAAGGCCTAGCCATGGCGCAGTTGTTTCTGGTGGAGAAAGAACTGAAGAACGGCACCCTGGTGAGGCCTTTCGAACAGACCGTGGACATGGGTAATTATACCTATTACCTGCTGGTGCCCAGGCATCGCGAGGAAAGCGCCGACATGTGTACTTTCCGCGAATGGATTGTCGAGCAGGCACGCCAGACCCGTGAACACGCTTGAGTCTCACTCAATCGGCTTCATCGGCCTTGGCGCCATGGGTCAGAAGATGGCCCTGCATCTGCTCGACAAAGGCTACGGTCTGAGCGTCTACGACCCCAACCCCAACCTCAACGCCTTGACTCCGCTGCTGGAGCGCGGCGCTCACAGTCACAACCGTTCTCCTATGGACGCGAACAAGGCGTCGATGCGCTGTCCCATTACACCCTGTTGAAATCGGTGATCATCCGGCTGTAGGTGCCTCGGACAACGACCTCCCCGAACCTGGACGGAAGGAATCAGCGGTAGGTCGAGCACGACGTTCCCAGTCATCCAGCTGTGAGCCAGATCAAGATGGTCGATGTGTACGATTTCATTTATGACCCTCGAATGTTCAGATAGGAAGAATGGTCATGCCAAGCAACACCACATACCGGATTGCAACCACCCACAGCATTGTTTCCCAGCATGAAGTCGAACAGGCTCGTCAGCGCGGCGGGGGGGGGTGTTGAGGTTGGCGAACTATTCGGAGGCGGGAAAGTTGGCCAAGCCCTGAAATGGTGCTGCGCTCAACGGGCGTCCATCCAACATACGAATCACCAGGATTGCTCGGTAGTTTTAAATCGCTCATTCCTCCTGGATTCCGTCGCCGTTGTCCGCTTGCTGAATGCGAATAAGGGCGCGGCTTGCCGATCTGTTCGGCCGTAAATGTGTGTTTTGCGAATCTTTCTTGCAGGGTACTCAGCCTGGCGACATCGAGCACTACCGGCCAAAGGGAAAGGTTGCTGCGGATGTCTCGCTACCTTTCGATCCGCAAGCCATCAAGAAGAAAAAAAACCAAGGGCGCTAAGGCCAGCATTCCTCCCGCCCGCGAAGGGTATTGGTGGTTGGCCGCTGCGTGGGACAACCTCTTGATTTCGTGCGCAGATTGCAACCGGCCGCGGGAGCAAGAGGACTTCGACAATCGCAAGCGCGTCATAGGTAAATCAAACTTTTTTCCTATCGCGGCTAACAGCACCCGGGCGTCTCGCCCGGGATTTTTGCGAAATGAGGTTCCGTTGTTGTTGACCCCGTGCGTGGACGATCCCGAGAATCATCTGGTCTTCCAAGATGATGGACGCGTGGAACCGGCCAAAATTAACGGTGCGGTGTGCAAAAAAAGGGGAGGCCAGTATCCATTATCTCGGATTGGCGCGGGCGGAGCTGTTACAAATGAGGTCGCGCCATCGCTGGATTGTGATGAGCACTCTCCGTCATGTGAAGGGCGCGCTAGCAAGGGGCGACGATCCTGGGGAAGACCTAAATGATCTGATGAGAATGCTGTCTCCCACCGAACCCTACGTAGCCTACACAAGAACCCTCGTCAGACAACATCTGGGGCCCTATCTGCATCTGATTGGTCTCTGAGGATCTTCCTCCAACAGGACATTTCTGAGGTGGCCGTCCAAGTTGCGGCTGATCCTAGAGCCACCTGACTGACGCGCTGCATAAGTCAGGTGGTTTCGACCCGCAGTCTTATTGTTTTGGCCGCTAGGCCACCGAATGAACCTGCAGCATCGACATAGCGCAGCGCTGACTTCACATCTTTCCACCCCACATAGCTCATCAGTGACTTGATGTCCCAGCCGTTTGCTGAGGCCCAAGTTGCAAAACCGCGGCGCATTGAGTGGCTGCTGTAAATTTCTGATGGGACACCCGCTTGCCTGAAGATGCGACGAAGCATCGGGATCAAACTATTTGGATTGATGCCGCCCTCAGCAAGATTACCCCAGCGATCCACCTTCCTGAACACCGGCCCACGCGCAATGCCGGCCACTGTAATCCAGCTGATGTAAGCCTGGACGGGGCAGAGCTTCTTTAGAGCGGGGGTGTGGAATGTCGTCCCCAGGTGTTGTCGATCGCCTTTCGTATGCGGCAGATAGAAAGTGATGCCGGCGCCGGACTCGGCTTGTGTGTGTTCAACCTGAAGTCGTGCCAGTTCGTCACCACGGAAACCTCGCCAGAACCCAATCAGCACCAGAGCAATGTCTCGTCGATGCCTCATCACGCTTTTGTAGTCGTCGCGCTCAGCCGCCAGGGCCGCCTCTCGTTCAAGCCAACTAACTGCTTGTTCCAGGTGAAGTAGAAGGAGAGGGGCCGCCTGTTTCTCCTGGGCGGGATGCAGTGTCCGTATGCCCTTGATCATCTGCTTAACGGTTGGCGTCTTCGTCGGATCCGGGAAGCCCTGCGTGATGTGCCACTGAGCCAGGGCGGCCAGGCGTTGCTTCAGCGTGCTGATGGTGTGCTTATCCGCGTACTCGGCGAGGTAGCGCACGATGCCGTCCCCGGTCGCGGGCAAAAAACCACCCCAGGTCACTTCGAAGTGCTCCACGGCGGCGCGGTAGCTGCGCCGGGTGTTTTCCCGGGTGCCGGCCTGCAGGTAGCGATCCGCCTTGTTCATCTCAACCCTTCGACGCGAAACGTACCTTTTCCGCCGACGGAAAAGGCCGAAAACAGTTCTATGATGCGATAACGCTCGATTATTTTATCAGATAAATGCGGTTTTATAGCGCTTTACATCATGGCAAAATAGAACGTAAATACATGGTATGTAAAACAGTACGAAATCGTAGGAGCAGAACATGGCCCGTGGCGGCGTCAACAAGGCAATTGTGCAAAAAGCGCGGGAGGCGCTGCTGGCGCGCGGGGAGAATCCGAGCATTGATGCGGTGCGCGTTGAGCTCGGAAATACCGGCTCAAAGACGACAATTCATCGCTATTTGAAGGAGTTGGACGAGGTTGACCAGCGCCATAGTGCGCCCCAGCAGGCGCTCAGCGACGAGCTCGGTGAGCTGGTGTCGCGCCTGGCGCAGCGCCTGAAAGAGGAGAGCGAGGAGCAGATTGAGCGGGCGCTCGCCGCTGCGGACGCCGACAAGGCGGAATTGAGCGAGCAGCTCAGAACCAGTCAGACCGCCCTTGGCCAGCTCCAGCAGCAGTTCGATATCCAGCGCAGCGCGCTGGAAACTGAGTCGAGCGAATTGCAGACCTGCCGTACAACCTTACAGGCCGAACAAACGCGGAATGCGCGACTTAGCCAGTCCTGCAGCGACCTGGAATTGCGGGTGAAGGAAAAGGACGAGCAGATTCGTTCGCTGGAAGAAAAGCACCTACACGCCCGCGATGCGCTCGAGCACTACCGCAGTGCGATCAAGGAACAGCGTGAGCAGGAACAGCGGCGCCATGAAGGGCAGCTGCAACAGATCCAGATGGAGCTGCGTCATCTGCAGCAGACACTGATCATCAAGCAGGATGAGTTGACCCAGTTAAATCGCGACAATGAGCGTTTGCTGACGGAAGCTCGGCAACAGCAGAAGGGGTATTTGGACTTGGAAACAGTCCGAGAGCGCCAAGCGGGCGAAATTAACTCGTTGAAAACGCTGATAGCACAGGGCGAGGGCGGCAAACAGGTTTTGCTCGAGCAGGTCAGCGGCTTGCAGCGCGAAATAAACTCACTCACCGAGGCGCTGGAGGAGAGAGCCAAAGAGGCTTCGGAATTGGCAGAAGAACTAGATGCTGCTCGCGAATTGTCTGCGAAGGAAGTCGACGGCTAAGGCTGGAAGTTGGCTTTTCAGTGGTCGCTTTCGTTCTAGGCTGTGTGTAAACGTCCAAGTAAGGATAGAGATAGCATGGAAGACAAGGGTCTGGGTGAAAAGGTAAAGGCAGGTGAGCCGCTGATGGAGCAGGCGGTGCAGGCGTTACGCCGGTACTATGAAGCGCAAGAGACTCAGCTTGCGGAAGAAGTGGAGATGCTGCGCCACGAAGCGGAAGCGCTGTTCGTTGCTGTTAATGAGTTTCTGCGTCAGGCCTTCGGCGGGCCTGCACCTCAGTATCATTGAGTCACACCCCAGAGTGGCAAAGGCAGCAGTCGACCCAGGCTGTGTGAAAACATCTGCGATTGTCTAATCTTTTGATCGTCGAGATCGTAGCGGGGGCGATCATGAAGCGATTTATTGAAGGCGAGGCTCGGACGCAAGTCACCTTGCTGCCGGAGTGTCTGGACGATTACGTAGCCGAAGAAAATCCAGTGCGCGTGGTCGATGTTTTCGTCGATGAACTCGACCTGGGCGCACTTGGTTTTGAGGGCGTTGATCCTGCCGCAACTGGTCGTCCGGCCTACCACCCAGCGGTGTTGCTGAAGATCTATATCTACGGCTACCTCAATCGGATTCAGTCCAGCCGCCGGCTTGAGCGTGAGGCCGAGCGCAACGTCGAGTTGATGTGGCTAACGGGGCGTTTGGCTCCGGACTTCAAAACCATTGCCGACTTTCGCAAAGACAACAGCAAGGCTATTCGCAGTGTCTGCCGGCAATTCGTAGTGCTTTGTCGCAACCTCAATCGTCCGGCCGCCTGGTGGTTTTCACTTTGTACGACACTGGATTGGATTCAGATATAGTCATTGTCCGCACTCGCCCTGGCGCAGCGCTACACCCGCGAATGGAATACAGAGCCCTGGTGGCTATCTGAGATAAGGAGCTGGGATGAGAGTTGGAATCCTTGAAATTTCGAATTTCCGAGGTATTCGCCAAGGGGTTGTTCACTTCAAGCAGCACCCCGTACTGATAGGCGCTAACAATACCGGAAAAACCACCGTAATCGAGGCGCTCACATTGTTGCTCGGCCGGGAACGAATGGTGCGAGAGCTGACCGAACACGATTTTTTCGGCTCGGATCCCCAACCTGCGGATCGGATCAAGCTTGTCGCGACGGTTACTGGGTTTTCTTCTCAGGATCCAGGTGATCATCTGGACTGGTTTCGAGACGGCCGGGGCGTTCCAAAATGGATTGATGAGGCTACCGGCACTGTTTGCCCTGTACGGACAGAGCAAGCATCAATGCTATGTTGCCAAATTGGCGCACAAGCGTACTTTGACCGCGATTCGCTCAGCGTCGAAATGGTCAGGTATTTCCATGATCACGATAACCCCATCGACCCATTTGCAGATGACGCGCCTGTAGGCGTGCCGCCCAAACTCATCAAGGAAATGGGCTTTTATCTCGTGCGGGCTAGCCGAACTTGGGACAAGGTTTTCTCATGGGGAAGCGAGTTGTTCCGCCGGACCTTACAGGCTGCAGCCGCTCAGCCCTCATCCGCTATCCTTGCCGAGCGGGATCGTCTAAGAAGACCAGTAGCTCCCATTGAGCAGGATCAGCAAATCTCTGCCCTTATCGATAACGTCAACACCGAACTATCGAAGTGCATTCCCAGTGCGCCCTCTGTTCAGTTGAGGGTAACCAGCACCGATAGTCGATCACTGCTCGACTCCGTCGCAGCACACTTCGCCGTCGGCGGAGGGTTAGGAGTGCCTGCTGCCCGTCAAGGCAGTGGACTAATTTCGCTTCAAGGATTGCTGTTGCTGTTAGAACTCGGCAGAGGCCGTGCAGAGGCGGGCGAGGGCTTTCTGATGGCCCTGGAGGAACCTGAACTACACCTGCCGCCATCAGGCCAGCAGCAGCTAGTTCAACGCGTCCAAGCGCTTTCTACCCAGACCTTTGTGACTACTCATTCACCGCTGATTGCTGCGGTATCCGATCCCACCTCTGTGTTGATCCTTCGAAACGTGGACGGGCAGCTATCGGCACTTCCATTCCTGTCTGAAAAACTCCCACCCGAAGCGCCAAACTGGAAGCGTAAGTTCTTCCAGCAGAGCCGGGTGGATGTACTTTCGGCGCTCATGCACCCATGTATTCTTGTGCCCGAAGGGCGTGCGGATTTTCAGTTACTGAAAACCGTACTTCGTCCTTTGATGCTCAGCGAAGGATGGTCTACGAGCATGGAGGCAATGTTTGGGCTCCAGGTGGGGGTAGTACCGACAGAGGATGCCAAAGTGGTTGAAACCTACGAGCTTCTGACTGCCGCGCATCAGCGTGTCTGTTGTCTTGTCGATGGTGACGCAGATGGGCACCGTTACACGAGAGGGCTACAAGAAACACAAACTCCCCCACCAGTGATTATCCGGTGGGCAAATGGCGAGATGATTGAAGACGCAATTGGATGGATCCTTGAGGCCGACGAAGAGCATATATTGCGTGCGCTTAACGACGTGCCTCGCGTGCCACCAACGTCTGTTAGCGACATCGTGGCGCACCTGAAACAGAAAAAAATGGATGTAATCTGCTATGAAGAACTAGCGGACGCCGTTGTTAACTCCGAAGCTTGCCGTCGTAGAGCAGCCGACCTGTTTAGCGATTTGGCATTGACCTGCGTGGCTAGGGCGAACCGTCATTTTGCACAAGGCACCGATGGTGCGTGGGTTTTCCACCGATGACAGTCAGATCTTTTTCAGGGCCTGCTGGTTGCGGTAAAACCTTTCAACTTATGTCCGCGCTGACGGCACAGTTGGCGGATCAGCAGTTGCAGGAAGGCCAAAGGGTGCTTGCCCTCACATTTATGCACGGTTCGAGACGACGACTGGATGATCGATTGGCGGGAGTCATTGGACTCAATCGTCGCTATGAGTGCAGCACTCTCGACAGCTTCGCATGGAGAGTAGTCAGTCGATGGAGAGCACTGGCTAATTACCTGGGGAAGGCATTCCCAGAGGTCGGCGCTTACGAGGAAATCTGTGGGCTGGCGGCAGAGTTGATCGCCCGTAACGACGTTGCTCGATGGGTGGCGGCCGCGTTTCCAATCGTGGTGGTTGATGAGGCGCAAGACTTAACCCCCAGTCGACTTGCCATCGTTCAGTCGCTCGCTGAGCATGTGAAGTTGCTCGTTGCCTCCGATGAGTTCCAGTGCTTGGTTGAGGAGCTTCGTCCAAATTTAGCTTGTGAATGGCTCGCTGCGGTTGGTAACGAGGTCACCCTGGATCAACCAAGGCGAACGAGCGACCGAGATCTACTTGCTGCTGCAAGAGCAATCAGATCTGGGCAAGCACCGCGAAGCTCGGGCCAATTCAAGGTGGTTGCAACTGCAAACGCTGGGTTAGCAGGTACTTGGATATCCAACGCAATCAGCTGGAACAGAGCCGGAAATAGAATTGCGATCATCACCCCGACAATGGGCACCTTCGCTCACGCAGTACGCGAGTGGGTGGAGACTCGCACCACCAAAAACGGGAATGGTCCTCACCATGTGATCCTGGAACAGTCGGAGTCGGTTCGATCTGAAGCCTTCATCAAAGAGTTAGCATTACCTGATCATGCTGATGTCATTGAGGCTATAGCTTTGATGGAAGGCAAACCGCGGAGCATTGCCCAAGACTTTATCCGCTGGGTTGGTCGGCAACGAAGAACCAAAGGACAGACAACATTCTCTCGCCAACAAATGGAAGAGGCGATCCTCCAAGCGTTTTCTAATCAACGCCGGCTAGCAGGCAATGACGCTGCCGGGATTCGAGCCCTGACGGTACACGGCGCAAAAAATCGTGAGTTTGATTTGGTGCTCGTAGTTTGGCCAGCCGCGATCGGAGGCGATGACATTCAGAAAAGGCGACTTCTTTACAATGCGATCACACGAGCGAAAGGACAGTGTTTAGTCCTGGTTCAGAGCGCACGAGCTATGGCTGCGCCGCCCTTTGGGTAATTGCATTGACCTCCGTATCATTGACAGTCAATGCAGCTGAATATCAGTTCATTTCAGATGAAGCAAATTCGGGGCCTCGAGGGGTCTCCATGCAGGGTACCTGTAGGTGATACGGGCGATTTCAGACTCTCAAACGCGACATCTGCAATGGGGCGGCAAGGCGGCAGGAGCGGCCCGTATACTCAACTCTGCCATCCCATCATCGTTTCAATTCTCGACGAAGACTTACTTTGTTTCTACTGGTTGAAACGGGCCAATCTCTGGGTAGTCAAAAAGACGTTCAGCATAGGACCTCATATTTCCAGCATTACCTCGCAACTCGGGCGGGCCTGCACCAACAATTATCAAGGGCAAGCTAACCTGCGAAACACGATGCAGGGCGACTATTAGCGCGGCTAACTCGGGCTCCATGACGAGCTGAAGGTCATCAATAAATATCACTAGGGCAGTATTTGCGTGACGCGCGGCTTCTCCAACCTCTATCAGTAAGGCGGTCAAGTCGCCGTCGAGATCGCCGTTGTCGGCCAACCCTGGCTCAGGCTGAAAATCCAAATCTATCTCAATATCTTGGTAGCGTTCTTTCAATGTTTTTGTGAAGCCTGAGAGCGCGCGGAGCGCTTTGACAGCAGCATCTTTGGCCGCGTGTACAGTACTCATGCGGAGCAGTGCTGCTTTTATCTGTAGGACTAGCATTGAAAGTAGGGATCGCTCTTTCAATGTCTCTACATAGGCAGTGTGAATGCCGAACGCAACTGCATCCCTCGCCAACTGATTCAGCAATACCGTCTTTCCGACACCTTGCAAACCAACAATTATGAGGCTTTTTACTGGTCGCCCAATGCGAAGGCGCTCAACAGACACTCGCAACCGCTCACGTAGATCGTCACGACCAATCTGTTCAGAAGGTTGTGGACTGCCAATAGGTGCGTGAGGATTACGTATTACGGCCATAGAAATATACTCAAATGATCGGTTCCTATGATGCCCAAATCTGCCCCCTAAGTAACAGGCAGAAATCGGCCCAGAGTGTGTAAAAACGCTTCACCAAAATTGAAGTATGCGCATCTACGTTAAATCTGAAATTTATCGGCACGTCAGCAGATGTGGATTTCGCGTAGAAACGCGATTTCCAGTCCGATTTTGAGTACCTGTCGCGCTCAAAAACGTTTTTACACAGCCTCGGCCAGAAGGAGACATTCGTTTGCGTCGGGATGCCCCCTATCCAGTCGTCAGGCATTAAGCACTGTTGAGATGGTCGCGTATGAACTCGATGAACCGCTGGGTCTTCGCAGGAAGCAGCCGTGTTTCGGTCAGTGCGTAGACCGAGATGCGAGTGCGACTACGACGAGATGTGCCACATCCTCGAAGGCACCGTGCGCCTGACCGGTGCGGACGGCGTGGCGAAGACCTTCGGGCCGGGGGATTCGTTCGTGGATTCGCCGACCTTCAAGGTCCGTTACTGACACCACCGCAGGACGCAACAACCGGGTCATTGATGTGATTGAAAACGTTTCACTGTGAAACGCTTTAAATCAGCGAAGCACTTTGGCCCACATCAGATCGCTAAGGTGGCACGGATTTGGAGGGAGTGCTGCCAACGTGTTTCACAGTGAGACACTTTGGATGCTTAGGGAGAAAACCAGCAACCCGCAGTGTCGAAGGACCGTCGAACATCCAGGACCTTGACGAGCAGAAGGAGAGACGGCTACGGGGCGGATTTCGCCCGTCACAAAGGGGCGGCTTTGGGCATCCTAAAACTGTTCACTTTCGGCATTTTGTAAAGTTTTTAGCGCTAAGAATGGCAAAAAAGTTACGAAATTTATTACACTCTTTGACTCGTGATTCGAGCGTGAATGTAAGCACACGAAAGCAATGCATTTTCTTGACGGATGACCTTGAGAAGGAAGATAAAGTGTTTGCAACCCTTCTGAAGATCAAGACGGAATACGTGCAGGTACAGTCCGGTTGCCCAAGACAAGCTATTAAATGAGGGTAGCTTAGCATGGACATTGTTAACGTCACTGCATTGGATCAAGAAGCCAAACGGCTACATGACGAGCAATTGATTGTAGTCGAGCAGCGCGCGAACAACATCATCGGTGCAAAAAATGACTTTGAGGCTGTACGAGCGTGGATGAAAGCTAAGGGGATGCGCTCCCGTCATACGTTTAAAAGCTTCAAAGGAGAAGCAAAGAAACTTCTTGTTTGGATGATGGAGCTGCGCCTGACCCTGAATACGCTCAATGTTGAGCATGTGCATAGTTACTATAACCACCTAGCTAACCCGCCGAAACACTGGATTCGCCCGGCCAAAGCCAAAAAAGGTGAGAAATTGGGGACATCCCAATTACTCAGGGGTGGAGTGTCGAGCGAGTCCATTGCATTCAGTCGAACCGTTCTGATTGGCCTTTGTCGATATCTCATTGCTGCGGGTTACATGCGCAATAATCCATTCGAATTGTCGCACAAGCCAACCGTTGTTCAGCAAAAAGAGCAGGAACGTTACCTTTCCCTGGATGCATGGCGTTATCTGTGGGGATTCATAGTGGGAATGACGGATCGATCCGCGTTAGAAGCGAAGGATGCAGCCCGAGTTCGGTGGATCTTTGCCTTGTTCTACCATACCGGGCTGCGCTGTGAAGAAGCAGTCAGCGGCAAGATGAGCCACTTTGTTCGCCGTGACTTGACGTGGCAGCTCAAAGTCGTTGGGAAGGGATCGAAGGCCCGGTCTGCAACTGTCAACTCGGTGCTTTTGTCTGAGCTGACACGGTTTAGAAGAATTTGCGGACTACCACCTTATCCGCTACCCACTGAGGGCTTCCCGCTTGTGCCGCGCCAGTCCCTTAAGGGTGGCGTGGGTGTGACAACACGAACGATCCAGGCGCTGATTAGTTCTGTGGCTAAGCGCGCAGCAGAGCATTGTTCCTATTTGCAGATGGCAGAGCAACTTCGAAGCATGTCGGCCCACTGGCTACGGCACACGAACGCAACACATCGGCTTATGGCCGGGGCAAGTTTGGAGACAACGCAAGACGAACTTGGTCACGCAGATTCTCGCACCACAAGGATTTATGCGAAGACCTCTTCTGTGGCGCGTAAGGATGATGCTGAAAAACTCGCTGAGTATCAAAAAAACATAAATATAGCTGACTAACAATACAATATTATCGAGATGGCTTGCGTTTGTATTGGTGCGAGTGGTTTCGGCTGCCAGAACCACAACCAATCAAAGTTGATGTCAGCACTGACCACTTATACCGGTCAACCGACCAGAAGCACGGGAGGGGTCGTAAACGCCGAGCGGTCGAATGGCAGTGCCACATCCAAATTCACCATTATCGAAGACTCGAATTTCAAATGCCCGGCGTGTAGGGCTCACTTCCCGGAGTTGACCAACCTGGTGCGCAGAATTACAAGATGGCGATAACGATTTTTTTTCAAAATGGCTGGGTTGATATTCGAAACTACCAAAGGCAATGACGCAGGGGTAGCTAAACTCGTCGACCGTTTGGTTAATGAAATGAACCTCGATCATCGAGAGTTTATTCGCTGCATGGACTAGCTGATATCTATTGGAGAAGTACCCGCGGACCTGGGCGAAGCAATCGGTTTGGGGATTCAGCAAACACCTTGATCGTTACTTGTTTACAAGGACTACCATGCGCTGTTGCAAGGGATGTACCCGGGTGAACAATTGATGACTACGTTCGCAGAATGAGCAGCGGGGAAGGGGAGCAAACCAATAAAGCCAAACCGGAGCACCGTTGTAAATGAAGGTCTTCACCAACGATCAGAAGAGACTGATCTGTATTGCGCTAATGGTTGTAACAGCGGGAGGGCATTTGCAGTTTCAAAAAACTTCTGACCTAGGGGCTTTCTGAATCAGTAGTTGACCGCTGACCAATCGGTGTAGCCCTTGGCGCCGCCGCCGTAGCACGACTAGCGGGGTGAGATGGTCAGCTCGGCCCCTTGTCCCAGGCGTTCCATCAGACCAGGGTTGGAAATGAACAGGCGGCCGAAGGCCACGACGTCGATCTTGCCCTGCGCGCGGCGCTCGACTGCCATGTCCTGGGCAAAGGGCCGTAGAACTCCGCGCTGAGAGCATCCATGGCGACTCCCTCTGGAATTTCACGGGAGGTGGCGGTGGCACCTTCAACAAAGTGCAGGTAAGCCAGAGGACAGTTAGGATGAGTGCGGTCGTGACAGCTTATCACTTGGTCTAGTCTACAAATTTAACGAAACGACTCGAACCGAGATTGGGCGTCACTAGTTGGTTGCTTAGGCCCCATAAGATAACTAACTCAACTAAATAGAGGTTTAGTTTAGTTATCTTTTCTTTGACTCTGAAATACGCCCAGAGAACAGATTACTCCACTGGTATTACAAAAGGAGGGCGAAATCGGGTAATTACATACTGCCTCAACGATTCGTTAATCCTCACCTAAAATCGCAAACATCGCGATGTACATAGTGCTTCTGATTTTAACCACTATTGCTAGCGGATGCCCCAGCCACCTCAATAATGCTGGATCCGCACCAGAATGACCTCGGTCCGCAGCGGTTTGCCTAGGACGCAGACTTATAAATGGAGTCTTCTGTTCATTTTGGTCAGCCAAGTCTGGGTCAATGTGATGGATACAAGTGCATTTTCTAACGCTGGCAAACCTCGAGCATGGACGCCACCGGTCATTCACACGAATGACTTTCTTTGAAATTAGGGTATCAATCCCATAGCGAAAGTCCAAGATTTCACGCAGCGACGCGCTCGTAGGTGGATCTGCAAGGTATAAGTAATGCCAAAAATACACATCCAATCTCAAAAAGGTTTCTTGAATCAAACAGATGGGAGGACTTGAGCACGGTGCCAGCCCAGGCTAGTCATGGCGAGATTTCTGGATCTGCTATTGCAGGAGTAAAATGACCCCAGAGGTCTTAGGAGTCCAGTTAAGGATCCGGAGTAGCCACGGATTCGCATATTTAAATGAGGCCAGCCCAAGTCTCAGCTTGATCAACAGCGCAAGGAACTGACCGCAACCATATGATTTTCCAAGGGGTCGCATATTTTGATAGGTTTTCGCATTTTTAAGTAATCTCGACAGTGTGTGTCAGGGTCAATTCGGCAATATGGCATTGCGTGTAATGTATATTATGTTAAATCATGTATTGAGACAGATCCCCACTGCACTTGTCCATTTCCACTAATCCCCGGTCGCGTTTCCACAAAAGCCCGTTTCCCATGAAATCAGCCCCTTGCTCTCCCATCCTTACACCTTCCATTACGTTGTCCTGTCACGAAACTGCGTTTTTTGCAGCTGACGCCTCGAAAGCTAGTCAGCGCCTAATACCTCTGCTAAATATACTATCTACCTGAAGATTTTAGCGTGCGGGTAGCCTCATGAAGCGGCCATTCATCCCATTCCCCATTTTTCCTCCCTATAACCAGTGGCGACCTAATCGCGTATCCAGTTTCTTTGAGAATCTTCAAGTTTCAGCTCGCTTGAGTCGAGTTACTGAGTCATGTCAGCCCTTCATTAGCACTTGGTACGCCTACCGGTTTGTAAATTGGATCGCTCACAACTGGAGCCCCTTGAACCCTCACATGCAGTACAACATCTGCATCAAAGGCTTGGAAAAAATGCTCAACTGGAGCTTCGCGAATGACGTCTGCTTGCTAGATTGGACTCGCGCCGACTTTGAGAGCTACTCGGACTTTATTCGAAGCCCAATCAGCGTCTGGGCGACTTCTAGTAAACAAAAACGGTTCTTGGCCAACGCCGCCCTGGACTTTCAAGATTGGGCCATCAACCCGAACTGGAAACCATTCCATGGAGCGCGTACCGGCGAGTCCTTCGAGAAGATTGATGAGAATGTGTGGAAGCGTGAGATCCGATGCGTTAAGCAGTTCATGGATTTCTACCTCAAGGATGTGTCCGCCAAACGTGAAAATGTAGCCTTGGCTAAGCTCGAATTCTTGATGTTTAAAACCTCGCAGGCTCGAGGTACCATTTCGGATGAAGTTATGGAATGGATACTATCAAAACTCCAGAGCCTTCCTCTGAGCACGCATCACTCCAGCCTAATTGCGATGTATTTGACGATCGCGAGATATTCAGGCAGGCCTCTGTGGCAAGTGTTGGGGACTGACTCAAGCCCTGGGCGTGTCGACCAGTTCAGGCTAGATACCCATGGGATGTGGCTGGAGAGTCATCCCACGAACGGCAGTTCTGTTCCGCTGCCGGGGGCATTTGGTCGGGCCTTTGAGCGACATCTTATTCACTTGAATATTGATGCCAAGCAACCGTTGCCTGCAGCGATCCTGTTTCCTCGGGAGGATTCGGTTGGTGGCTACGGCCTGAAAGCCCTCTGGCGCATGATTTGCTTGATTAGAGAGGACTTAGCGGTTATCGCAAAGGCATCGGACAAACCGACTATTTCACAAGCATCTCAAGACATCCGACAATTGACGGGAGCGTTGGTATCGAGTCGTTCGAAGGATGCTGGCTAGGGACTATTTTGTAAGGTGCCGTAAGGGAAATTGAGGTCAACGCGTACGAGTGCAATGCTTCGGCACTGTCAACTCAGAGATTGCAGACGGTTCATCCAGATGTGACAGTTCGGGCAAAACGGAATTAAATCGGTCAACCGGTTCAGTTGGTATTCTAAGCCGATCTGACTTAACGGGATAATTTGGCGCACAGTCGTACACCAGAGATCAAATATTCCTAAGCTTGCCTTTCGCAAGCGCCCCGCTCCTCTCAATTACGACACCCAAAACGGCAGTTTCGAGTTACGAGGTTTGTCGATGATGATCGCTAAGCTTTGGTTGGCCCTCGTAGCTGCAACATAAAGTCAACCGCTGACGTTGATTCCAGATAGGTCTGTTTCTGAATGAAGGCCCTGATCGGCGCGGTGGGTACGATCAGCACGCGCTCGAACGTGACACCTTTCGATACCTTGAAATTCATAAAGTCCAAATCGAATTCCTTACCGGAAGCTATGGTGCTGCGCAGGCATTGAGGCCGGAACCGCTCGACGTATTGGTCGACATGCTTGGAATGCACCAGGCACACGCCATCATGTTCAGAAACCGCGTGGTTCTCTCACGTTGTTCCTTGAAAGCCCCATGACGCATCAAAGATGAAGTCACAGAACGTCGCGATTTCAGTTCGGCAGCCCTAATTCGTAGTCGCATAATTAATGCTCAGCAGCCCTCCCTTTTCTCGTACAAGGAACCAATCGAGCGCACCAGCGTACCCATACTGTTTGTTCTGCCCTCTCGGTTTGGTCGAAAGCACCGCTTGGCGCACGTCACCAACCATTCGTACGTCGATCCGCGACTCAAGCAATACATGGACGATTTCCCAGTCGTAACCACTGAGATCTTGCACCTCGTCGATCAGAATTTCGTCGTAAAGAGACTCAAGTCTTCGTAACAACACCGGCGTAGCGGCCACCAGCTCCCGCGCGAGGCGGCCAAGTTCGCATGCGTAGATCTGGTTGCTACCATCCATAAATCTCTGCTTGCCGTTCGCGTAAGCAATTTATTCTTGGCGATTATCCTCTGGGGTAAGCTACACATGCTCAGCCTATTACTGCTTGGAATGCTGAGCACATGAGCATCTTCAATAGAATCGAAACTAACTCCGCGGGAAGCGGTGGCCGCGCTGACGCCACAGTTCACCAAACGGAGGATTTTTAGGCGATGGCCGGGGATGTCCGCGGAGGCGCAGTGATAGGGTCACAAATATGTCTGCCAGAATGTGATCGATTTCGATCCTTCTAACTAATGTATTATCACAGGCTAGCTTTGGTTGCAAAGCAAGCTCTTTCACTGCTTTAACATAGCTGGCACTACTGAACTCGGGCGAATTGTCAACGCTGAAGTAGCCTGGATTACCAGCAAAGTGGTGTGCGATTGCATTCCGACCCCAGTTGATAGACGGAGCTTTCAGTTGACGAGTATGAATCTGAACGTTTTTCGCGGCATGTGTTTCCTGTATTGAGAAACCGATAATACCTTGAGTTAATTTATCGACCGCGAGTGTGATAATCGGCTTGTACGGGAGCTGATTGAGCTTGTACGGGATTCTACTTAGGTGTATGCCACCGTTTAGTGAGGGGACTTTATTTTTCTCATTCATTTTTGAATTTCCTCTAGTGTTCGAATTGAAATTTTTTCACTCCAGATCACTAGCCTAGGACTTTGTCCTGAGGAGTCAAGGTGCAGATTTCAACTTTAATGGCTTAGGAAAATTGTGACAAAGCTCAATTACGTTTCGAGCGTGCAATAGGGGTAATGCGCCCATCTTAAGTTTTCTCCAAGCGGCGCGCTGACAATATAGTTTAATTGTTCTAATGAGGGAGTGCGTGGGAAGTAAAATCAAAGGGTTAGCTAGTCAAATTGGCGCGAGTACTAGCTGTTAATTTATTATCAATTGCCAAGTTGGCAATATTTGCCATTTTAATGCTTGCCATGATACCTGAAACAATACAGTTATATTGTCAGCTTTCCCCCGCTAGTTATGGGGCTTTGGTTATTATAAATATAGCTTGTTATGACTTTTTAATATGTGTTGTTCGTCGGTTACAGCCAGATCAGGGCCCTATTCTCGCAAAGTCTGTGCGTTCATCCTATGGTAGCGGCTGTCTTGAACCGCGGCAAAAGTATTTGCCGGAGACGCGACTCGTTGGGCTTCCATCCTAAACACTCCTCCAATTTATCCGTTTGAGGCGAGTGGTTCAGCCACCCTCCTCTGGCTCATCAAAATTTCTATCAAAGCCTAGGATGAAGCTCGTGGCCAGACTTGCGGCTACGTCCAAATTGAATTCGCTGCTCTAACCCGAACAGCAACCGTTATAACCTCAAAGATTCATGCGAAGTGGCCATCACTTCGACGCCATCTCACTATAGCCGATCAACAAACGGAAGCACGCCCCCGCGGGGCAAAACAGGGCGGCAGAATGCTATCTTAACCGCCTGTCATCGAGTGGGTGCCCTAGTGAACGACTACGATTTTTCGCGTCTCAACGACAAAGAGTTCGAGGTGCTCTGTGCTGACCTCATCGGCGCCGACAAACGCGTCAGGTTTGAGCGGTTCAGGCCAGGCCGCGACGGTGGTGTTGACGGGCGATTTTTCACATCCACCGGTACTGAATGGATCCTGCAGGCCAAGCATCGTCCTGGCACACCTTTGCCTCAGCTAATAACACACCTACGAAACTCCGAGGCTCCAAAGGTCGCTGCGCTAAAACCAGAGCTCTACATTCTAGTGGTCTCGCATTCGCTTACTAGGTTGAACAAGCAGGAACTTGTCGACGCGCTACGCAGCCAGGCGTCCTGCCCGATTGAAGTCTATGGTCGGGAGGATCTGAATGATCTGCTTGCCAAAAATACAGCGGTTGAGCGCCGTCATTTTAAGCTTTGGATAAGCAGCTCTAACGTACTATTCGGCTTGCTCAACAACGCAATCAATGGTCGTAGCGAAGCCATGATGCGAGACGTCTTGGACAAGTCGAAAATATTCGTCCACACCCGCAATTTCGACTCGGCCGTGGACAGGCTGAATAAGCTAGGTACCGTGATCATCACAGGTCAACCGGGCATCGGAAAAACAACGCTGGCAGAGCAACTCATTCTCCTTTATACGAGCGATGGTTTCGAGCTCAATTGCATAAGTGAGCACATCCACGAGGCTGAGCAAGCTTACAAGCCTGATCAGCTACAGCTCTTCTACTTTGACGACTTCCTAGGACGAAACTACCTTGAAGCTCTGTCAGGGCACGAAGGTAGCCAGATCGTCAATTTTATCAAACGGGTAAGCCGTGATCGGGCGACGAAAAAATTTGTACTGACTTCGCGCTCCACGATCCTGAATCAAGGGCGAATTCTCAACGACGTCTTTGAGCATAACAACGTTCACAGAAACGAGATGGAGATCAAACTCGACTCGCTTTCCAGCCTAGATAAAGCCCATATCCTCTACAATCACATTTGGCATTCCGGCCTGTCAGCAGTGCATATCGACGAGCTTTACACTGAAAAGCGATACCACAGGGTGATTAGCCATCGGAATTTCAATCCTAGGCTTATTCAATTCATCACAGACCCTCAGCGCCTAGATAACGTTCCAGTCTCTCGATATTGGGATTACATTCAAGACCTATTGGATAATCCAGCTAAGATCTGGGCTCATCCATTTGACGCGCAGCTAGACGACTTTGGCCGGTTCCTTGTACTGCTGGTAGCATTTAACGGGCAGAACATATTGGAGCAAGATTTATCAGCCGCTTATGCTAGCAGTTTACTGATGTCGAGCCACGCGAACTTCGTGGGCAAGCGTGACTTCCACTATGCCGTGCGTCATTTGTCCAATTCAATGATCACGCGAGTGGTATTAGGGGACAAAGTCTATTACAAGCTATTCAACCCATCGCTAGGGGATTTCTTACTACATCGCTACTCAGGATTATTGGATTCGCTTGAAGGTGTGTTTAAGTGCTTGCGCAACCATAGCGCACTTAATGTGCTGCTTGATATGTCTGAAAACGGTTTGATTTCGCTCAATAAAAAAGGCGAGATGCTAATTTCGCTTTTGGAGCACGAAGAGGCGCTGAACTTCAAAGGGTGTGACCACGAATATGTTGCGAAACTTTATTTTAGTGCCTTCAAAGCGCGCCCTTCCATTTCGGCTGCAATAATTTCCAATTCATCTACGGCCAATATTCAACGCCTGGAGAAAATTATCCTAGCGATAATGGCCGGCCCCGCTACGCATAAGTGCCTAAATTGCTTACGGCTAGTCAAAAGAGCTTTCGATCTAGAGATTATCCCATTAGATGATTTGTTGGAATTCACACTTAAAATTATCGATTTTGGCGTCGGTTACGAGGAGCTACCAGCTTTGGGAGAACTCGTCGCGAAGCTCGAAATCAACGAAATCCTTGAAGCCAGTGAGCCGTATTCAGATCTCGCTTACAACTTCATTTTCGACGGGCTGGATGACATGTTCGACGATGGAGATGTGTTCACAAACGGTGATGACTATTCAGCTGCGTGCAAGCAGCTCACCCATATGATCCAGGAGAAATTCTCAAGTTGGCAAATTGCACCAACTGACGCAATGGTCGATGAGATCGTGGATGCATTCGACGTTCGCGAGCGGATGAGAAACTACTTTGAGGATGCAGGTCAGCACTATACCTCGCCTCGAGCTGAACAGAACATGCTCGAGACAATGAGTATCGATGACCTCTTTTCCAGGGATCGGTAAACGCTACTTAGACGTTTTCAGGATGATTTCAACTGGGCATTTTCTGACATGAGAGTCCTCCAAAAAAAGAGCCAGTCTATTAATCGACGGCGGCACGACTGGACAGACTTTCATCCTTCGGAGGCCGCATGGCTTGTAGCAGGCATGGCACTCGACCCACAGCCCGTCTATGATCGACTGATTTCAAAATGCCTGCATGGGGTGGTTCATCATGGACGAGCAACTCGGACGCTTACACGCTACAGCCTGCTTCAACTCAGCCTCCACGTTTAACGAGCCAACGCTGCGTAGCAAAGAGTATGCAAACGCTGCGCTCACCGAGTTTGTCAAACTTCAACGTGAGCAGCCCGAGATCCTGAGCACGCTACTCAAAGGGGGAAATCAGGGCGCCAAACGGTTGAACACCGACCCTTACCAAGGGCTTCGTGAGGTTATCCAGAACGCTGATGATTTGAACGCCACCTCCGTGCAGTTTGCTGTGCAGACCGTGCAGGGCAACAAACAGTTGCTCATCGTTCACAACGGATTGCCTGTTGAATTGCCCCACGTGCTTCCGATGATTTACCCATTCTATTCCACCAAGCAGAAATCGGCGGATTTGAAGGGACGGTTTGGCATCGGCCTAAAGACCCTCACCCAACTGGGCGAAAATCTTACAGTCCACAGCGCGCCCTTCCATTTCGGCTCACGCGATGACCATGTGGCAATGGTGGAAGAAGCCGTGCCTATTGACGATTTCTACGACCCCCACGCCTACCAGACAATGGTCAGCGTCGATCTCTATCCGGACTATGACCTTGATTCCCTGGAGGCCTGGTTCGATGAATGGGCCCCCAGCGACCTGATCTTCATGGACAACGTACGCGCCATTACCTTACTCGACTTGGACGAGCGCGTTTCACTAAAGCATCTGGCGATCCAACAGACTAAAACCGCTTGCCACTTTAACCTGGCGTTAGCCAAGTACCAGAGCCGTGTCACCCACTCGACCTTCTTGGTGGACAACGCCCTTTGGGAGCGCTTCGTTTGTGAAGTAAAGGTTCCAGCCGGAAAAGCACGCGCTGCAAAAGCGACAGGCGATTACACCCCAATCGGTATTGCGATGCCGGTAGAGGGTAATGCTCGAGGACGGCTCCATGTTGCGCTGCCCACCAAGATTCACACCAATGCTGCATTCTCCCTGGACGCTCAGTTCGACCCGTCTACTTCCCGAGAGGACATGATCCATGGCGGTTGGAATCAGTGGCTAACGGAAGCGTCGGGGCAGTTTCTCGGTGAGCTGGCCATCCACTTGGCTCAGCAACGCAATACGCTAGCTTGGTTAGCAGTCCCTGTTGGGGCCAAGACAGACAGCAGTTCCGAATGGCTTAACAAATTGTTTAGTGAACAATGGGCCAAAGCGATAGATGCCTTCAAAGCTTGCTCGACCCTGATCGATGGTCGCTACGCTTTGAGCCAGATTTCGTACTGCGATGTGTCGATCGACGGGATGCTTACGGAAGCCGACCACCTCGCGGTGAGCGGGAGGCCAATGCTGCCCGAGTGGCTGCGAGATGATAACGGGCGTTGGCGGGTGGTTTTGGAAGCCCTGTCCGTCTCACATGCGTTAGAGCTCGGCGATGTATTCGAACACTGTGACCACGACGGATTCGAGCGAAAGCCTCCAGCATGGTTCTTAGACATGGCCATGAGGTGTCTCGATCTGGATGATGACTATCCGCTGCTCGACACCAAATGGGTGCCGCTTGAAAGCGGCCAGCGAACAGAGGCTAGATGCGACGACGAAGCCGATTCCTGGCTAACAGGCCAGCCTCCCTTGATTGACCTCGCCGCTCGCCATCAGCTGACGCATGTTGTCCACCCTCTTCTGCTCTCTACGCCTTATGTACCACTTGTAGAATGGCTATCAGAGAGCGCCAACTTCAAGACAGAGGTAGCCGCGCAGGATGTCCTTGAGGCATTCGCCAGGCGCTTCGCGGAAGACCCCATCGCTGCAGACAAACAAGATCTTCTGGAACTGCGTGATTTGTTTGAGCACGTCGACACAAAGAACACCGACTTGGGCTGTGAGGTTGGAGCAGCCCTGCTAATTGACGCGTTTAGCTATGTGGTGCTCGAGGATGGTCGAACAACGACGACGAAGGTGCTTGCCTCGCCCACCTGCTTGTACCTTCCGGCATCCATCGCCGACTCGCACGACGCCTGGTCGAAAGCTGCGGGCAATACGCCGGAGCTGCTTTGGGCATCGGCGAACTATGCCGAGGTTTTTAAGATCAGCAGAGCAGACCAGCGAACCACTCAAAGTGAGGTTGTTACCACAACTCGGAAGCGAGGCGTGAAGCGTTTTCTATCATTGCTTGGCGCTGAGATTTCACCTCGCCTTGTTGAGGCCAACACCGACTCCGCGCACATTGTGCTTCCCTCTCAGCTTGCAGCTCGCCGCTACCTGGGCCGAGCACGCGGAGGGTTACGACGAGATTTCGTCTCGCCCGATCTTGATGCCGTCATCCGTAACATTCGACTGAGCCCGCCTCTTCCGGTATCGCGCAAGGGTCGAAAATCTCGTACGACCTTGGGAACTTCCACCCTCTCTGCGGTTGAGAGGGCGATAGCGGTGTTCCGTTGTATAGATAGCGACTGGGCCTCCTTCGAACCCTATAGCAGAACCTTTGCCTACCGAGAAAGCGGCAGAAGCGATAGCTCACCGGTACCTACCACGTGGCTCGCGAGGTTAATTGACAATGCATGGTATCCGAACTGCGCAGGTACACCTTGTAAACCTACCAGCCTCATTGTGGAGACGAAGGTCACGCTCGCGATGTACGACCATCACACGGATTTCGCCAGCGGCTTGACAGAAGCAGACGCCAACAGCGAATTTGCTCGCGCGCTGGGGATGCGTGTTAATCCGCCCGTTTCACAGCTAGTGGCGGCCCTTGAGCGTGCTCGGCAAACGTCGTCATCCGACGATCTCAGTCTAATGAGATTATACAAGGCTCTGGCTGGCCATTGCCCCCAGAGCACCTCCGCCGTTGCTCCTGAAACGATGATCGGCGACATGCAAGCCTTGAGTCTGCGGGGAAAATTCGGCATTGCGCGATCGTACAAAGGGCTCATTGCCCCGTGCGTTACGACTTCCAAAGGCAGCAAGGAATGGTTCAGTATGCGAGCTGTATTTGCTGGCAAAGACATCTTTCACGGCAGGCAACCTTTCGTTCTGTATGACCGCAGCCTCACCCCTTTATGGAACGCGCTGGGCATCAGTCAACCTGACTTGAAAAGCTGTATCAGAGAGCTGGAATGCCTGGCTAAAACAGCGTATGAGCCTGAGCATGATGCATTGTTGCTCGACATCTATAGGCACATGGATAGGCATCTCGACAAGGCGACTGCCGCGGATCGACGAAGCCTGGCCCTCCTGCCTTTGCGCTCAGGCGATACCTGGACGACGAAGCGCCCACTGTATTATTCGCACTACTCAAGTCTCAAGTCCGACAAGATCGCCTTGTGGGTGCCACCCTGCGCGGCTGACACCATTCCCCGATTCGTTAACGCCGCAGGTCTGGAGAGGCTTCCATTCGCTGCAGCTGCTCCTGTGAGAACGAACGCGACTACCGACGAGCTGCACTTTCGATTTCACACCGCACTTCGCATGCTCAAGGCTGACCTTGCGAGAGATGATGAACGTTCGTACAAGGCAATGGTGCCATGGACTCGGTTCGACAACGCCAGCGTAAATCTGCATCTGCCGGGCCAGCTGATCGTCAACGCAGCACCCAGAGGCTTGCGGCAAATTCCTATGCAGCTTCACGCCTACTCCGATCTGCCCGCTCTTGCTGTGCATTTCGATGACGAGAAATTTATCGGCAGGAGCGAGTATGGCGGCATCGCCATTGCGGGTCTGGGCGATGGCACGTGTACGCGAGAAATCGCGCTCGCATGGGTGTCCGCCTGGGCTACCAGCGAAGACTGCGAGTACATTCCTGACATCAGTCTCGCCACCGAAACTGTGGAAACCAGTCTTGATGCGTTGATCGCAGAACAGGAACGTTTGGGTGGAAGTAATCGCAAGCGAGTAATTAGGCGGGATGCTGGGGCGACGGATGCCACAGACAATCCTGAGCGCCCCGTCCAGACACGCAAGCTGAAGGCGCTGCCTCCCGAGTTCCAATTTACTGTTGATGTCGTTGACGGAAGCGATCTGACTTTTAAGGGGCCGCAGCCGCGCAAGACTAGCCCGCTTATAAATCAGCCTGCTACGCCTAAACGGTCATCTTCGAGCTCGGTGCCAGAAAGCGCGTACAAGCAGTATTCTTCCGCAGAATTGCAGCTAAAGGCTTGGGCTTACCTAGAAGCTTCGCTGCAGCGGGATGATGCTGTTCTGGTCGACCTACAGGCCTACCGAGGGATCGGCGCCGACGGCGCTCTGGATAAGGCCACATTTATCGAGATGAAGTCGTTCGCCCGCGGAGCCCCGGCGGAAATCACTCTCACTGAGACCGAGTTCCGCCGTGCAGAAGAGAGCAAAACCAAGTTCTATTTGGTGATCATTTCGGGGTTGGAAGAGGGATACGAGACTGAGCTGCGTATCTACATCAATCCCACCAAAAACCTTCCATGGACGCCCAAGGGTCAGGTATCGATAGGTGGACTGGCCAAAGGGGCTGCCTTGGTTCTGAAGGAGGTTCTGGACTGATCGAGGTGAGAGGACATGCAGCGACCTGCTTTTGTGCCTGAGGGAGTGACTCTCAAGGGTGAGTGACCCGCTGACGGGCAGTGGAATGAATCGCTCGGCGCGAAACCCTCACTCCCTAGGGTTAACGCTCCGAGGCAAGCCATTGACCCGCCCTCAATCTCAGGCTGACCACGCGCTCACTTGCTCGGGAGAACGTCCATACCATATCGGAGAGTGGATTGGAGGTAATTGAAAGGTGCTGGCGGGCCGGCTGTCGTTCTCCTTGCACAACCCACAGAAGGCGAAGGTCGGTGTCCAGGACGACTTTCAAACATACAAGAGGGGCATGTTCTCTTAGGCTCTTACGGCCTTTCTATCTGCCGATGGGGCGGCCATTGATACCTAGTGTCGGCAGCATCCAGCTTCATAATCGGAGCCAGGGGGCCAAATGGCTCAACCTTATCGATGAGCATTTGGGAGAGGCGCTCATGAGCGAATCTCCAACCTGATGTGCCTTCATCATGGCGATGCGGAGTTCCTTTGATCTGATGCGTGCTTCATCTCCTCGGTCGTTTCGAAGGCTTGGCGTGCCCGGCAATTTGCCTATCCTCTGCCCCTGAAGAGACATCGCTACCCTCCTCCGAGGATTCATCAGTCTCAGCCTGCCGCAGTTGCTCATTCTCTTTTTGAAGCGACGCTACCAGCGCCACCGTTTCTTGCTCTCGCAGATCGGTTACAGCGGCGGCCTTGTGGAGTGCCTTTACCTCATCACCCAGAGCTGAGACCTGCTCCATGAGGTGTTCAGTTACCCCTGCGGACTTGGCCTCACGTTGGCGGAGTGCCTCAATTTGAGTATTGAGAGACTGAGCTAAGGCCTCCTGAGTGTGCAGAGTTTTGGTTTGCTGCCTGGCTTCACCGAGCAGTCTTTCATTGTCGCGATTGAGTCGCGTCAAATCGTCCTGTTTCACGGCGATGGTTTCCCGCAACTTGCGCTGCTCAACTTGCATTTCATGCAGTTGAGACTCGTGCATACGTTGATCCTGATCTCGCTGCTCCTTCGCCGCTTCCCGATAGTGCTCAAGCGCCCCACGGGCTTGAACGTGCTTCTCCTCCAGCGATTGGATGTGCTTGTCCTTTTCAGCAACCAAAGACTCAAGGTTGATGCAGCGGTTATTGAGGCCTGCGTTGCGGGTCAGCTCCGCCTGTAGCGAGGACTGGGTGGTCGCTAGTTCAGCGCTCTGCGTCTCTATCGCGGCCTGCTGGGTGGCCGAATTACGTTGAGCGGTAGCCAGCTCCGATCTGAGCTCGATGATCTGGTTTTCCAGCGCGGCCCGCTGCAGGTCAAAAGCTGCGTTCGCCTGGGAGATTACTTCCTGGCCCTCCTCCATCAGTTGATCCAGCAGCGTTTGCACCATGCCGTTGAGCATGTCGCCCATACGTTCCCGTGATGCCATGGGCTCTGGACTGGAGGGCTCAAGCTCTTTCAGATACCGAGAAATCGTTGTCTTGGAGCCCGTATTTCCGAGCTCTACGCGCACTGCATCGATGCTCGGGTTGGCTCCCCTGGCCAGTAGCGCCTGACGTGCTTCTTGCACAACAGCTTTATTGATTCCGCCTCGGGCCATGAGTGTCTCCTACGATTTCGTACTGTGTTACATGTCATGTAGTTACATGACACCGAATTGAAAGTTTACGCTGATTGATCTTGATTTCCTAGAAGGCCATAATAGTGCTTTATGGCTTCTTTACTCATTGTGGCGCCCGGAAATCCTCCTAGATGCGTATGCAGGCGCAAACGTTCCGATTTTGAAGGCAAAGTACGATGGAAAAGGCAGATCGGTACCTCAGCGCCGGCACCAGGGAGAACACCCGGAAAAGCTACCGGGCGGCGATCGAGCACTTCGAGGTGACTTGGGGCGGATACCTGCCCACGACCGGCGTGGGCGTCGTTCGCTACCTGGCGGAGTACGCCGACAAGCTCTCCATCAATACGCTGAAGCAGCGTCTGGCAGCTCTTGCGCAATGGCACATAACTCAGGGTTTTCCTGATCCGACCAAGACGCCTGACGTTCGCCAAATGATCAAAGGCATCAGGGTCGTGCACCCTGCAAAGGTTAAACAGGCCGCCCCGCTACTGCTGAAGCACCTGGAGCAAGCGGTCACATGGCTTGAAAGGGAAGCTGCAGTCGCCCTTGAACGCGGAGATTACAAATCGCTGGTACGTCACCGTCGCTCGGTGGCGATCATTTTGATCGGATTCTGGCGCGGCTTTCGAGGCGACGAGTTAGCCAGGCTAACGGTGGAGGACACCCAAGCCATAAGCGGTGAAGGCATTACCTTCTTCCTGCCCTACACAAAGGGTGACCGTCAGCATGAAGGAACGACGTTCCAAACGCCGGCGCTCGCCATGCTCTGCCCCGTGGAGGCATACATCAGCTGGATAACAGTTGCCGGGATTGCGAAAGGCCCGGTGTTCCAGCGAATTGATCGCTGGGGCAATCTGTCAGGCAAAGCCATGCAACCGCATAGCCTGATCCCTGTGCTGCGCCGCATTTTCAAAGAGGCTGGATTGCCAGCGGAACTGTATAGCAGCCACTCAATGCGGCGAGGCTTTGCAACCTGGGCGTCCGCCAATGGCTGGGACATCAAAGGCTTGATGAGCTACGTGGGCTGGAAGGATATGAAGTCGGCGCTCCGGTATGTGGATGCCACCATGTCGTTTGGAGGGATTGCGTTACGCGCAGCCTCCACTGAAGGGAAGCGGATGATCGGCAGAGACTGACGCCCAGTACGGCGCTAATGTTTCAGGTCAACTGAAGTCTTTCGAAAAGCCAGTGCACCCGGGAAAATCATCCGCACTATCCTGGATCTGTTCAAGAGCCCGTAACTGCCCCCATCCCTGCGCGAACCTACCTGTTCTGTACCTTGCATCGATAGCTGCGCTTTCATTTCTACTGCGAGAGTGGCAATCGTGCAGCACGAGTTAACTTGAAATATAAAAATGCTCTTTCCCTTCCTAGGTTCTCGCCTATCGATTGATCGAGCAGTTCGACTGAAAGCTCGCGCCGCCAGTCGATGATCCAATTTGCACGGGAGGGGCAGACTTAGCCCCTCCAAAGAGTTCCGAAACGATTCACTTAGGGTTGCTTGCCTTCATAAAGCGACAGCTGCGAGACCGCACAAATAGCGCCCCACACAAATCGACCTTGTCTAAATGCTCAGTAAGATAAAGTCAGATCACTTGAATTTTGTGATCCGTAGAATTAATGTGCATTAACGTCTCAGATCAATATATTGTATAAAATCCATTGCCACACAACAGATAGATTTTCTCAAATTTCCCTTTGCCACCCACCAGACTCTGTTGAACTTGAGTGATGATTTCTTGAATCAGCGACTCGTCCCCTTGATACGTGTAATCTTGAGGAATAACCACCAAAAGAGATCTTTGATCCGGGTATTGTTTTTTATGTTTGCCATTTATTGCAGATACTATTTTCTCACCTAGAGAATCACTCATCTTTTTGAAGTTAGCCCGATTTTTCACAGGCAAAAAACCACTACCTACCTGAGAAATTAACGAGAGCAGCTTATGGTCGCCCTCCGGCAAAGCCCAGGTAATCTCCAATATTTCTTTGGTTAACCCGCCTGCTTGCAATATCTTTAAGTCAAAAATATCAGCTTTAAGTCCAAACGACAAAACCTCATCATCAGCCGCCTTGAACTTTTGCACATAATAGAGTATCGGCAAAAGCTCCTCACGCAGAAGCTTATTCTCGGGCCTCCTTGTGGAAAAGAAACCATCCTCTGCAGCGAGATAGCTTAAGTTCTCTTCCGTACTGTTTTGGAAATAATTTTTTATAGTGGCTTTGAACGCGCCCACAGACATTGGCCTTTCAAATAAGGACATATCAATAGGTTCTTTCTGATAGCTTTTGTTTTTGGGCGCTTCACGTGACTTTAATTCCAGATTCGCACCCTCTACAATTGAGAAGTAGTGCATCATAAAATCAGGATCCGGGTAAAAGCCTGGTTGATCCATCCGCACAAGCTCTTTATTAGCTGTGGCCGGAAAGGCTCTTAGCACATCATTGATTCTCCCCTGAATTTCAGAGGCTACTCGCTTTTTGACTAGCGAATCCTTCTCAACAAAGCTGAACCACCAGATGAAATAATCCTCATAAATCAGATACTCATGCTCGTGAAAATAAACTTCCGTATTTAACTCTTCCTTAAAAACCGTTAATGACGAATTTATCGCCTCGACCAGTTTCAAGTGAGTGCTCCAGCCCATCGTGACCTTTGGATTACCTTCCGGAAAGGAGACGAAACCATGAAACTGCTCCGCCTCCATTTTATCTAAATCTTCACTGCTTATCATCATCAACTACTCCGCAATCGTTATAACCATTCACCTAGAGCGCATCAAGTATCGGCAGCGCTATCGCTAGTAATAGCATCTCTACCTAAATTCGGCATTGCAAAACAAGGCGTCATCCGCCAAAGCTTCGTAGAGCACTTTCTTCCACCCGTTGATCAGCAGGCCGGCTGCATTAGCGCCTGAGCGGAGGAAGTCTGAAAATGCTTCAGGGGGCAGCCTGCTGAAATAGCTCGACTGCATGTCCATCAGGAAGCCGAGTTCCGAGCCCGCTTGGACGCTGTAGCGTTCGGCAATTCCGAACAGGGAAAAATGGTTAGCTACCCTTGCCTTGTCCTCATCACTCCAGTCATCCGGTGGACTGGCGAAGTAAATGATCGTGCAGGGGGTGGTATGGGATACGGAGACACTGATCCACCTCTCCTCGAAAAACTGTCGTTTGTCCAGGTATGGATGAAGCAGCTGCTGATGCGGGTGGCCAATCAGGGGGTTGCGCTTGTCGGTATTGCAATCGCGGCAGGCGGGGATCAAGTTCTGAGGAACGATCGCCAGCTTCGGATAGTTGGCTTTTGGTAAATAATGATCCAGAGTTCGAGGCTGTCCTATTCCTCCACATGTCGGACAATGATCACCTGCAGCCACCAAGATCGAGTCGTAGAGTGCTCGGCCAGGCTCTCGTTTCACCATGTAGTATTCATAGAGGGAAACCAGCTCGCTCTTACGAATGTCATTGATCACGCAAGGATCTTCCCCCCTGGCCAACCTCAAATAGGGTAGCTCCCAGGTGGTTCCGGCAGCGATTCTTTCGATGAATTCGGCAGCCGTGTCTCGGATATTTGGGAGAATGCCCCTCATTCGGTCTCGCTGCTGATCATCGATGATCGCCGAAGTGCAGGCCATGTAGGCCTCCTCAGGCGTGCAATTCGGGGCTAACAGTTGCTTCATTCCTGCGCCTTCGAATCACGCTCAGCGATTAATGCTCGAAGAACTGCCTGCCCCTCAAGCCCCAATCTTCCACCAAATTTTTGAAGGATGATCTCAAAGCTATGTCCTTCGGCAGCCTCAGCAGCAAGCAGCGTGTGAAAACCCGAGGATGCCACCTCCAAGCCAAAAACTTCCCGGGTCAGAATCCCTACGTTCTCGCCGAACGTCTCGACTGTTGGCCTGTGGGCTGAGGCAACCAAATTAGAACGATAAATTTTCCACACACACGACGCAGGGATTTCTTGAAGTACTACCGGAGAATGCGTAGCTAAGATCGCTACACCGTTGCGATCTAGGAGTAACTCACTCAGTGCCCTAATCAATGCTGATAACAGCGGTGGATGCAAATGGCTTTCGGGCTCATCCATAAGAACGAGAGTCTTTTCTTCGACACGCTCGACCAGCTTTGTGATAGTCAGCAGCACGATCGAGTGACCGGAGCTGAGGTTTGAAAAGATTTCGTTAGCTGTCGTGACCCATTCTTCGCCACTCAAGGACAGAAGTCTGTCGAATCCCAAACCTGCGAAATTCTCATCAGTTTGTAACGTTTTGACGGCCTGTCGCCAACGGTTTCGCTTATGCGTTTCCCGCAGGCACCCTCTCATACCGGCAATGAAGTCAGATTTGAGAGCGTCCCGGCGCTTTAACTCATGCCATGCGTCCTCGCCTTTAGACTTTAACCCGACATAGAAAAAACAGGTGCCTTTGGCTGGATCGGGCTGCTCTGGAGGCGGATCAAAGGGGTCAAATGCGCTAAAGGATACGAGCACTACACTGCTGAAAAAATCTGGGGCAATAATCGCTCGCTGCTGCCCCCAAAACTGAACTTGGTAGATGGCATTTGCACCAGCGTGGCGATTATGGATGGCATTGGTGATGCCATTGAGGATGGTGGTCTTTCCGATGCCGTTTCGCCCGATTAGCGCGTGCACATTTGTCAGGGGCGTCGAATCAACATTCACATCAAAACTCAACTCAATGCCGGCGGTAGAGCTATCCGCTTGCTTCGTGTAGACGAAAGAAAAATTGGTTCGGACAGCACCACCAAGTAGGACTCGCGTAAATTGATTCTTGACGCTGGCCAAGCTGACATTTCGCAACAAAGAGATTGATAGCACGGGCTCGTCTATTATCGAATCCAGGATTTCAGGGTTGGCAACGATGTCATTCATCCCTCGGAGGAAGTCAAACCGCAAATCATCGGAGGATAGGCTCGCGATTTTCTGGTAGTACTCCACACTGGTACCGAGTGAGAAGAAGCCCTCTGGAAGACTTCGGAAAGAGTCTGGAAGTTTGGAACGTGTGGTTGTAGCGGTATCCTGCCCTTTGAATCCAATCTTGACATTCTCAAGGTCGTGAGCCGTGCCAGATTCGTCGTACGCGATGACGTAAAACATTGTGACAAAGCTGTGATCGTTCCAGCGGTCATATTTCAGGTAAGCAGTACTGGGTTTGCCGCTCGGGAATTTTTCTTCCCTTCCTATGATGTGAAATTCCATTCTTCCATGTTCCTGATAGAACGCGATGTTCAGCGGCCATCTTCGCCAACTGGCTCTCATGGTGGCATTTCAGCTTCGGAACCACAACGCGTGACGCGCAGATCAGGCCTAACACAGCGCTTATCTTCAATGGATACAGCAGAATCCTACATTTCGCCGCCGGCACCGCATTATCGTTTCGAGATTTTCAGTGGTTTCGCGGCGGTGTGCACCCGCAGTGGCCCAGTATATCGATGCATATGCTCGTTAGTGCCCTGCTCAACCTGCAATAAGGCCTCTGAACATGTGAAGCTCAGATCGTTGGCGTGCGCTCCGTTATTGCCTTTTTTGAGCGGTATAACACTCAATATTTACCTTCTGACCTAAATCGGCAGGTATCAATCAGGCCCACTGGAAAGACAACTGGTCGCCACTCAATGGACGCGCAACTAACCGCCTCATCGCTGTGACTTGAACCGCTTCACGCCGCACGTCAGATCGCCGAACATCATCCGGTTGCCGAGAAACTGAGGAGGTGGTTTAAGCATTTCACCCGTTAGCGCTTGCTACCGCAGATTTTCGGGCTGCTTCTGCCCTTGCTTCTAGCGCTTTTCTGGCTTTGATGACATGCCATTGAGATGGCATCGAGTGACTGGTGGAGAGGGTCGCCCTGCTTTTGCGGCTTCGCCGCCACCTTTTCTTTGCCTCCAAAGAAAGCTCCTCACCTCCAAAAATTTGGACAGAGTGCACCTACGGTGGTACTCGCACGTCTGGAGTTTTTGGCTTGCCAGGCCTTGCCCACGTGGCCCCTCTGTTCAGGACGATTTATCGTGGGGCAATGCGGCCTGCGCTCTGAGATCTATGGCGCGCACTCGATGCGCAGAGGTCTGTGTGGGCGTCAGCTCAGGCTAGGATATGAAGACGCTGATGGATTATGTAGTCTGGAGCAGACCTCGAGACTGCCCAGAAAATCGTATGTTTTATCGTCTGTCTTCAAAATGAGCCTGCAGGGAGGCAATTTGGCCAAGCTTGACTTTATTTTCAGTGTCCATATGTGTGCCATCAGTGAGTCCATCTCTGTCATGCGAATGCTCGCAGAGCAGGCTGAAAAAAATGTGGCGCTCGCACTTAAAGAGGCGGACGAGCAAGGCACAGTAAAAGAGCATGAGCACGAAGAAGAAGCTTACGATCAGTATGGTGAAAGCTACGTGCGACAACGGACTTTCTACTCATGTGGCTCTTCTGTCGGTTATGACTATGACGAAGTGCTAATGACGCATAAGTTTATGATCACCCAACTAACGCGACGCTCAGCATTTCTTACGATGTTTGGGTTGTTCGAACACCGTATGAGTCAATGCTTGGGGTTTATGCTTGAACTCACTGGCTTTGAGGGAAAGCTCAAGGGTATGGGGCCAATAGAAAAGGCTCACTCGATGCTGAAAAAGGTCATTGGCGGCAAAGGCATCGCAGACCTGGATCATCTGACTGTTATCAGGAATGTAATGGCTCACAGCGACGGCACCGCTAAGGGCTATAGGGTAACAAGCACGCGCAAAGGCAGGAAGAACTCTTCGGAGAAAAGGATGTTGTCAGCCCTTCGCAAAACTAAGGGAGTATCGGTCAACATTTTTGACGGTGTCTTGATGGATGAGGTTTTTTTGGAGTATGCCGTTTGCGAGTTTCAAAGGTACGTGAATGAAATGGAGGCGGCGGTGCAGATGTATCATACAGAAAATGGGTGTGCATCAAGTAAAAGCCACCGCAAGGGTTGGATAAGAAAGATTGTAGAGCTTTGGTTTTTCAGAATGTTCGCCTAGTACCTATCGAACCTGTCGAATGCTCCAGCCGAGTACTTGCTGTCTGACACTGACTTTCTATGGTGATGAACGACAGCGGCGCTCGGCTAAGGCGCCACTGAGGCGATTTCAAATCGCTGATAAAGCCATCGATCGCAAGGCGCGCCTAGACCTCAGTCTGAGGTGTTCATGGTCACGCCTCGATCAGACTTACTCTACGATTGACCTGATGCGAAACGCGAGAAGCGCTACTGCAACCACGCCTACCCATTGAGACCAAAAAGGCTCGAGCCAGCCGTAGATATCCTCGTCAAGCCAAACGCGGAATGCGGGCATGAATGCGATCCAGGATAGCCCGAGGCATACGGGCCAGCTGTAGCCGAGGCCCACGCCTAGTAGTCCACGGCCCAAGCAGTACCCTAAGAGCCAAGCCAGACCAAGCCTTCCCAGGACAGCACCGGTAGTGGCGATGTCCAGATGTACCTGTTCAGACAAGGTGACCACGGCACAGAAACACAAAACCACGGCCAAACAGATCAAGATTCCGGCAGACGAGCTGTTGCTGTAACTTTCACGCATTGTTGTACCTCACTGATGAACGGTGATGTATCAATGCCATTAGGCTGTTTCGATTTCAACTCAACCTCGTGCACCTTCTCTCAGACCTCCTGAAACTGCGTGATGCCGTTGCCAAGCCAGTCCTCTGTGTTCGCATATTTCCAATCCTGCTTGCGGGCACTCACCCTACCCTCTGTTTCTCATGACCTGCGATGACCTGATGCCGGGTGAGCCCTCGCGAGGGCTGGTTGTTACCCCAGAGGAGATGGAAACCATCGAGCTCGGCTTGGTCGTGATTGTTCAACGAGAGCGGCGCATTGCGGACAGTTTCCAGAGCTTTGTTCGCCCTCGCCTAAGGGGATCTGTACAGCGATCACCGCAATCTTCCCGGGTGCCCCACATTCAGGAGCGCGGTTTAGCCATTCGCTCGCGCGCCGAGCTTATTGATCACCCATCCCTGCGCTTCCAGCGCTGCCCTTCGCTCAGCGCACTGGTTCGGATATCCACCTGCGCCTGCATCTTGCACACTCCTGGACGTTGGTCGTAGCAAAAAGCTAGCAGAGGGTCATAAGCCTCGCCAGGCAGCCACTTCGTAGGAGGTGGTGTGTAAACGTATCCAAAAATGTAAGCCGACGGATCGATGCGCAATAGCACCAAACGTGATCTTCTATCACTAGAACCCCTGATGCATCGGCTTCCTAGGTCAGGTAAAATTTACTTCAAGCGTGGCATTGCGTCATGTATCTTTTCATTCGCGCGGCCTAAAGTTATACATGCTTAATGCCAGATCAAAGGGACGATCTAATGCAACTTTGTTTTATATGGGCAAGAAAATTTAAGAATTTAGAGGACTTTGGCATCAGCCTTTCTAATGAATTTGATTTCAAATTTGATAGTTCGAAAAATTTTCTCCAGCGTGTAGAAAAAAGCCCGATACCTAATCTATTCGGGGATACCATAACAAGTATGACTGGAGTGCTTGGCATAAATGGAGCAGGCAAAACAAACTCCCTGGAATTGATATGTCGCGTTCTGAACAGCAGCGAGACACTCAAGCATGAATACTTAATGATCTTCAGTGTTGATGGGGTTATATTTCAGTCGACCAATTTGGAGCGGCCCATTTCTGCGAATTTCGAAATCAGCAGCCCCGTAAATCGCGATAAAATTGAGGGGATGTATACAGTATTCTTCTCCAATGTTTTCGACAAAAACTATATAGATTTTGGCGATGGAGTAGCAGATGTTTCCGTGAACAATAAAAACAATCCTCGAACTCTCGCCAGGCTACGAGACTCAATAGAATCTGACTTCATAAATGATGTTGAATTTTTTTATTCACGAGAATTTAGAAAGCTTGAGCTACCAGCGCCGCCTAGGATTGAAATAAAAATTGAAAAATTCATCACTCGACACAACCAAACATCCAGACCAGAGTCGGTAGTACCGATACTAAACTATCTAGCGGAAACTCGAAAGAAGAACAAGGGTCGGGGAAAGCTTTATTTAGTAAGACAAACAATTCAAATGGGTTTTTTAAAAGTCTTGCTCGAGAGGGACATTCCGGATGAGCGCCTCATCGCTCACATGCTGAATATTTTAGATAACAATCCGCATCAAGAGATCGAAGAGTTCATTGGCGAACTGCGAGAGTGCTATTCTCCGGAAAACGAAGTGATTCCATGGAACACTAATTTTTTATTATTTGAAACACTGACAGTTCTTTTTAAGCTAGAAAGTTTCCTTGAGGAAATGGAGTTTGATATTGATGACACCCTGAAAGGACAGAAGTTTATATTTTCAATTGACTTTGAACCGGGCGAGTGCTTCTGGTACAGGCACCTAGCGTGCATCATTCAGGCTCTTAGGTTTGGATCAATTAATTGGTCTGGAGTTAGTTCGGGGCAGAAAGCATATCTAAATCTGTTTAGCTCGATATGGAATGGTGTGGATAGCTATAGAAACACACTCAATAGAAAGCGATCAACCTTGATATGTATTGATGAGGGCGATCTCTACCTCCATCCAGAATGGCAGTTGGAGTTTGTAGAGCGGCTCATAAAGTGTCTTCCCGAGCTCTCTGAAGGTAAAGTGCAGATCGTTTTCACGACCCACTCTCCCATTCTCATTAGTGACCTGCCCCACCAATGCGTGATTGTTCTAAAGCAGGAGCAAGAGGGTAATGGAAATATCATTGTTCGAGGTGTAGAAAGACATAAAACATTTGCGGCCAATCTGTACGATATCTACCAATATTCATTTGGCCTGAATCATAAAAGAAGCGGAAACCTGTCTTCTGGTTATTTGAGAGAGGTATTTAAACTGCTCGACAAGTCGACTTTGAATCAACAGGATACCGATAGCCTTAGGCTAGCGCTGTCAGTAGTTGATGATGACGTTATTAAGTTTCACATTCGCAAACGGGTCGAAGCACAATGATTAACATTCATGACCATTTATCGACCAAATATGCCGATGTGCCCAAGCTTCTTGATGACATTGTCGAGGAAATGTGGGCTGACCTTAATCCGGTCAATAGATTCAAGCAGCCGATCAAGCACGCCCTCATCTCAAAAACCGGAAGACTGAGAGCGTTAGTTTCAAGCCAGGAACATGTGAATCTGGTTGGCGGCGATGCGCTGGCGAGGCAATTGAAGTACGTAGAATTACTAGAGGACTCCACTTATCTCAAGCATATCATTACCGCCAAACCCGGCCAGCTCAAGTCAATAATCGCTGCAGCCCAAGGAATTTTACATGAGGAAGATCTATTTTTAATACACAAAGGCAAAACCAAGTCACAGCCGTTTGGAGATCTCCTACTAAAAAACGTATTTAATTATACGTCTTATCGCGGCAGTGATCATTGCTACAGACGCTATCAAAAACTACTTTTTGAGCAGGCAACCTGCCCGTATTGTAACGATGATTCTGCAAAAATCATAAAAATCGCAAAGACTGCGCCTAAAAGCAAAATCATGATGCTTTATGATATTGACCACTTTTACCCTAAGCATGCCTTCCCTTACCTGGCGCTATCATTCTATAATCACATCCCCTCTTGTAAAACATGCAACCAGACGTTCAAGGAGGGAAAGATATTTGACATCGATACTCACATACATCCCTACCAGCATTGCTTTGACTCTATCTATAGGTTCGAATTAAACCACTCGGTACTTACCAATGAGCCCGTTGAGAAGGTCAAACTCGTTAACGTGAGTACTTTTCCAGATCAACTGGCCGGCATTCTAAACCTGGAAGAACGCTACACTGGCGGCACTAAGCTTGCGCGCACAGCAGATCTCATCAACATTCTCAGTAAGCGGACTCACTTGCTTGCTGATCCTGCATGTGCGCCCGATGAATTTAAGGCATTACTAGATTTAATCAACGCCTTTGGCGTGATAAAGAAAAAAGAAGACATTTTATCCTTACCATTCGGAAAATATAACAGAGACATCGTAAAAATGTTTGACATAAACAATGTATTGAACATTCACTAATATCGATTAGCGTCAAACAACAAAGAAAAATCACCTGAACTAGGTGGATATGGCAATTCTTTGTTGGATGGATACCTGAGACACCGCTGCAGTCCACCAATGGTAGCGGCAGCGGCAAGCTCCATCCGCGCTTGTATCGTTATGGACAGCCAGTCTCTTAGATCTCGGTCAGCATCTACTACCTGCCATCTCGTGACAACAGAACATCAACGGGCGTTACAGCAAGCGACAGCGCTAGCCTCAGCACTTATTGGATGAAGGATGAATTCAGTTTTCTCCTCGCGGGAATAGCGCAGTGAGACAGCAACTCTCCATAATTGAGAGGTGATCATTACGGGTCAAAACCCGTGCGAAGGCTTTCAGTGAGGAGATACCGTATTGCAGGGATTACCGGCATAGGTCTGTGCGTGCCTCTACGGGGATGGCTGTCGTGAACCGAGCCTGGCGGAGCCAGGTCTCGGCCCTGCCGGGCTCCCATTCTCACGCCTGCGCGCTCCGCTTGCCTGTTTATGTTTTTTGGTGGTCATAGCATGGTACATCTCGACGATGTTGGCGCTCGATACGCCCCCCCGCTCCAGGCCTCACGCTATGTAATTTATTGCTAAGTCAACGCTACGCATGGCGCTGAATGATCGATAAGATAGGGCCCTACATCAGTTGTGCGAGCCAGGTATGGCAAGGCCTCCAAAGGCAAAGGGACAGAAAGCTCCCACCCCTAAACCCCAGCAGAAGAAGGTCGCAAGTCCTATTTCAACGGGTGGGCGCGGTGGTGCATTCGAGCAACGCGTGCAGGCGGTGCGGCTCCTCGCTATGTGCTTGGGCATCCCCTGTGCTGGGTTGCGCGAAGGTTTTGTCATCGTAGGGTTGCTGTTCCAAGGTCGAGGATTTGACCACAACACTGACGACCTGGTTGTCCATGCTGCGTCGCTGAGCGCCGGGCAGAAAGCAACCATCAGAATGCAGATGAAGCGGTCGCTCAAGGCGACTGCCAACGATGTTTTTACCGAAGCTGTAGGGCTTGCGTGGCTGGATTTCATCAAGCCAACGTTCCAACGTGGACTGGACGAGAATCTTATCGTGTACCACGTGTCCAGCTCGTCATCCATGGAAGGTGCCGTGGAGGTGGTCAGGCTGGCCTTGGCGTCTCTTTCGCATGAATCTTGGTACATCCGTGTGCATTCAGAGGGGCTGAGTAACGCTCGGAACCGGACTGCTTACGCCGCCATTAAGGCTGCAGCTGAGCAATATAATGAGGCGGCGGTTAGCGACGAAGACCTGCGCCAGTTCGCACTGCACCTGAAGTTCGTGCCCCACGACCTGGACTCGGATCGCACCCAGGAAGCCGGATACCAAAAGCAATTCATTGCACAGGCATTGCCAAGCCGAGACAGCGGCGCAGTGTGGTCGCAGTTGTTATCTTTATGTGCCGAGCTCAATGGTACGGCCGGAGAAATCGATCTATCTTCCGCGTCAGTCCATCTGGGAGAGCTCGCCCGGGAATTTCATACGGCCAAGCTGATACGTGAGAGTGTACGCGCCTACCAAATGGGCACCATTCCCGTCAGCCAAGAGCGCGCGTCAGAGCTCACCCCGCTGGCGGAATACCTCGCTCCCCTCCTCTCCATTGTCCGCGCTGCCGGCAGCACACTGCTAACTGATGACCTGCCCATCGAAAGCCAAGGGTCGGAAACCACGTTCGCAACGCGCCAACTCGACCGCATCAGCACGCTGCACAACGACCGACGATATAAGGATGCCTTGACTCAGCTAGAGCTCCTCGAAGCGGAGTTGGACACGTTTGATGTTCACCAGAAGGCCCGTTGGCATTTCCTTCGCGGGATGTGCTTCTGGCATCTTGGGGATGATGAGACCGCTTCGGCAGATCTTGAGACAGCCGCAAACCTCTACACCGATGATGACCGCATTGCTGCCGGTAATGTCCGGGCTCAAATGCTTAAAAATGATGTACAAGCTGCTCTTCAGGTTGGCCAGGCGGCGCAGGCACGATTTCCAGGTTCGTATTCGGTATGGATCGCTTTCACCAACGCAAGAGTTCTCAATAGAGAACGGCTGACCGAAGAAGAGATACCCGAAGCCTTTCGCGACAAGTCCGGCGCTTGGCAGATGTTAGCCAGTTCCAGGGCCGGCGCTGGAGACGATCGTGGTGCCGTCAACGCTATCAAGACAGCTATGGAGAAGCCGGACAGTTCCATTTTCATCGTCGAAAACTATCTGCGTTTTGCCCTGCGACAGGCTACGGACAACCCGTTTCACGTGAACACGCGATCTCAGCCCCTGGATCGACGTGAGCTCATCATGGATGCCATGTCCAAGTTTGATGATCGTGAGGGTGCGCTGTGGGCCGAGCAAAGTCCCAGGACAAAGACTGACATCGTTTTTCACCTCGCCTATGGCTATTTGCTTTTGGGGCAGCCGGCTGGGGCGCTGGGCATGATCGAGCAAGGAAGACAGCGCGCCGTTCCAGAGCATGAGACATCGGCCCGTGTGGAGCTCGAGGCCCTTTGTGATTCGAATCTTGAAGGTGAGGCTGTCGATCGCTTCTCCGGTCGAATTGATCAGCTTGCGGATGACACACTGGTTATATTTGGCCAGGCGTGCCTGGTTGCGGGTAGGGAGCCAATGCTTGAGGCTGCCTACGGGATTCAGGTACAGCGGCCTGTCACGGATGAGTCAGCCAAAGTGCTTCGGATACTCCGCCACATGCACTGGGAGTTGTTGCTGCGCCAGCAACGTAATGATGCAGTTCAGCAGCAGCTTTCCCAGCTTGGTGTCACTCCCCAGAACAGCAATATTACCGATGGGGTTTTCGCTGCCCGGGCGTTTATCGGTAACGATGCAGTGCGCCAAGCATTCGAGAATCGTGTAGCCGAACTCGCACCGCAGAGCAGCGATTTGCTCGAACTGTCCATGGCATCGCAGTGGATGCTCCATGCCCGTCGTTACGAGGACGCTATCGCGATGCTAGAGCGTGTGCTTCCTCACGACGTGTTCACTCCTCTGCATGTTGATCTTCTTTACTCCTACGCCCTGACTGATCAGCGTGCGAAGGTTCGAGATCTGCTGGAGTCGCTTCCTGGTGAATGGCGACTGTCCGAAGATGCGCGAAATGTGGCTTTGAACGTTTACGGTAACGCCGGTGATTGGCCGAAGATGCGTGAAATCGCAGAGATGGTCGTTTCTGAGAGCCCCCTCGATGCCAGTGCCTGGCTGTTACTGATCCAGGTTCTAGCCAATGTAAACCCTGAGGAGATGGACGCGTGCATTGGCGAGCTTCCCCCCTTTCTGGAAGGCTCCGCCCAGGATCAGCTGAAACTTGCTAACGCAGAGATCAGCCGGGGGATGCCTGATCGTGGCATTAGCCGTATCTACCGAACCATGCGAGTTAGCTCGGGTAATCTTGAGGCTGCGGCCGGTCACATCTCGCTCATGATCATGGCATCCGGCACGGTTGATACTTTCCTCACCAACCCACTCGAGGTTGCTTGCGGCACGTCAGTCGAACTCGAAGACAGGAACGGCGGCAGTGGTTACGTTTCAATTGATTTCGACATTGACCCACCGCTCTCGCCGACCGCGGAGTTTATCCCTGCGGACTCACTGCAAGCTGTTGCGCTGATGGGCCTAAAAGTAGGCGAAACAACGTCGATCCGCAGCCTAATCGGAGAGCAGACACTCAAGGTCAAGCAGATAGAGACCATTCACCGGCGCCTGCTCGACCTTTCATATGGGCAGGTCTCAAGCTCAGTCGTTCCGAGCAAAAGCTTAGTCGCCATGACCATCCCCACGCGCGAGGATGGCGAGCTGGATATCTCGTTCTTCGTCGAGCAAGTAGAACGAAAGAAAGCCCAGGGCCTGAACACAATTGGGCTCTACGGCCAGCACATGGCCACGCTTGGGCTAATCGCCAGGATGCTCGGTGTGGATGTGATTGATCTCGTGAGGGGCTGGCCCGAAGAGGGGCCACTGCTGGAGGTCTCCATGGGCGTAGGACAGACCCACGACGAGTTCCCAGTTAACGCTGAATACGATCACTCTTGGGTGGTAGATCTCTCAATGCTGGTGGAGCTTGCGACTCTTGGAATGCTCGATGTACTGGAGCACATCCCCAGGCTATATGTAGCTGCTGCCACCAAGCAGGCGCTCGAAACGAAGATCGAGTCGTCGTCGCGATTTTACAAGGGAGGGACGCTCTTCTCACACGATGGGCAACTGGGAATGCAGGAGCAAACAGAAGAAAATTGGCATCGGGAGCGTGCTTTTCTCGACTCAATCTGTGCCGCTATTGATGAGTATTGTGAGGTGGTACCGGCATATGGCCCACCCTCACTGCCGGCACAGAGGCATTCGCTCAAAGACATTCTGGGTGACGGAGAGTATGCAACCCTACTTGTTTGCCTGGAATACGGTGGTGGCCTACTGTCGTTAGACGCCCGCCTCCGCGCTATGGCAGGGTTCCTGGAGATCAAAGGAGCATCTCCTCAAATGCTACTGACGAATGAGCTGACATCAGAGCGTTTGGCGCGTGTTGAGTACTCTCGCTCAATTGTTCAAATGGTGATGAGCAGGCGCACCTTTGTCTCGATCCAGGCTGCAGATCTTGTCGCCATGATGGATCAGGGTGAGACGTTTGCAAACATAGGGATCAACCGGTTGCGCAGTTACCTGGCCGAGCCGAACCTCACATTCCATACCGCCGTGCCCGTCATAGCTGATTTTGTCTGCCTGATGTTCTTACAGGTACGCTGCAACCTAGGTGTAATGCTGCAGCTGATCGAGTATTGCTTTGAACCGATGTTCCGGCATCCAAGCTGTCCTGACGATTTCCATCGGTTGGCGTACACCCGGATCCTGCTCACGTTAGCTGGTGTGGAAATCAATTCTGGGGCCCGTGAAGCCATAAGGCAGAGACTACATGTTGCGATGCAGCGCGCAGAGCGACCTAGCAAGCCAGTAACTCTGGAAGCGAAGGTTTCCTACGCTTATGCAGTCCCTTTCTGGGCGGTCGTGGTGCCCTCAATACTGGCTTCAATTCAGCTAGAAGCCCAAAATCCTGCACCAGCATCGGCTGAGAGCGGTCATACCGAGGAAAGCAGGAAAGTCGATTAGCTTTCGAATAGGCGAGCATGTACAAGCCGGGCATTGCATGGACTAGACCAACATTAGCCACGGAATCAAGTTCACAACTTCCGTCTATGCAAGCCTCACCAATCATCTGGTGCTTCAGGATCTACAGCTAGATTTCCTTTACCGGCTACTGCCGCGCCCTGCTCCTCACCTTCCTCATCAGTATCCGTTACAGCCGAATCGAAGTATTCCTCGTCCATACTGTCAAACTCGAAATCACTGTCGATCTCGTCATCCGAGTCGAAATCAATAGCCTCCGCTGCTTCGAGCTTGACTTGGAATATAGCTGGCAGCCTGGCTTCCCGATCATAAAAGCTAACGTCTGCGTTTAGCAGTGCTGCGAAGCAGGGGTCGGCTTCTATGAAAGCGATATCTGGATTTCCGAGCCACAGCCGGCGACCTCCTTCGTAAGCCAGTAACCAGTTGTTCCCTTTGAGTGCCTGATCTGTGAGCGGTAGACCCGCTAAAGCCGCAAGATCTACCTCACCGTCGACTAAATCTGAATGAATGAGATCCAGAGCGATGAGCGAACATATGGAGCTCTCCATCTGAAGCACCTGAAGGATCAAAGAGGCGTCGAGATGGATGCTGAGCTCTTTGCACAGCCAAAGGAGCCAAGCAGTCTCACTGTGGTGATTCGCGGCGGCAGCCGACTCCAACAGATTTCGGCTGAAAGCGCCCAGCGCTTTAATATTCAATGGATAACCATAGCGATGGTAGGTCGCGAGGATTTGGGTGATCACCTGCAACGTGTTGGGAAATCCATACCCACATTTGAGAAAGTACGCTTCGGCGATCGCCCAGTTGGACTTCTTGACGATGGATGAGGACAGCTGCTTCAGGCCATATTTGACTAGGCTCTCGTCCTTGAACCTTGATTCAAGCGAGAACAGCATCTCGAAATAGTGGTGAATATCGTCTTTCTGCTGACGCTTTCTCGCTGAGACGGTCAGTTTCTTGAGGCTGTATTTCCAGGATTCCTGGACGAGCTCTCGCACTTCGACGATCTTCGTCTTGGAGGCGTTGATCTGGAGCTCGTAAGCACTGACGCATTTGATGATGATTGCCAGCGCCCTCTCAGCTTCCTCACGTTTGTTGAAGAAGAAAGTGAAGTCGTCGACGTAGCGAAACCCCTTCGGCCACTCACCCAATTCTGCGCAGATGGCCTCATCAATCGAGACCCCGATGATTTCCGCGATGATGTGGGAGGTGTCGGGGCCAATAGGCAAGCCAATGGTTTGTCCATCCTGTGTCCCCATGCAACGGCCATCTAGGATATTGCCAAAAAATTCAGGAGTTTTTCTGGTCTTGTTCGCCTTGGCAACCGGCTTGGTGTGCAGTGCCCACGGGATGGTGTGCGTGTAGACAGTGGGGAAATAGCTCGATATGTCCGTGATCAGCGCGTAACGGGCCCCGGCAGATTGGCACACGCGCTCCTCATACAAGTCGCTGAACTTCGTCAGCTCAATCGCTCTGAGACTACCGTGGGTGCCGGGTATGCTGCGAGAGATTTCGCTTTTATCGTAATGCGCCTGGATCTGAGGCCAGTACTCACAGATCTCCTTAGCCAAGGCATAGAAACTGACAGGATTAGGGATTGAGGTTGTGCGCCTGCTGTAAGAGGATCTTGCGACCGAGAATTTCTCAGACTGAGAAGCGCCGGCCTGTTTCCCCGGCACTCCGTCCCATACAGCCTTGATCTGCTCAATGCTGTCGGCGAGTCGCTTCGTGCCGAATCCCACCGGTAGCTGAATTGGGAAATATCCTTTAGCAAGCAGATCCTGCAGCTGCATAACGCTCCTTCGCTCTGTATTTGAGGCTGATGATTTATTCGTGGCGTAGGCGGCACACTGCCACCGCAGTACCGTGCCGCCAAAGCCTGATTAAGCGTATTGAGGTCTGACGAGATGTGAGGGTGTTGCAGTCAGTACAATGGACAAGCAGTACGTAGCTGTTCTGAGATTCTCAACTTGATCATTGAGTGTGTCGAGTGACTTGAGCCCATGGAAGAGGTTGTTTCGCAACCTGTAGATAATGATGAGCGTTGCGAGCAGCACATCATGCGGTTCATCGTTCTGCCCGAGCAGAACACTTTCTACCAACACCCTGCGATCTCTGGCACGAAACTCCAGCCTGTCGAATCTGGGCAGCATGCCCTCTTCATTCGTATAGCGAGACCGCCAGAAGGCCAGGCAACCGCAAACACCCTGATGCTGCTCGGCACTCGGCCCATAACGTTCCGCAACACGTTCGAAGGCCGGGATATTCGCCTCATTGCGGCACAGATTACCCTCGAAGAAATTCCACATCGTAGTGAAGTCAGCGATGGAATGCTGAGTTTCAGGGGTAAGGCGCGAGCCGCCCGCGGTGTTATCGGAGAACCACTGTGCGGCGTTGAACTCGGCGGGAACAGCCATGGATGAATTCCTTTTAAAATCGAACGTGAAATTCGAGTGGTCTCGTAAATCCATCACACGAGGAACTATCGTACGCGCCCAATGGCCTGTCGATTGCGCCACTGCCAAGAGAGCAATGCTTGGGTCTTCAGATGCAGCAAGCTACTCGATGTTGTGCTTGCTGACCACTTCGCCGGCCCAATAGTGATACGCATCATTGCCATCTCCCCTGCTCTGTGCAGCAAGCTTGTTCAGGAACTCCCACACCCGATCGCTGAGGCCTGAGGCAACGGAGCGATCAAGGAACACTTTCGGATCAGCCACCTGAATGGTTCCTTTTGGGGTTCTAAGTCGCGCCAACGGCTCTGCACCGCTTTGTGCCCAAAGGACATTCGCCGCTTGGCCCGCAGCTTTTCGGTTTGGCCCGGTGGATTGAGGGTCACTAGGCCGACGAGCAGGAATACCCATCAATTCATCGTATAGCGCTTGGAACGAGAGGGATGCCATTATCATCATGTCGGGTTCGAACGAGAACTCCAAGCGCTGGGCAAACAGCTGCAGTTCATGTAACCGATGCGTTGTCGCAGCTACCCTTTCGCCATTTATCTTGAGGTCTGCCAGTGGGCCCGATTTGCGGTACGGGCTTTCTGAGAGCGCTTCATTTTCCCAGCGGGCTGCCGCCTCGGCGATGTCGGTATCTTCAACAGGGCTGGCCATTTCCCAGAGAGCCTCAAACCAAGTCCAGGCTTTCTTGGCTGCCATATTGCTGGGTTCGAGGAAGACACCGGCTTCCCGCCATTCGCCCATGGACGTCGTAATCCCAAGGGCTGCCTCTGAAAAATTGGATGACCCCACGAACGAACCTTGATCAGACACCACCACCTTGGCGTGCAAGGAATCAAGATAGCGGACGCTCACGTTGGCATTCGACCTTATTTTATCGATCACATGGGGGTTCGTGCCTGGGTGGCCCAAGTTGCAAATGATCCTGCCGCAACCATGGCTGGGAATCAGGGTTTCGGCGCCTTTTCCCCAGAATGCGACTGCAATCCCGTAATTGTCCTCAGCGTCGCGGATCAAACGTTTGATCGTGTCCAAAATCTCATTGGTGTCTGAAAGGAAGGTCGTGCGTTCCATCTACTCAATCCCTTGTTGAACATTTGCTGGTCAGAACTCTAGGTCATTAGCCTGCTATGCGTTGCTCACGTCTGTCCACTCTGCGTGCTTGAAAACCCGTTATGATCACGCCTGATTTCCAGATCTCCGAGTCCTATCGTCGCGCCAGCAGGGAGCTGTTCGATCATGCCATCCGCCCACTACTTTCCTCGCAAACTGCACCTCCAACTGAGCGATGGAGAAGATCGGCTGCGGACTGTAGATGAAGACGAACTGCTTGCGGTTGAGGGCGCGAAAGTCATTCTCGGTGAGCCTGGGATGGGCAAGAGTCAGCTGATTGAAGAGTTGGGCCGCCGTTTGGACGTCAAGGTGATTTCAGCGCGCAGGTTCATGGCCAGCGGCAACCCGAGTCGCTTCGTCATCCCCGGAAAACCACTGATGATCGATGGCTTGGACGAGGCAGCAGCCGCTCGGGATGGCTATGCCGTCGATCTCGTATTTGGCAAGCTGGAAGACGCTGGAAATCCGGACTTCATCATTTGCTGCCGATCGAGGGAATGGCTGTCACGCAGCGAAGTGGCCCTTAAAAAGATCTACGGCGCTGAGCCAAGCATCCTCGTCCTTGACCCATTCTCGCGCTGGGAAGCCCACCAGTTTCTTCGTCAGCGGTATCCGCAGCTGGATGTGGATCATGTCCTGGAACACCTCGCTGATCAGGGGGTTACCGAGCTCTATCAGAACCCACTCACCCTCGATCTCATGGGACAGGTAGCCAGTGCTGATGCAGCTCTTCCGTCTACCCGGGCCGGCTTGTTCGAGCGCGTCTGCACCCTCCTCTGGCCAGAGCATGACAGTGATCGAGCCCATGAGGCCCTCGGTCAGCTGTCGGTGGCACAGGCTCTTTCGGCTGCCGGTGCGGTCAGTGCTGGATTGATCCTGGCCGGGGCAGATGCGATCAGTCTTGCCAATCCTGGCCAAGTGATGGAGGGCGATATTCGGCTTGCCGAATTGATTGATCTGCCAGAGGCCGGAGCGGCACGAGCCATATTCTCGTCCAAGTTGTTTGTGAACGTTGGGCCTGGTCGCGCGAAGCCCGTCCACCGGGTGCTGGCTGAGTATCTCGGAGCACGATGGTTGGCCGATCGAGCCAGGACGGCGCGTGTTCAAAAACGGCTGCTTGCCCAATTTCAGCTGGGTGACAGCGTACCGGCGAGCCTACGTGGCCTTCACGCCTGGTTAGCCTTTCATAGCGCGTCCATGGCAGACGCCATCATTGAGGCAGATCCTTATGGTGTCCTTCGCTACGGTGAAACGTCGCAGTTTACTGCTGAGCAAGCACATAGTCTTCTCGACGCCCTGGATCTGCTGTCATCCCGCGACCCATTTTTCAGATCTCGCGATGGCGGCAGTCATCGCGCCGCAGGGTTGATGCATGAGGAACTCAAGAGCAGGATTGAGCGAATCATTGGCGCCCCGGATGGTAATGCGCACCTTCGCTCGCTGCTAATCGAGGGGCTTGTCGACATCCCTCTAGCACGAGAGCTTCAACCCGTTCTGGAACAGGTCGTTTTCTCGCCCAGTTACTACTATCGGGATCGAGAAAACGCTGCGCGCGCGATGATGAGCTGGCGTGATCGAGTCTGGTGGTGCAAGGCGATTGAGCTGCTCCAAGCTTCATGCACGCAAGCCGCGTTTACCTTGGCACAGTTCATTATCGAGGAAATTGACTGCGATGTTCCTGACGCAATCCTGGTCGGAAACATCTTGGCGTGCTCAGGGCTTTTGGTTTGCCCAGCGACTCAAGCTGACCAGCAGCTTAGTATCGCCCTCGACCGCCCCAAAATCATCTCGACGCTGGACACAACCAGGCTTGTAGGTGTGTTGAATCTACTGACCGAGCACGTTGTAGGCGCGGAGGTTAGTGAGGGTGTGAACCCCGGGCCTGTCGTTGATTTCATTGCGTTGCTCATAGCCCGCGCCATTACTGAGAAAATTGTCCAACCGCATGACGCCGCATTGGTGTGGAGCTGGCTTGCCACGCGAGGGCTGCGAGAGCAATACGGCACTGAAGAGCAGAAAGTGCTAAGTGAGATGCTTGATGAGCATCAGGCGCTGCGTCGAGCTGTTCAGCAGCACGTGCTCTTCGATGTCGAAGCGCGGAGATCGGTCTGGGAACAGCATTGCGATCTTGACGAATGTTTACTGGGCCTTCGAGAGCATGAGGACGATCTGGTTTGGTTTCTTGAGCAGCATGCAACCCAGGACACTGACGACCCGAAAGCTCGCGATGCCTGGCGAGACTTGATGCTTGTGCCAGTAAGGAGGCCTGCGTTCAGCGACAAAGTGAGGGCTGCCAGTCGCCTCTATCAGCGCAATGACGCAGATCTGGAAACCTACATCTACAACCTGGAACACCCGCCAAAGCCGGACTACCAAGTCAGACGGGAGGAAAAAGACGCGCGGCAGGCCGCAGAATTCGAAGCGCAGTATGGGCGTGAACGTGAGGACTACCTCCAGAATCATTTCTCCCTTCTGAGCGGAGAGCTTAGGGAAATACTGCCTGCGGCAAGATTTTACCTTGGACACGGCTACGTCCACGGCAAGGCCTTCGCCGGCGAAACGGCGCTTGTTCAATGGCTGGGCCCAGACCTTGCTGAGGACGCACTGCATGGGTTCGAGGCGGTTCTCCATCGCGATAATCTGCCGTCACTCGCTGACGTTGCGCAAAGCGTTGCAAAGAGTTCTATCTGGAATTATTGCTACCCGATCCTGGCTGGCTTGCTGGTCAGGTTGAGAGCCGAACGCGACTTCACCGCCATCCCTGAGCCTGTCATCCAAGTGGGGCTGGCTGTGTGCTTGCACAACCAGCTTAACCTGACTGTCGATGACCTCGGCTCGCTGCGCCGTCAGCTTGAGCTGCGTGTGTTTGGTGCTGAGGATGAGGGATGCGAGTCATCAAGTGATCCCCGTCGGAGAGCGTTTATCAGCGCCTGCCTTGAGCCCAGTGTCGCCGCAGGCAAGGCCCACATTTCTGCGTTGCACATTCTGTTCTCGGAACTCCCCTGGCGTGCAAGTGCAATAGAGTTGGCTGCCAAGTGGCTGTCAGAGCATACGAGCATGGCAGAAACCGTGGAGGCCACCCTCCTCTACCACCTCATTGACTCAGACCATGTGGACGAACTCGTTGCTATCTCCAGAACACTTGCAGTGGGCGAATTCGGAAGCGAGACCCGGATGCTCAGATGGAAAGCGGTTGATTTTCTGATCCGCTTCCAAGAGGTGAAGCATGAGCTGGTCGGTGTCAGCGCTTCACATCCGCAATTGCTAGAGGCAATTATGAGATGCTTGCCTAAAAAATGCCCGGGGCTTAGCGGGGTATTCGACACTGCCAGCGCGAAGTGGGTTGTTCAGCATTTTCGATGTGCTTGGCCTCGCCACACCATGCCGAGGTCGAGCGATGGCAGCCAAGGCCCTTATGAAGCTTCGGCGTTCATCTTGTCGATGATCGGTCTGCTCGCCAATGACACGCGCGCGCCGGCGATCGAAGCCCTGCGAGACCTCGTCACGCAGCCCGCGGACAGTTACACCCTGGATCTACTACACATGGCTGCAGAGCAACGTCAGAAGCTAGTAGAAGAAAATTTCGAGCCCCTGCAGCCAGAAGCTTTGATGGCGTTGCTCGCCGATGGCCCGCCTAGCAATATCGGTGATCTTCGAGCGCTCGTCTTGCACGAACTTTCGGTGATCCAGCAAAGGCTGTCGGGCGACGATCTCGATCTGGTCAGCATGTTCTGGAATGACTCAGGGTTCCCCTACATCGAGAACACATGTCGTGATCGGCTAGGAATGATACTGAGTGCCGAAATGCGCCATTACGGGGTTCAGATGTTGACTGAGGTGGACATGCCGAAGTCGAAACGTGCTGACTTCGCATTCATCTGTGGTGACCTGCAGCTTCCCATGGAGGTTAAGGGTCAATGGCATGACGAGGTCTGGGAAGGAGCCCAAACCCAGTTGGAGGAAAGGTATCTGATCGACTGGCGCTCCCAAGGCTGTGGGATTTACTGCGTCCTGTGGTTTGGGTTCCTGGCATCCAGATCAGGAAGAAGACTGCAAGCTCCCCCGATGAACATCCCCACGCCGGCTACTGCTGAAGCCATGCGCGCGGCGCTGATTGAGTCCCTGCGTGAGGCAGTCAAACCACGAATTGACATTGTGGTCATTGATTTCGAAGCAGGAAAACCAGTGCCTGCGCCGCGGGTGTGAAAGCCCGTTAGTTAGAGATGCTGGCCTTCATATCCGGGTTCATGCCGGTACAAAGGTCTGACCCACCACCCCTCAGAGAAAGGATTTCTAACATTGATAAATCAAGCCCAACGTGCTTTTGATGCCTGGAATGTGTTGGTCGATTGCGCAAAAAATCGTCGCTCTATCTCCTACGGCATGCTGGCCGGCGCAATAGGCATACACCACCGCCCGATCCGGTTTGTGCTCGGGTTGATTCAGGAGCATTGCTTGGCCCAGAAGCTCCTGCCCTTGACGATTCTAGTGACTGACAGGAAAGGGGTAATTGGCTCAGGATTTTCCGCATACGATCTCAGCCAATCCGAGGAAGGTCGGGACGCAGTGTATGGATTTCCATGGCAGACGATTGAGAACCCATTTTCTTTCGCCGCTGATGGGAGCCGATACGAAAGCCTGATAGTGAACCTTTCGAATGATCCGAGCACCTCAGGCGATGTGATGCGTTTAGTGAAATCCAGGGGCATGGCTCAGGTCATGTTTAGAGACGCGTTGCTGCGGTGCTACGAGTTTAGCTGCGCATTCACTGAGACGAGCTTCGTGGAAGCCTTGGAGGCATGCCACATCGTTCCCTGGGCGATTTGCGCACCAGAAGAGCGTTTGGATGTACGAAACGGGATCCTGCTCAACAGCCTTCACCACTCACTCTTCGACAAAGACTGGATCACTATCGATTTACAGCATCGCATTCATTTTTCCGATCCGGAGATGGAGGCGGAACCTTATAGCGTTTTCGACAAACAGATCTCGGTCGCGCTGCATGGTAAGAAAATGCGCTTGCCAAGAAATCATAACCTGGCGCCAGGTGCTGAGTTTATACAGAAGCACCACAGCGATCGGGGATGGGAATTGCCTTAGGAGGCCGACGGCATCGCTGTCAGGTGGACGGAGCTATAGGCTGCTTGATAAGTGCTATTTGTGCCGCTTCATAGAAACAGACATTCGCCCGGTCGGTGGAGTACTGAAACTCCCATGGTCTGGTGTCACAGACCGTAGGGAAGTTTTTTTCAACCTGCGTTTCACAGGCACCGCTGAATGGGCAAGGTGTGTCTCTTAGCTGGGCAGTGGGAACGATCGAGTCGGTGGTGAAGTGCTGCTGAACGTAATGGATTGCAGACTGCAGGATGCTGAATGCCTGAAGCGTTTCATCGGGTTGGTCTGCAACACTGCCCGGCAGCCCTATCCATGATATGACATTTGCAGACCAATTTTTTTCCTGACAGACCTGCCGCTCTAACATGCGAAGTGAACGCTGGAGAAAGCCTCCTGCGTCCATCTTGGACTTAATGAATGCGGCCTCCATCAGGGGATATTCCTGGCGTTTCACGAGCGCAGTTCTAATGAGTTGACAGTAAACGCTGGCACCCGTGGACAGCACTTCCGACCCAGAAAGGATAGAGGCTATCGTAGCTAACTGGCTTTCAATGACGTGATCTGAGTAATTCTTGAAGTGGTTGAGCAATTGATTTGTATAGTCTCCAAACCCTTCATTTGAGCCTTCCTCTGCCTCCGTGCGAATCACTTCGCAAACTCGAATTAGCCCTTCGGATGGCGAATGACTCAGCAGGGCCAACGTACCGATGACTATTCTATCCTCCGCTGAGCTTTGATGACCTGTCAGAAAATCTACTAAAAGGCGGAAAATCAAGTAGGGATAGCTAGGTGTCTGATCATCCAAAATTTCTTCAGGTATGCCGGCAAGCCTTCTTGTCTCACGCTCGATCTCGTAGGCTACACCTTCAGTGATAAAATCAAGCCCAGGCTGTATCTCAAGTTCAAGAGAGTGTCCAGAAGAAAACATCGCCGTAGCCTTGAAGCTAAATACCGTGATCTGAGCTAACGTTTCGGACGAGTGAATTATTTGGCGAGCTACCGAAGTGGGTGGCTCAAACTTCCATGACAATACGTTCGACCAAGAATGATTATTGGGTATACCTCGCGTTATCCCCCTCATTGCATTCATGACTTGGAAAGCAGAGGCAACATCATCATCTACCCCAGTCGCGCTCGATGCTTGGATTCGAGCGTTGCTATCCGCATTTTTGATGAAAGGGAGCAGGAGCCAGAAGCTACTCAACAGAGACATGACACCTGCGATCGTGGAGAGGTTGTGCAGGTAATGGGTGTACTCATGAGCATGTAAAGCGACAGCTCCGGGCAAGGGCTCCCCGACTTCGGGTTCAAGATTGCCATCGGAACTAATGCGGGTAAACAAAGCGTTGACTCTATAGGTGCCAAGCGTTCCCGCCCTGAGTGCTTCCTGCAGATGATATTTGGACACCGATGCCTCTTGCATGGCCTCATCAGAGCTCTGAGAATTCAACTGTTATCTCTCCTTTCGACCCGTAGTTGATGAATGGTGCCGCGAGTAAACCGCTAGCCTATCGCCGTGCACCCTAGCCACCAAGAGTTTGGCCCGCGCAGGCCCAGTTCACCAAATAACCATGCCCACAGCCCCATTTGATCCGCTCCATGAGCCAGGGATGACCCAGGCGTGTCCCAGTTAAGAGACGACTATTACGATTTCGTGGTGCAGCCATTCGCCCAGCGGTATAGCTTGGACAAAACATAATCCTGGGCAAGGTACTCTTGTTCCAAACGGATAATGCTTTGCGCAGATTTGATAAGCGACTCAAACAACAGGCGCTCCTCCGACAGTAAACCTACTGCAGGAAGGTTCGTTGAGCGCGGCTCCTCCACGGAAAAATCCATGTGCGCCATTAAGGTCTCGTGATCCATCATCAAGGCCGTAATCCCTGGCAGTGCCTGCCGGGCGTGAGCAAGGATAGTCAGCCCCCAGCTGTCGATGTCTCCCCAATACGCTACATCCCGCTCGGCGAGCCATGGAGCCATACGCCATTGGGTATTCCGCCCACCGCCAAAGATGGCGACCGTGTCTGGAAGTTCGGGCAAGGCGTAGCCGGGCTTGGTGTTCTCCACGACCAACACCCTGCGACCAGGTAATGGTCGCGCCAAAAACTCTTCGAGGGGAGTCTGTAATACTGAGAAGCCACCCATTTGCTGCCTAAGTTCTGGACACAAGGGTCGAATATAGAGCCAGTTGCTCGGGGTTTGCAGGCAGCCGATCCACGCCTCCAGCCCACCGGCTTCACACAGTGCCCCATTGTGGATGACATCAAGCAAGGTGGTCAGCAGAGGTGTGTGCGTTTCCAGAAATTTGGTATCAATCCCTTGTACAGGCACCCCCCGCAGGTAACACCCATCCCCCATACCCTGACGCAACTGTGGCAGCACCTTCGCCATCTGCTGGGCAGCACGATGACTCATTTGCTCGACTACAAGAATCTGGCGAATGAGGATGTCATACAGATTTCGATCCACTGCCAGAAGGGGTTCCATGAGTGCCGCCCAGATCTGAGAACGCTGGACGGCTGCCGGCCCGATGGCTTCAATCAACTCTTTAACATTCGAAAGATCAAGCCGCTCCGGTACCTCGACATCTCCCACCACTCGATACCTGCGGGTTACCCACTTAACCTGACTTGGCTTGCTCCATTGCCGCCAGGCATTGACCCAGTTGTGGAAGTGGTCAATGTCCATCAATGCATCGCCAGCCGCTGGTGGCTTAAGCGGCAAGCTGATCGGAAAGCGCCGCGTGCCCTGCAGGCGCCCCCGTAGATTGGTTGCGTTATTCCACTCAAGGCGCTCGACCTCGCGCATGACCTCGGTTGGCATACGCCCCCAACTGCGCATTAGCGTTGCTCCATCTGAATGCCCAGGCCTTCAGCGACCCCGGCCAATTGAGTTTGCTTGGCTTCCCGGCGATCAGCGCTTTGCTGGTCGAGTTGATCCCAAGTGATCTGGCTCAGGCGACTTTCATGGCCATCGATCTTACGCTCGGCGATGATCAGAGAGCGGGCTGAATCACGAGCCAGGTTCAGGTTCTTGTAGGGTGTAATCAAGTTGACGTGAATTTTAAGCTCACGGAACACCCGCAGCACGCGGCGACTCACCTTATCGGCAGTGTTGGAAAAGGCTTCATCCAGGAAAACGGTGCAGTACATCGGGTGCGGAGCACCATCCGGGGTCAACACATAGGCCAAGCTTGCGGCCACGATGATGCCGGCAAACGACTCCTTCTCCCCACCGGACTTGCCTGAAGATGAGCGAAGCACATCACGCACGGCGCCGGTTTCCTTCACGATTTCGTTGGCATAGAACGTCATGCGGTAGCGCGAATCCAGGAGGCGTTGACTTTCCAGGTTAATGGCGGTGGCTGAATTGGTAGCCTTTTCTAGCTTGCTGATCAGACTGCAAAGCTCTAGGAACCGAGCCTCGTGATCAACGCTTGAGGCATGTTTAAGCACCGAGCCCAACAGGGCTGTGAATTCTTTGACATGCGCGTAGTGCTCATCCTCATGTTTCAGCAGCAGAAACGTGCCGTGGTTGAACTCAGTACGCTCCAGCACTTCGTTGATGGTGGCGATACGATCTTGAATGTCCTCACGCTCGTCATCAATGGCCCGTTGCATGCGGCCCAGGGACTGGGTGGTATTGTTGTTTAACCGCTGCTGGAAGCGTTCAACCAGATCCGGCAGGCCCTCGTTATTAAGCTTGTCGAGGTAGTCGATGTAATCCTGGCGACCCTCGATAGTCGTCAACCAGTCATTGGCAACCAACGGCCACTTTGTCTTGAAGCTGTTGATGATCGCGATCATGCGACCGTTGTAGTGATTCGCTCGTTTGCCAATCGAGTTCAATGCATCATCCAGGAACTCTCGCTGGGTTTTCTCCAGTTGATGGAGTTTATCCAGATGTTCCAGGGTAAGAATGCCAACACGCAGGGCCAGTGAGCTGCGCACCGTATCTAACAAGCCTGCACTGGCAGCCTGGGCTGCAACTTGACGACTTTTGTTGGCCTGCCGGATCTCCAACTCGAGCCCACCTACCTCTCTGGCATTTTGGTTTTGCGCAGTGCGGATTTCCTGGAGCTCTTTTTTAGCCTGTTCAAGCAGCGCTTTGGCCTTACTCAGATCGCTGTCTGGAGCATTGAGGGCCGCAAGGTCGTTCTTGAGGGTGTCCAGGTGTTGCTTGGCCAAAGTAACGTCGATTTGATCCCACAGGGTTTGAGCTACACGCTTCCAGATGGCCTCAGAGGCCACTAAGTTGTCCATTTCCTGACGTTTCACAGCTTCATCGGATCGGGCGGAATCGAGGCCATCCCGCAGGCGCTCTCCCTCTTCCTGCAGTGCTGCCAGCCGGCTGAGGTTGTTGAATCCGAGGTACCAGTTCTTTTTATCGTCGACGCGTGTCCCGTCCTTCTTCTCAAAACGCCCCTTCTCCATTTGTACCAGGCCCTCGCGGGTCATGGAGTAAGGGGTATCATTGAGCACTTCTGCGGAATACACACAGTGCAGGTCGAAACGAGCCAGATGGCGCTTTAGCCAGTCACGATACGGGTGTTCTTTCCATTCCAGTTTGCGCAGGAATCCGTCGCCGAGGAACTCCGGGTTACGCTCGGTTTTGCTGACAACCTGGACGCGAACATGCAGGCCGGTGTGCCGGCTGTTTACCCAGCCCGTAACCATGCGGAACTTGTCTTCGGGCACCAGCAACGTTGTCCGGTGGCCCCCAAGCGCCCGCTCAATAGCCCCGCGCCACGGCGCTTCGGTACTGCGCACATCGAGCAGCTCACCGATGAATACGACGCCATCCTTGTTGAGTTGCAGGCTCTCAACCATCTCGTCCCGCAGGCGCTGAAAGGCGGCGTCAATGTTGGAGTTGGGCCGCTTCTCGATTTCACTGATCTGGGCCTGCAGGCTCTTTATCTGTTGGGTAATGCCTGAGAGAACGCCACGCGACTCGCCGAAAGCATTTTTCGCGTCGTCAATCTGAGCGGGTAAATCAACCAGGACAGCTTTGGCCGAAGCGATGTTGTCCCGCACGGCGCCCGCCGTAAGCGTTTCAGCAAGCGCAAGATCACGAGTGTCCTTCTGATAGTCATGGGCCTTATTGGTCGTGGTCTGGTAGCCCTTCTCCGCATCCTCAACCTCACGCCGCAGGCTATCAAGGCGATCACCGCCCTGCTGCTGGTAGGCGTGTAAAAGTGAGGTTACACGCTCCTCAGTCTGCGACACCGACTCAGCCAAACGCTTACCGTCCGACGTCAGGTCATCCAGCGAGCGATCCAGATCTTCACAGCGCAGTTCCCAGAGTCGGTTGCCCTGCTCACCGAAGAATGCAGTCAACCCAGCGGCCTCTGAATTGACCTGCCCTTGCTCCTCCAAAGAACTCTCATAGTTCCGGTTATGGTCTGGCAGGATGCTCAGCACCTCCTTTTGCTGCTTGGCTGTATCCAGCTCATTGTGGACGGCGATCAGATCGTCGAATTCCTTGACAACCCCAGTAGCCAGATCGCGAACTTTGCTGGGCTCCAGCACCAGTTCACGGATCAGCGCTGTCAGGTCATCAATCTTCTTCAGACCCAATGCACGCTGCAGCAGCGCCGGCGCATTGGAGTTTTCCATGCGTAGCAGCCGGGTGAAATACTCTTGGTAGGCAGAAAAACTGTTGTCAAAGTGCTTAAGCATTGGGTCGTCATCGACATACTGCTTGAGCTGGCGCACGTTGTTGGAACCAAACTGCTGCAGGAGCACTTCCAGACTGACATTCCGCTTACCCACCAGGTAGAAACGTTTGAGGTCAGTCATGGAGGCGCCGGCCTGGCGAATCCAGAACATGGACACCAGCGTGATCTCGGAGCCGTCGTCGGCTCGGTACAGGGCACGCAACGCGGTCATGGTGGCGCCATCGCGCTTCATCAGGTTGAGGGTTTGGGAACCGTCGTGGGCTGTCCCGTAATTGCCGCGAATATAGGACATCAGGTTGCGATCTGAACGATCACCTTGCGAGGCTGCGATGTTGAATGACGTTTGCCCAGGTCGGTTGAGCAGCGCCATGTGCGCATCGATGAGCGTCGACTTACCCGCACCGTTATCACCGGTGATCAGGGTGCCTTCAGGGTCGATCACTGCCGTGTGCAACCCGTGGAAGGAACCCCAGTTGTAAACCGAGATCTCCGCCAGGCGGATCTGTCCTGTAGAGAATAGATCGCCGAAGCTGGTATTGGTCATGTCAGACATCGTCTTCTACCTCTTGTTGATCCATCACACTCCCCTGGTCGGCCAGCTGCTGGTACTCGCTTAGGAGGGTATTCAGGAAGTCGGCATTGACCACGTACCGAATGACCGGGGTGATTTCCAATCGGTCACCGTCGCCGCGCACATTCGCCAGCAGGCGCTTTTCGCGCAGCTTGGCTATAGAGCCATTGAGGGTCTTGCGCTCAAGAGCGCTGCTGTTGGTCAGCTTCAAGAAAGGGGTCATGAGTTCGGCGATGGTGTCGACATCGATCATCACCTTGTTCTCACCAATGACTTCCCGCTCTTGGTAGTACTTGCGCAACACCAGCAGCACCAAGGTGTCGTAAAGCGGCATGGTGCGTTTTCCAACCAGGCTTGAGCCATCCTCGTCTGTCAGATCCTCGAACTCGGATTCACTCAAGTCCTGCTCGAGCAGGATAGCAATGCCTGCTTTCTGGTCTAGCGTCATACACAGCAACATGTTGGCCAGATGAGCGGCGATGAGTGCTTGGTGCTGGCACAGCGCTTCAAAAGCCAGGCGTTTCTTTTCCGCCCGCACAACACCCGTGTTCAACAGCAGCCTCAGGGCCCGGCGAGCCTCCGCTGGCATGATGCCGTGGACAACCTCTGATTCAGGTTGGACGGCCACTTCGTCAAGTTCGCCGGGCTCCTCCTGCTCCGCCAGTCCATCTTCCGGGTGTTCTGTAGCGGCCAGGGCCGGGACTGCCACCTGGCGGTAAGTGTCGAAGAGCGACGGCGCCAAAGCATCGTTGTTTGGGGCTTCACGGTTCATAGGGGGAGGCTCTCTAAATTCTCCGGGAACTGGTCGGCGCTCAGGAGTAGCACCGGAATTTTGGCACGTATGGTCTGGCCTTGTCGGTCAGCGACCACCAGATGCTCGACACCCTCGAGGGAAACCGCTTCAATTGCTTTGGCGATGCGGACAAGGGCGACCAACTCCTCAAGCCCGCCCTGAATAGGGCGCAACTCGGCGATCTGAGCCAGACTCATCGGCCCTTGGCTTTTGAGCAGGTCGCGCATGGCTTCGGCCACCTCCTGAATCTTCACAGCCTCCAGACACTCAAGAATGGTGTCACTCACAGTGGTCTGGTTACTTTGCGGAACCACCTTGCTGGTATCCAGGCTGGCTTGCGGTTGCATCAGTCGAATGCTCGATGGCGAGCTAACCGAGAATGGCCCGCTGGCTACATGTACCTTCAGTGAGGTGCGTGGGCCAATGTCTTGATCCTTAAAGGTGACGGCCAGTTTTTCCAGTTGGCGCAACACCTGCTCGACTGCCCTGCGTTCGCTCTGAGCACCAGCCTCGACAAACGCCCTGAGGCTTTCCTGGGTGCGGCGACGTACCGAAATTACCCGCTGACTTTCGCGACTCAGCTCACGCACCAGATGTGTGAGAAAACGGATTTCTTGTGCATTCAGGTGGGATCTGGCAATCGGACGATCCAAAATCGACCGGATTTGCTCGCGGAATTCTACGCTCCGGTTCTCGTCGCAGAGGAGTCTGAAGAAGCCGTCAAACGCCTGACCAGCGTCTGTCTGCAGAAGTGCCTCTTCATTATCCAGAAGGTTCTGGATGACCAGGCCACGACCGCCTTCCGATTCGATCATCTGAACACGGATGCTCTGGTCAAGTTGACGGATGTCATCCTCAACCCGGCGAAAATCACCGGTTAGCCCGGAGGCCATCTGGTAGACACCGCGTACTCGCTCACGCTGTTCGGCACTGGATAGCTCGGGCACGATGCCTGCTTCCAGCCGCAAGACTTCTTCATTCAGTTCTGCCAAACGTTCACGCAGTACGAGCAAACGCTCTTCAGCACTCGGGTTGAGAGCGACTGCTAGGTCTCGTACAGCGTCTTGGACTCGGCGTAGGTGGGTGGCAGATGTCGTGGTATCCCTGCTCTCAAGACCCTCGACAAATCGCAGTGCCTGATGAAAGGCGTCAGTACGGGTCAGGTGGTCATCATGCTCACGCATCCAGCCGGCATGGATCCAGTTGCGCAGGTGCGAGTTGGCGTTGTCTTGCATGCCATACGCTTCCTGCCAGGTCGGCAACTCCGCCTCAAGGGCGGCTTTTGCCCGTGCGAACAACACCTCCTGTTCGTCAACAAACAGGCTGTCGATGAACGCCAGGATGATCGGTGCCGAATCTGCACGCAGCAAGCGCCAGGCGGACTGTTCACTATGCAAACGACGATAACGCGCTTGCTTCTCGTACAAACTCATCGCACCTCTCTAGTCGGCAGTCTTGCAGCGAGTTTTACAGGATTGATTTGAGTCGCATTTCACGGTTGGGCAGCCTACGCCATAGATCAGCCAACAAGGTGCAACATTTCAGGGATTGAACCACTCAACAACCTACGTTTCCTCCCTTGCATTCCAGCACATATTGACCTAATGTCAATACCATGTTTTAAATATTGATTATGGGTCAAGTTATGAAAAACGCAGATTTGCTGAAACAAGCCATGAAGTGCCTCAACCTGACCGGAGTTGCTCTCGCTGATCAGGTCACGGCATTGCGCGAAGACGGGAAGCGTACAGCCCCAGAAACCATCAGTCGGTGGCTGAATGGAACCAACCCTGTCGATCCTTGCCTGATGGGTTGGGTGACCGAACGGGTTAGGGCCAAGGTTCGAGAGATCAACAAGCCGCAGTTGACCTTCCCTGAGGATAAAGGTGTGGTCATTGCTGTCACGAACATGAAAGGCGGCGTCGGCAAGACCACCGTGGCAGAAAACCTGGCAGCGATCTCAAAGCTTACCTTCGGGCTCACTACCAGCTTTCACTATGCCGCGACCCCGGAAAATCGCAAGTATGCGAGTCACTCTATCGACTCGATGAAGAGCCTATACATCAAGTGCCCTGATTTCGAGCCTGAAGAAATCTTGGCCTACACCCCTGCTCCAAATGAGGTGATGATCGTCGACGTATGTGGCGGGCTGGTCAGAGATTCGCTTGACGTCGATGGGGATAACCTCATTCCTGTTGAAAATGGTTTCCTCGACCGGTTTCGGCCCGACATTTATATCGTACCAACCAATGTAGAAAGTCTCACCGACATGGACTCGACAATGCGCCTGATCAACTCAGGGGCACTGAAGGCCAGGCTACAGGTTCTTCACCGCCCTCGGTTCATGAGCATGGATTTTCATGCAACGGCTTCGAAAAGCGGCCTCGATCTCAACAGCGACATCGTGTGCCCGTTTTTCATTCCAACCAGCCCCTTCAATAGCAGGCACATCCCCGTAGACTTCATGAGCGGTTGGCGGGACGAAGTCCAGGAGCACTATCACCACCAGCTTTTTACTCACATCGTCGAACTCCTCGACTTCACCTTGCTCAATGTGGACGAGCTGATGGATGAGGTTAAAACCATGAATCTTGAAGGCCTGCTGGATATCGTGACTGGATAAGCTTGCGATGATAGTAACGGGCGAGCGTGGGTGCGGGTTACTCGGGGAGGTGCCCCGCCAAAGGCATGGAAGAGCGAAAATGGGGTGGCTGACGGGTTTCGAACCCTCGACGACGGGAGTCACAATCCCGTGCTCTACCAGCTGAGCTACAACCACCATTAACTTTTTGCCTGCACTCACGCCTTGGTGACTACAAACGGTGTGGCGGGCCTGGTTCGATTCGAACCCATATCTGGGGTAACCCATCACGTCGACTTGGTTTGACGCTGGCGCTGGCGGAAGCGTTTGATGAAACTCGCGTCGATCAACTCTTCAACATCCAGATTCAAAGCACAGTTGACCAGCGTCGCCAAGGCATTATCGGAAAGGCTGAAATCGTTGGGGATTAAGCCATGCTGGCTAATGGTGTTTTCCTCTATTCGAGCGGAAAACGCTTTCAAAAAATCGGACAGCCCCGAACGCCGGCTCTCCGTGGCAGCTGCCATGGCTGGATCACGTGCTATGACTTCAGCGCCCTCAGCATTGATACCGATGGCCTCGACAACTGAACTGAGTGATGGCCAATACTTCAGATCATACTGATGCTGCAGAGTATCCAACTCGTCTTTCACATAAGACTCGAACAAGTAGTTATGTTCCGAGGCATCGCCGACGACATCGAGGACATGGTAGTAAGTATCGCAACTGAAGCTGGTTCTTTCCTTCAGCTCGTCACGCCGCGTCAGGAGGTGCGCAAGCTCATTCGCAACCATCGAGATTTGCTCGTTAACCTCTGTAAGCTCCTTCCGGGCATTCCGAGCCTCTCGGATTTTTTCCGGGTTCCATGCTACGGGCGTATGAACGAACACATCAAAAAATGCGACCAGTGCACGAGGACGATGGGCAAGTGACTGATGGATCTCTTCGTAGGCCTCCTGCAGTTCAATGCTGCGGGCGAGCAAGCGCTCGATGATTCGGTTCACGCTTGGCCAGATATTGCGTGCTCGGTTGTACTCAATATCTTTGCGAAGAATGGCTTCACAGCATTGAATAGCTTGAGAGGAAACGGTCGTCACTCGGTATCACCTAGGATTTGAAAGAATGCGTGGAGGTTACTGGGGGACTTACCCTGCGTCGGTACCTATACAAAACATTTTTTCGCACCTACAGGTACTTCGCTGATTCAACGCACTTGGTGACTTTAGTCTGCATTGGCCCAGCGAGTAGCTGCGATCAAGAGCCTGATCCAGTCGGCGCGCATGAATGGGCATGATCCGTGTGCCTACCTAAGGACGTGTTGACTCGGCTGCCCACGCTGCGGGCGAGTGACATCGGCCCAGAGTGTGTAAAAACGCAGACACCGTTTGGAAGTCTGCGTTGCTACGTAAAATCTGCCAGCGCTTGGCTAGTTAGTAGACCTGAAATTTGCTTAGGAACGCGGTTTTCGTTCTAGTTGTGACCGTCAAACCTGCTCTAAGACGTTTTTACACAACCTCGGCCAGTTGCTGCCGCATCAGTGGATGCCTACCTGATCGGTAAAAAACATGTTCCCGCCCGCAGCAGCTCTACAGACCTTTTTTAAGGGCGCTTTTCTCGTCCCAAGTTTCGATAACGAATGCACTGATGGTATGCGCAGCATGGATAGCAAGCCGTGCATGGCGGGGCTTAAGCTTGTAAGGCCGCTTTCCTGCGCCGTGGGCGGAGCTCGCATGAGTGCGCAAGGCGCCGATCCCATTGACGGTGGCTACGACACCCGTAACGATCTCTTGAAGATCTCGCTCCTCGAGGATCGATGCATCCAGCCCAAGGTCTGCCCTGACGATTTTCCACACACCCTGCAAATCCTGTTTGGTGGGCATAGTGAGATGAGTGTGCTCTTCGATGTAAACCTTGAAGACTGATTCGAGAATATTGCAGGCCGCAGACACGGCTTCACGCGGGCTTGATTCAATGTTTTTCAACGCACGCTCGAATTCGAAGTCGATCGCCTGGATGTTCCGGCTCTTGATGAGCTCCGATAGAGTTTTGGTAGCTAGACCTTCGCCTTTGGAGAGAATTCCGCCGTTCGTGTAGACAATGCTGGCGCGCCCTAAAGCTTGCTTAATCCTTTCGATCCTAAGTTTCTTCTCCTTGATAATCGCTTCCCCGCCAAAAAGGCTCGGAGTGTCTTCGATCTCTTCCTCCATGTACTTTTCGATGATTCGCCCGACTATCGAGAGGGTTTCTTTACCGCCTTCCTTATTGATCCTTCGTAGCCATTCTAGAGCTTTTACGGCCTTGCTCCCCTCGGGCGGATCTCCTGGAGCATTCGCGTACATGAATAGGCTATCGAGACTCGCATGGGTTTCGGAGGATGAAACGGCGTCAGCGATAGCAGAGATCAGGTACGAGGGAATAGCAAAGTTTTCCATTTTTCATCCTGAATGGCGGTCTAACTTGGGGCGCAAGCGGGCAGTGCTGCAATGAAGCCACCTGACTGACTCAGCAGTAGGTACCTCGCTAGTGCTTAATGATCACTTTCGGCAGGCCGAACGCGTTCAATTTATCACGAACTTAATCCCCAGACAGTTCGCATCGAGGCCCCCTGCTCCCTTCAAACGGCCTCATGCCCGTGGAGATTGATGGCTGGCGACTCACACTATTCAATGACTCTGACACCCAGAACTACTGCGAACACTGCAGGTCGCCAGATTGCCGAATCGAGACACTTGAATCCTGGCAGAGCGACGAGACTGATCCTATAGGTCTATTGAGTGCCTAGGAGCGTGAACAGCTCGAACGACTGCTCGCTGCGCTCTGAGCCTGTATGCAAAAGCAAGTTACCATTGCCGACTTAGACGCAATGGAGATCACACGTGAGAAAGCCACCCATGAAAATCATCATCGAAGAATGGGATGGTGACGGTGCGATTCGAATTCCCGATGAGGCGTTACAGGAGCTGGAGCTTGATGTTGGCGACTCGCTGTATTTGATAGAGGAATTTGTCGGCAACACGCGCTGCCTAGTCCGGTCAAAAAAGCCTCAAATCGCGGATCGAATAGACGAGCTCACAGAAGCATGGGATAGCGGACAGCACAGTAGCGCCGAGGACAAATGAGAGAGCCATAGAGCGTTTTATCGATCTACTCACGACACGCTCCAGTAGGGTATATGACCTGACCATGGTCTTGAGCCAATAGGGAGCTTCTGCTGGGGAAGCTATCAGTTCCATCCCATCACCCTCAGAAGGCCATTACATCTGCCATATCATTAACAAGGTGGGGCATCGACTACTGGCAGGATGCTATTGCTTAGCAAGTACAGACCCTCGTACCATTCGTGATCAGGCAACCCACTCGCGTGGGGGCGGTCGAGGGCTTGATATTAGATAACGAAGCATCTGTGAAGGGACGACGCGCATTGAATTTCGCAAAGGTTGGCCACCATGGCTAACCGACAGCTTTCTCCAGACATCGTGTCACTGATCCACCACGTGGAGTTGAACGAGTCTGGATGGTGGAAAAAAGGCGTCAGCCAGATCGTAAAAGGCGTGCTTTGGAAGAATCATGGTGTGTCGCTGGGGTTGAATGCGCTTCATGACGCAATTCGTGCTGAGGCTCCCGGGGCTCTGGGATCCGATGATGAGCTTGAAAGGCAATTGCAGACACTTCATGATCAGGGAACTGTTTCGATCTTGCCAGGCCCAGCCTACAAGCTGACCGAGCGCGCTTTCAACGAACTTTCAGCTCAGGCGGCCACTGCTCATGCGGAGCAGGATGCGTGCGAGAAGGACTTCATTTCCACCTGCCGGGAGTATTGCCCAACTCTTGATCCGGAGCGGGTATGGAAAGACTTCACTGAAGCGCTTTCGCGAGCGATCCGCGTCAGCGGTGCCAACCTCTTCCGGCTCCTAGTCGGAGGCAAGCTGCAAAATGATTTCGACTGGCTGAATAACCTTTTCCACAAAGTGGACTCCGACAACCGAGAGGGTCTGCGTAAAGTGCTGATGTTCTTCTTCAACCCGGGAAACCAGGTCTGTCGAAGCCAGATTCTCCGTTTCATGACGGCTTACTTTTTTGCCGAGGCAACCCGCCTCAACCCTGAAACCCTTGCTGCCATTAACCAGGCACGTAAGGTGAAAACCATCAAAGTGGTGTTGGACACCAATTTCCTTTTCTCAGTGCTCCAGCTTCACGACAACCCAGCTGACGCAGCAGCGTTATCGCTTGTTGATTTGGCTCACAAGAGCAACGGGAAGCTGGATATAAAGCTCTACGTGCTGCCGAGCACTTTGGATGAAGCCAAGCGTGTTCTCATCGCACAGCTGCACTTAATAGAGCGTATACGGGTCACTCAGGCAATGTCCCGCGTGGCAATGACTCAGCCGCTACCCAGCATCGCCAAAAAGTTCTTCAGCACTGTAGCCTCGACAGCAAATCTTTCTGCCGCCGACTTCTTCCGCCCTTACATCGATGAGCTTAGGTTCATCCTAGAGGAAAAAGGAATAAGCGTCCTCGACGCTCATCCAAGCATCTACCACATACGCCAGGACGTCATTGACGATGTGATGCACGAGGTTGAGCGGGAGACAAAAGAAGTCCCTGAGAAACGTCGCAAAGGGTACGAGGCTTTGCTGCACGACGCCGTTCTATGGCATGCCGTCAATGACCGACGCCTCCCCAATCATGAGTCGCCTTTTGAAACTGAGTATTGGGCAGTTTCCATCGACTGGCGCCTGATTGGCTTCGACCGAGCAAAACGCGCAGCCAATCGCGCGAAGCTGCCGGTGGTACTGCATCCAAGCAACCTAGTACAGCTCATCCAGTTTTGGGTGCCTCGCTCCCCAGAGCTCGAGGAAAGTCTAGTTGACTCCCTGCGCCTGCCGCTTTTCTTCCAATCGTTCGATCTTGAAGACGAAAGGGCGACATTGAAGGTGCTGGAGTCAATTTCGAGATTCGAAAATGTCGGAGACCTCCCAGAGTCCGCCATCCGCGTGGTGCTGACCAATAGGGCGCTTCGCGCACGGATCAGCAATATCGAAGCCTCCAACCAGGAGGTATTCGAGCTGGTACATTATGAGCTGTTGAGCCACCACCGAGACGTTTCCCAACAGCTTGATCAAGCCAAAGCCGTACTGGAAGAAAAGGAGCAACACTTGCTCCAGGAGCGGGCCGCCCGCTCTGCTGTAGAAGGCCTGCAGGACACCACCGCCAAGCAGATCGCTGATCTCGAATCCGAGCGGCAAATAGCTGAGCAAAGGGCTCAGGATCTGGAGACTTCCCAAGCTCAGCTGAAAGAACACCTGCAGGAGGCTCGTGCGGCCACAAGCGAGATCCAGGCTCATCGAGACCGTGCCGATGGCGCTGAGCGATCACTGACACGTATTAAATACGTCGGGATTTTTCTCGTGCTTCCCCTCCTGCTTGGTCTGGGGATCTACTACTCCAGCAGCGCTCTAACACCTAATATGCTGCCGGTGATATCCACTGACACGAGAGTACTGTGCTTGCGACTTTTCGCAGCCATACTTCCTCAGACCTTAGCTTTCTGCCTCTCAGCGAGGTATGTCGAGTCAAAGCCTCATCTGAGCTCTTGGAGGCTGAGCAACTTCCTAAGTTGGGTCGGCAAGAAAGTCATCATTGCCCCAGCATTGATCGCCGGCGAAGGTATCTTTACGGGCGGGACATGGGATGGGATCAAGGCGCTTTTCGGCATCATTTAGTGCCTACATCCGGCGTATCTCACGGCGCGCCCGGCTTCCCTATACCGCCCCTACGACGATAGTCACCCCATACAAGGCTTCGTGCGCGGGGCAGGTGAGCGATATAGAAGCTCGCTGATCCGTCGTACCCTTTCGGCCCGCGCTCAAGGCATTGATGGGGAGTGATGAGTAGTGTTGATGTCTTGCACTTCGGACTATTTTTTCGAGAGCTCAGAACTGCAGACGTGAGCGTTCGCAGTGGTTATGAGCTATAGCTCGATCAGTGCATATATGCGGCCAGCATCATGGGCGGTGTTTTTGGCGTCCATCTAGAAGGCATTTTTCCGATCAATAGCTCTGCGAGCCCCATGGCTCAAGCCATTTAATTGTCGGATACTGCCATTACGCCAGCCCCCATCTTTCAAGGTTGAAATGACTCATGGCAAGGAAGAAGGCAAAAAACTCCAGCGGCACCGGCATCCTGATTATTATTGCACTGGCTTTTGGTGCACTCGCTTCGATCCCGAAGAACGCCTGGATCGCTGTTGGCATCGTCGCGTGCATCGGCGCCATTATGTGGTTTTTAGCCACTCGCACTAAACGACAGCTTGAACAGCTGCAAAAGTCTGCTTCAGTGACAACGCACCTGCGGGAGCCGCGAAGCAAAGACGTAGCCTTCTCCATGCATGAGGTTTCGTTGAGCAATATGTCTGAAGAAACCTCCGAATTTTATACCGTCCAACTCGGCTCCCCCCCTTCCCCTTCCTTTAAGATTCCAGATGCAAGCAAACAAAAATCCGATACTCGCTGGGTGCCGGCGGGCGAATCGGTCACTGTGTCTGGTTTTTCTCTTCCCGGCGGAATGCTCTATGTAGGAAGTGCGTTGGGTCGATACGATGCGCAAGAGCCGTCACTGATCAATCCAAAACTGCGGATAGCCAAGTCGTACGTCGACATCGAAGAGCGGTTGATGTCCTATTGGCCGAGTTTTCACTCCATCTCGCCAGAGGCTCGGCGCGGATACCTGCAGTGGCTAGAGAGCGGACGTAGTGATCCGCTGGCAGACACCGGCTATGTCTTTTTGTTTTTCTATGGCCTTGAGCGCCGGGCTCTCGTTGATGCTGTAAGCGATCCGCAGTTGAAGGCTGAGATTCCACTGATCGTCAAAGAAGTCCAGCGACTGCTGAGTATCTATGGGGACAACAGATCATTCAGGGGATATGCAGAAGGCTTTCTGGATTACCTGAGTAACACCACGGTTGATCCAAACCTTTACCTTGGCCCGCCTCCTAAGGTTGCTGCTTACAGCTACGAAATGCCACTGCCGCTGCGCATAGGTTTAGGGCAACACGCGTCCAACAAGCGACCACTCGGCGCCGATTGGGCATTGGCATGGGCACTAGCCGACCCCAACATCAGCAAGCGCACCCCGGTGACACGCTGCAAAGAAGTCTTTTCAACGCTGTTCAAGTTGAAATACGAAAGCTCCCACCCTGCGGGACTCATCCTGGCGCAGAACAAGACCAAGCTTAAAACCAGCTATCGCGCAGCCTCTGCTGTGCTAATGGCCCCCTCGCTTAGCCTGGGTGATATTCCTGATGTCATGGCCACTTCGGGAACACGTAAAATCCTGCAATTGCTGGTGGAGCTTTGCACTAGTGAGCTTGAACCCTTTAGCCGTTATCTAGGCCGAAACCCTGAGAGCGCAGAAGCCCTTGAGGGTCTGTTACAACTTCCGGTTACCCTTTGGCCAACCGCAGCCCGTACGGAGCTGGATGAGCTTCAAACCAAAATCGGTGATGATCTGATTGTCATGAGCTTTGGCGAACTCGCGGGTCGATTCAAGAGCGCTGGTGCACTGTCTCGTGACAAGGTTCTCGCCCTTGCCCGTGCACTGGAATCGCTTCATATCGGCATGGAGCCCGATGTGCTCGCTGGCAGCAGGACTCCGAAAGCTGAAGATCGTATCGCGCTGTTCGTAACCCAGCCCGAAGATGGATCACTGCGGGCCTCAGCGGCCTACAACGCGGCCTCAGTCACACTTGATCTGGCCAGCGCAGTCGCATCTGCGGATGGCGACACTTCCAATGAAGAGGTCACATTGCTTGCTCAGCACATCGACTCCTGGAGTCACCTGAGTATTGCCCATCGCAAACGTCTCAAGGCGCACTTGCAAATCCAGATCCAGCAACCACCGACGCTTGCAAGCCTGAAGAAAAAACTTGATCCATTAACTGTCGAAGCCAAGCGCACGATTGCCAGCTTCCTGGCCCACCTTGCGCAAGCTGATGGCATCGTCAGTCCATCGGAAGTGAAGCTTCTTGAGCGCGTTTACAAGGCGCTGCAACTGGATAGTCAGCTGCTGTACAGCGATCTTCACCTGGCTGCATCCGGAACGAGTATTACCCCCGCTAAACCTGCAACAAGCTCCTCTCTATCCGAGTCCGGAATAGTGTCAGCTGCCATTGCGAAGCAAGGCTTCGTGCTCGATCACGAGCGAATTGCTGAGTTGCAACGTGAAACGGCAGAAGTTTCGGCCCTCCTCGCCCAGGTATTCACTGACGACCAGGTTGATGAACCGGAACAGTCATTTGAGGCTGTGGAGTCGGCGACAGAAACGAGTGCTGACGTTGCCGGTCTCGATCTGGAGCATTCTGCGTTCCTGCGCTTGTTAATCTCGCGTGCTGAATGGAGCCGATCCGAACTTGAAGCCGCCGCCAGCGACATGGAACTGATGCTCGATGGTGCCCTGGAACAAATCAACGACATGGCTTTTGAGCGTTTCGACATGCCCGTCACCGAAGGTGATGATCCCATCGAAATCAATACAGACATTCTGGAAGAGTTAGCCCTATGAGCACTATCAGAGCCAAGGATCGCGACGCGGTTATCCAATCATTGCGTGCTGGCGTTGTTCCTCGCGTCGGTCAACACTTGATTCAGGTCGGCCGGGTGGGCGAACTCGATGCACTGATCAAAGACGTCAATCGCCTAGTCGAAAGCGGATCGGCATTTCGAGTGGTGATTGGCGAATACGGTGCAGGCAAGACGTTCTTTCTGAACTTGGTTCGAGCCATTGCCATGGAGCGAAAACTCGTAACCATGCACGCTGACTTAAACCCAGATCGCAGGCTACACGCCACCGGCGGCCAGGCACGCTCGCTTTACTCCGAGCTGGCCAAGAACATGTCTACACGCACGAAGCCCGACGGTGGGGCCATGCAAGGCATCGTTGAGAAATTTATCTCGCAAGCCAAAATAGAAGCCAAGGCGGCAGGTACAGACAGCGAGACTGTCATCCGAACCCACTTGGCTGAGTTAACCGAGATGGTCAACGGCTATGATTTCGCTGAAGTGATCGCAGCTTATTGCCGAGGTTTCGAGGAAGGCAACGAGCAACTCAAGGCTGATGCGATTCGTTGGTTGCGTGGCGAGTTCACAACCAAGACCGATGCCCGAGCGGCCCTAGGTGTACGAACCATCATTGATGATGCCTCCGTCTACGATCAGCTCAAGCTGCTATCGAGATTCGTCAGACTCGCAGGTTTTGGCGGCCTGATGATCTGCCTCGACGAACTGGTAAACCTCTACAAATTGGCCAACACACAGGCACGCAATGCCAATTATGAACAGATCCTGCGCATCCTTAATGACTCACTGCAGGGATCCGCTGAGGGGCTTGGATTTGTCCTGGGTGGCACCCCCGAGTTTTTGATGGACACTCGCCGAGGGCTGTTTAGTTACCCTGCCCTGCAATCGCGACTGGCCGAAAACTCGTTTGCCAAATCAGGACTGGTGGATCTTTCGGGGCCGGTCATACGCCTCACCAGCCTCACACCAGAAGACTTCTACGTGTTGCTTCAGAAGCTCCGTCACGTCTATGCCGGTGGCGATGCTGAAAAGTACTTACTGCCTGACGAAGCGCTTCCATTATTCATGGCGCACTGCAACCAGCGCCTGGGTGAAGCTTACTTCCGTACGCCGCGCACGACGATCACAGCCTTCATCAACCTGCTGGCTATTCTGGAGCAAAACCCTGGAGCAGATTGGCGCACCCTGCTTGGGGCTGTCGAGGTGGCGAAGGACTTGGGTGGTGACGAGGATACAAAAGTCGACGCGGACGATGAACTTGCCACCTTCACACTCTGAATCATCGGGCTTCGACCAGCTAGAATCCCGAATCCAGCGATGGATTTGGGCTGAAGGCTGGACGTCCTTGCGCGACGCCCAAGAAAGGGCTGTGCCTGTGCTGATCGATGCCGATCAGGATGTCATTATCGCCGCAGCAACCGCGGCGGGGAAAACCGAGGCCGCCTTCCTTCCCATACTCACCAATTTACTCAAGATCAATGACCCGCCCGGTTCGGTGCTGTACATCAGCCCGCTCAAGGCCTTGATCAATGATCAATGGGACAGGTTAGGCCGACTCTGTGAGCAGCTTGAAATTCCTGTAGTGGCTTGGCATGGAGACATTTCATCGAGCAAAAAACATCGCTTCCTGAAGTCGCCTGAAGGGGTGCTACTGATCACTCCAGAATCGCTTGAGGCGCTGTTCGTCAATCGAGGCTCGAGTCTTGCCGGGGTGTTCCAGAATCTGCGCTATATCGTCGTGGACGAACTGCATGCGTTCATTGGAAGTGAGCGAGGCAAACAGCTTCAGTCCCTGATGCACCGTGTAGAGCTCGTTGCCGGGCGTCGACTCCCCAGGGTTGGGCTTTCGGCCACACTCGGCGATATGACGTTGGCGTCAGAGTTTCTGCGCTCAGGAGGCGTCGACGGGGTGACTGTCATTGAGTCCAAAAACTCAAACCAGACACTCCAGGTGCAAATTCGCGGCTACATCCAGCCGCCCATGAATGAGCTCAGAAAGGCTCCCGTCCAGCCTTCTAATGAGGAAGGCGATGAAGACGAAACGGAAAACAAAGCAAGCCCAGACTTCGCTATCGCTGATCATCTCTACAAGGTATTGCGCGGCAGCAATAATCTGATTTTCCCAAACAGCCGGCAGCAGGTTGAATGGTATGCAGACCAATTGCGTAGGCGCTGTGAGAATGATGGTTTGCCCAATGAGTTCTGGCCTCATCACGGCAGCCTTTCGAAAGACCTGCGGGAGCAAGCTGAGCATGCCCTCAAGGCAGGTAATCAGGCGGCATCGGCCATATGCACCACGACGCTTGAGCTTGGAATAGACATCGGCAGCATCAAGACAGTGGTGCAAATTGGCGCCCCACCATCGGTGGCGAGCTTGCGCCAGAGACTGGGCCGTTCGGGCAGACGCCCGGGGGAAAACGCAATCTTGCGCGTTTACTGCAAGGAGTCTCCACTCAAAGATGGATCGAGCATTTCAGATCAGCTGCGCCAGGGATTGGTTCAGACCATTGCCATGGTTCGTCTTTTAATTGGAGGGTGGTTTGAACCTCCCCGGGCTCAGGGTATTCATGCCTCCACTCTCGTTCAGCAATGCCTCTCCATAATTGCTCAGTGCGGTGGCGCTTCCGCTGCTGATCTTTGGAAAAGCCTTATCGCTGAAGGAGCATTCCAAAACGTCGAGAGGTCAGACTTCATCAAGCTGCTTAAGTCGCTAGGGGAGCATGAACTCATCGTTCAGGAAAGTTCGGGATTGTTGCTTCCAGGGACAGTTGGAGAGCGCCTGATCAACCACTATGAGTTCTACAGCGCATTCACCAGTGATGAGGAATTCCGACTGGTGTGCGACGGGAAAGCGCTTGGTTCAGTACCCGTAAGCCGGCCGCTGACCAAAGATCAACGCATTATCTTCGGAGGCCGAAGGTGGCAGGTTCGTGATGTTGATCTCCAAGCCAAAGTCATCATTGTTTCCGCCGCACGAGGTGGTGCCCCTCCTCAGTTCGATGGTCTGGGTGCGATGGTGCATGACAACGTGCGCCAAGAAATGCGAGCCGTCTTGGCAGATCCTGTCCCCTGCCCATTCATTGATCGCGATGCCCAAGCGTTGCTCGACGAAGCTCGCAAGACGTTTAACGCATTAGGCCTTGGTGAACGCTACGTCATTGAGTCTGGCGGTAAATGCTATCTAATCAGCTGGCTGGGTGATTACGCCAACGATGCACTGCGCCTGTTACTCAATCATGTGGGCCTTTCGTGTGACAACGCGGGCTTGGCGATTGAGGTTGACGCCAACATCCATCGGATACTGGCCGCACTCAAGGAAGTAGGTGACCTGGATGCAAACGATCTCGATTCGATTCTTGCAGATGTAGAGAATATGCTGCGGGAGAAATGGGATTGGGCATTACCGGAGTCATTATTGATGAAGTCGTTTGCTTCAATATCGTTGGATATCTCTACTGCAATCGGTTTTGCGCAGAATCTGACTTTGGCTGAGTAAATTGATAGGCCTTGAAGGTATGCAGGTGTTACGTCGAGATGGGCCTAGCTCGAAGGAGTGATTGCAACAATCAACGCTAGTTTCCACGGATGTCGGCAAGTCCTCATACCGAGGTATGACGAGCTCACTGAAGCTTGGAATAGCGAGAAATGAGGCAGCGCCGAGGACAAATGAGGAAGCTAGAAGGCACCTCTTTGAACCAGCCACGTCGGACTTAAATGCAAACACGCTAGGAGCGCTGAGAAAAATGGAAGCAAGGATGGGGACTCCCAAACGGCTATACAAGTACAGAGCATTCAGCGCGTTAACTATCGACTTACTGGTGTCGGACAAGGTCTACTTCGCCGATCCCGCGTCATTCAATGACCCACTTGATACTAAGCCATGCGTTCATCCAGACCTGCCCATCGACCAACTCGAACAAACACTCCGAAAGATAATAGAGAACCGAATTGCCACCGAGATGACAGCCGCTGTTAGGTCGATAATGTATCGTGGCCCCAAAACTATGGATCACATTGAGCGACACAGCAGGCGTCAAGCTGAACGCATCATTGCTGACATAGCCTACAACGCAACCAATCCCGAATTCACAACTGCGCCTCCTGGCCCCCAGCTCCAGCTCTTGGCGTACCGCCTACAGGATGAGCTCCTTAAGGCATACGGCAGGGGTGTGCTTTCACTCGCGGAACGAAACTCCTGCCCTCTTATGTGGAGTCATTATGGCGACCAACACCATGGTCTTTGTATCGGCTACGAGGTTCCTCTAGATGTACAGCAAAATCTTCATAAGGTTCAGTACGGTGGTAGTCGGCTCATTGAGGCAAGCAAGGTAGCAGCAATGCTCGATGCAGACGAAACAGCGCGCCACGAGGTGGATGCTGCGGCATTGCTGCGCAAAGCATGGGATTGGAGGTATGAGAAGGAATGGCGACTAATAGGGCATCGTGGACTCGCAGACTCACCACTGGAGCTCGCTGAAGTGACGTTTGGCACACGTTGTATGAACTCGGTAAAGCATTCGGTGATTAAGGCATTAGAAGGACGGGACAAACCGGTCAAGCTGTACGAGATGCGAGAGGTTCACGGCACTTTTAAACTAAAGCGATTCCCGCTGAATGAGCAGGAGCTAACAGCCTCATACCCTCACCGTGCTCGCTCTGCATCTGAATGCTTTGAGCAGATAGAGTAAAACGGTAGTTCGGCCCCGCGCGGAAGAGCTGTGTTGACGCCCGCAAGGCTCAACTGGTCAGCCAAGACTCTACAGCGTCGCAACCGTACCCGACTGTTTCAGACCTTTTGCTACGCTGACCTCTTTCACGGAGGAATCACAATGTCGAACGCAGACCTGCTCCCTTCCCTACTCTTCAAGATCAATCAGAACCAGCTAGCCCTCGAAGCCGCGATAATGGAGCTAACGCTCTGGGTCGAACAGAGAGGATCAGCGGAGGTTGCCGACAACGTTCGCGGCGCTTTGAACACAATCAGCAAGAACGAGGAGTTCATCAATCTGACGCTTGCGGTGCTGATGTCGCCAGAGTGATAGGTTTCGAGTTTGTAAGGCTAGCCGGGCCTGGTTTGCCCGAAGGCGCGACCTCTCCATTCACGCCACTTCATACCGCAGCCTGGCTATGGGCAAGCGACGACGCGAGCGCAGAACACTTTGAACACGACCCCTCTCCTACCGGCCCGCGAGGTCTACCAGATGCTGACGGACGTCGCGCTCGGCAAACGCATCATGATGCGAAGCTCCATCCAGTCCGGGAGCGAGATCTACCACGGCCTCATGCCCGTGGAGATTGATGGCTGGTTACTCACCTTCTTCAATGACTGTGACACCCTAGACTACTGCGAGTACTGCAGGTCGCCTGATGGTAGAGTCGGGACGCTCGAACTCTTGCAGCGCGACGGAGCCGATCCTGTCGAACTATTTAGCACCTGGGAGTGAGAACAGCTTGAGCGACTGCTCGCTGGACTCTTAGCATGCTGCTCAATGTACCAATCGAATAGCTAGTTCTTGGCTTCCGAATAGGAGTTACAAATTGCTTAAACGTCCCGACAAAGACGCGCTCCGTGCAATGCTGGAATCGCAAGTTCAAGAAAAGCTGCAGCACGATCCAGACGCGGTAACGACTTATGCAGCCCAGCCTGTACCTGACCGAAAACCGTACACCAGCAAACCCACGGTTCAGGACAAGGCATTTCACAAAGAGCTCGAGCAGATGCGTGCAGACGCCGAAGCTGGAGTGATACATACGCCTAAGCGCGAGCCGGAGGACGGAGGCGCTCCTAGCCTTAAGCTTGATGATTATCCGGATTTGTAAAAGGTGTCGCCGAGCTTCTAAGGGGATTGAATGGCCTGCCGAACCAAAGGCAATGGAGACCACCCGTGAGAAAGCCACCTATGAGAATCGTGATCGAAGAATGGGATGGTGACGGTGCGATTCGAATTCCCGATGAGGCATTGCAAGAGTTGGAGCTTGATGTCGGCGACTCGTTGTATCTGATCGAGGAATTTGTCGGCAATGCGCGCTGCCTTGTCCTATCAAAAACGCCTCAGATTGCGGATCGAATAGACGAAATCACTGAGGCCTGGAATGGCGGACAACAACGATGATTGACACGAATCGTCTCTGGCAGCGCGAACGCAAACGGCGCTATGCATTATGGGATTTAGAAAGGCTGCATCCTGGCTCTGATCAAGCAATACAGCTCCTCGCGATTCTTGATGAAATTGAGCAGCTAGATCGTGACGACCCCATTGGCGATGCAGTCGCCATTTCGGTTGATAAGCTACGAGAATGCGTTCCAGAAACCGAGATCGAAGGAGTCAGCGGATCCCACTTCGTAGTCATGCTTGACGAGCACATACCAGAACCATGGAAAACTCGTTTCGAAGAAGCGAGTATCGGATCTACTCGATTGCGGCAAGGCTGTTATGCGAGAGATTGGCATCGCTTTTTACGACTATGGACAGCCGAGATGCAGCACCTAGCAGCGCATAGGGAGATGCGTTAGAACCTGATGGGGTATTCGTCAGCCTGAGGATTGTCAGAGGACGCCAGGATGATGGAACCCATCAAATAGTCCGCCTGCCGAGTCTCACACAAGAACTCCCCTCTCCAGCTGGCCGATAAGATCCAGGACAGCTTTCGTTTCCACCCTCGTCCTCAGCATGTCGATTGGACGCTTCGACCCGAGCCCTCGAACCGGCGAGCTCATCCATTCCGTTGCTGCGGTCTTATCGTTTTCGAAGAGAGAAAGGGCTTCGTCAAACAGAACTACCAATGCAACCAGGCGGTCGCTTTCTACGGTGTCGAACCGCCCTGCTTTCGCCCTACGGGCCATCGTTGTGGGAGACATGCAAATAGCTTTGGAGACAACCCCGCGCTGCACCTGCAAGAGGCTCGCTATCCGTTCAAGGTATTCGAAAGGCAGTCCTTCGCGAACCAGGTCATGAAGCATGGAGCCGCGTGACGGCAGCCCTAAGGTAATCCAAATGCTCTTTGGGATCTGGGGCCCTGGTTGGTATTCTTTGATCGATGACAGCACTTTCACCTCCATCTGAAAAACCTACCACCAAGCCGGGCCAGGTGGCCCGAACCAGCGACATCTCCAACCGTGCGGCAAACCTATAGGTTTATCCAAGTGTCGAGCCTACAAATTCAGGCTGGCAGCAGGTTTTCACCTCCAACCGTGCAATGAACTACAGGTTTACCCCAGCAAATTCTCCCCGCCGTAATCGTCGTTGTGGCACGTGCAGGAAATCCTGCTGCATCTGCAGCACGCTCGCTATCCGCTTGAGGAATTCGAAAGGTAACCGGGGCGAATGAAAAGCGCTTCAAGCACGGATGTATCCCGGTACAAGGCACCGGAATCCTGTGTACGCCGACCGGAGTTTGGTGAGCGTTTCCTGGCCGAAGCAGCCACCGGAATTTGGTGTACGGCCCGGGTTACGTGGCCTGCAGCCGACCGGAGTCGAATATCGGAGGTTTTATCTCCCGCCCTCCATCAGCAGCATCTCTGGCACCGGATCGACATAGGGCACCGGAATCCTGTGTACGCCGACCGGATTTGCTGAGCGTTTCCTGGCCGAAGCGACCACCGGAATTTGGTGAGTGGCCCGGTTTACGTGGCCCGCAGCCGGCCCGAGTCGAATACCGGAGGTTTTATCTCCCACCCGCCATCAGCAGCTTCTCTGGCACCGTTCGGTGTGCAATCGGCCTCGGCACCGGAATCCTGTGTACGCCGACCGCAATTTGCCGAGCGTTTCCTGGCCGAAGCAACCACCGGAATTTGGTGAGCGGCCCGGTTTACGTGGCCCGTAGCCGGCCCGAATCGAATATCGGGGGTTTTATCTCCCACCCTCCATCAGCACCATTCGCCTTCCATTCACCACTTAATGTGAGGGCCTCTAACGCAAAAGATTGTACGTTACTGGGTGGCTACACTCGAACCAGGAGATGGGCCTTCGCTGAAGGTGTAGTTGATGACGACATCATTTCTGATCAGGACATCCAGAGTTTTCTGAGTACCCGTTGTCGTAACCTTCATCGTCACGATATAGCTTTGCGCATGAGCTGAGCCGTTCGTGTATGTGTAGATCCACTTCTCGTCGGTTTCACTTACAGCACTTTTCGTGTAAGGCTCACCAAAGAGCGATTTCAGCTCCGTAGTTGTCGTCTTCCCCTTCTCTAACCTAGTCACATTTTCCGAGGAGAAGTCTCGGCCAGCGGTGTAGTGGGAAGTGGCGCAGCCCCCGAGGATGAAGCACATTCCAATTGCTACGATGAGCTTGTTCATGGTCGTCCTTGATGAAGTGAAAACTGGAGACTAACGTTCTCAGCACCAAAATGCCATTACGTAAAGGCAAGTTTTGACAGGTGGCAAGCACCCTTCGGGGTTGACGAAAGCGCCCGAAGTTACTTGGGCTTTTCCTAGGGGGTCAGGTCAAATTTTAATCGGTATAATCCACCTTATTGAGCATAGGGATGGATAGCACTGTTGGCCAAGAAGAACCGGGACGATTTCCTTCAATCTACTATCACAGTTATGCGTCAGCGAGCGGGCGAAGTTTGCTCAAACCCCGATTGCCTAGTACCTACCGCCGCTCCGTGCGGTAGTGACAAGGTCACGAGCATTGGCGTGGCGGCTCACATTCATGCCGCAGCACCAGGTGGAAAACGCTATCTCGCAGGAATGACTCGGGAAGAGCGGATACACATAGATAACGGTCTCTGGCTGTGCTCGAACTGTTCGATCATGATCGACAGAGACGTTGAACTGTTTCCCGCAGAACGGCTTTTTGAATGGAAGGTAGCCGCTGGTAATAGGGCCACTGAGGCACTGGGCAAAAGGCCTGAGCGCTCTGAGGATACGATAAGCAAGTTGATTGAGGCCCTGGATAACAGGCAACCTAAGCTCAACCTTGCACAGGCGATTGCTAAAGCCCACCGTGATCAGGAAGAGTTCCTTGAGCGGCTAGATCATCGCTTTGCTGTCACATCCCACCTTATCGACGGCAAGCCCTGCATCGAGATCAAGGCCAAGGAAACCGTAAACGTCCGACTCCAGGTAAGCACGACGCCAAACAAAGGGTACGCAGAGGGGTTCAGGAATCTTTTCGATCATGGTAAGAAGTTTGAGATTGATCTGCTAGATGCTTCCGTCCATGGATCTGATCTTCTCTCTCACCTTTTTACCGAAGACGCCAAGGTGGGTGGAAAGATGGTCTTTAGCCCGTCAACCCGCACTGCATCTGCCCGAATCGAACTCGTTGATCCGAAAACCAATCTGGTCGACCACGTGACAGTGGTGACGGGCGAGATTACTGCCGGCAAAAAGTCGATGCAGTTTGAGGGCAAAGCCTTTGAGGGTTTATTCACCGTTGGCTTCAATAAAAACCTTGTAGAGGATGGTTCGCCTCAAACCATCACCATGCATATCGACCTTGGCCAATGGGAGAAGCGACCACTGGCCTCCCTTCCGTACCTATCGAAGGTGGCAAAACTTTACCAACGCCTGGCAGACGGCTGGGAGCTCTCACTAATCATGGAGCACAAGGGCGACGTTATTTTCAGTGGCACAGGTGATTTCAAAGCCTGTGCAGATGACATTCAAGTACTCAACGCCTTCATGATTTACACAACGAGAGCACGCAGTGTTTCGATGCTGCTTCAAAAGCCAATCACATTCACCAAAGACATCACGTTCGACAGTCAGGAATTGACTAATCTCGAAGACATTCGCCGAATCCTAGAGAATCAAGGCCAGGTTCCAAGGGAAAATCTAACAAAGCCGATGATCGTCGATGTGATCTATGATGACAGCATCGATCAGTTTGAAATCTTGGGGGCAAACAGTCCAGGAACCTTGCGATTCATTGAAAGCGAACATGGGGCGGTTGCGGTTTTCGGTCAGGTAATCAGGCTGCCAAAAAGGGTTCTGCTTGTCGAAGGGTTTATTCCTCAGATCAAGCAGAAGAAGAGAAAGTGGAAGAACGGAGACTTCATCAAGCTGACCCTAAAGCCTATCGAAGGCTACGCTGTGACTAATCTCTACGATCAAGGTATTTGACAGAGTTGAAATCGGTGTAGGGTCAAGCTTTGCTTTGCGGATATCTGGCACCGTTCGGCGTGCAACAAACCAAACTATCGACATAGGGCACTGGAATCCTTTGTTCGCCGACCGGAATTTGGTGAGCGTTTCCTGGCCGAAGCGACCACCGGAATTTGGTGAGCGGCCCGGTTTACGTGGCCCGTAGCCGGCCCGAATCGAATATCGGGGGTTTTATCTCCCACCCTCCATCAGCAGCATCTCTGGCACCGGATCGAAATAGGGCACCGGAATTCTGTGTACGCCGACCGGAATTTGCTGAGCGTTTCCTGGCCGAAGCAACCACCGGAGTTTGGTGTGCGGCCCGGTTTACGTGGCCTGCAGCCGGCCCGAATCGAATATCGACCCAAACTCATCGGTGATGGCGGATGATGAATGAAACAATATCCTTTTATAGATATCTCAGATGACCGCTGATCAATGGCTTATTCCGTCCCTGCCCGAATCGATTCCTCCGTTGATACTGGCGAAAGCAGACGTGCTTGTAACGAAAACAGCTTTCCTTGCCGGCCTGCTCGCACCTGAAAGTGCAGCATGCTTGAGCAGACAGCTGAAGGTCTCTGACGCTGAGTACTCGAGGATCATCGACGGGTACAACACTGACCTGAAGGTGCTAGAAGACGCAACCAACTTGGCTAGCACGCAGTCCATATTGAGGGAAATCACCGAGCTTCGTCGACGTCTCATTGCGGCGCTAGCCCACCACCATCACCTAGTACAAACTCAACCGCTATCTGACGGTAATGGGGCTGTGGCGAGGTTGATCGTTCATATGCATTTCGCTCAGATCGGACTGCATCCGCACTTGTGGTCGCTGCCTCGTGGCATAGCTCGTAGACGGGAGGAGTATCAGGCTGCACTGGGCCTAACTGGTGGCACGCAAGGGAGACAACCTTCTGGTGGTTTCCAGCGAACAGACAAAGCCCTTCTCGGCTTCATCGCGTTCATGCTTGATGTCTGCCATGAAGAGGTCGACTACATGACTGCTGCCCTGAATCGCCGCAAGCTTCGTGAGTCTGTTACGAATGCGTTCAACACAAACTCACGCTTAACAGAGGCCGGGATCAGAGCAGAAATTGCACCAGCTTTCCTGGCGCTGTTGATTCAGGGTGCGCTTCCTCGCTCTGAGTTCAATACCTTTACTGGGCTTCAGTCTGAAGCAGCAAGCAATCAAGTCGGCAGGTTGATCGACATCGGCCTGGTCGTGAGTCCGCCATCTGATCTCCTCACACTTGAGATCGCCTTACCAGACTGGTTTGTAAGGGAGCTTCTTCCGGATTTGCACGAGATTTGGTAGCTCTGATCGTCAAGATGCAGCTTGGCAGATACGACAGATGCTTCGGGCAGCATTGCCGTTCAGGGTTTACGTCGAGCCGGGCCATGAGGCCCGAAGCAGCGACATTTAGAAGTGCCTCGACTAGCCACACATCGTACCTGCAGTCCCCCACGGCCCCGTCCTAATAGCTAGTAGCATACGAGATGGCCGTCTTCGTCTAAATACGGAGCATACACCGTGGAGACAGTCGGTTGCTCGATCTGAGCCGCCAGATACCCAGCAACCCATAGCTGCTCCACAAGCCAGAACGCTTCCTCAAAGTTGAGCCGGAATGTCCTATCGTCAATGCCCAAGCATGGAAGATCGAGATCATCATCCAAAGCAATCACGAGCTTGTAATAGTCAGGCTCGCAGTGAGGAAATTCTGGGCGCCGAAAAGACCCTGATGCGCAGAACTCAAATCCTTTGTTCCTTGATTCATAAATTTGCAAGGAATCACGTTTAGTCGATAACGTTCGCGATTGGATCAATTGATACCAGGTAGCATAGGTTGCCAATCGCGATATAGATTCCGCACTACCTTCGCATATTCCGAGGTTCGAGTAGGTCAATAACATCTTCGCCAGACTTTTAGACACCTCAGCACACTGCTGCGCGGTGAAGCAATATTCGGAATCGTCAATGAGAAATGACACTTGGCCATCTATCACTTCGAGCGATGCCAAGTACGCTCCATCAGTACAACCGTGCCGCTTCATCGAGTGCTCGACCACAAAGACGACTTTGTTTTCATCAAAGTTCTTAACCGCCATGAATCATCCACCAAGCAAGATCACATAAATATGTAATCGGCTTGCTGCCGGTCAAACTTGAATAAAAACTAACAAATTCCAGCTCACTGAACAATCGCACCCACTATCGTTCATACTGCATTTAATATAATGCAAAAGATGAAAACTCGTTATTACAGTCTGTCGGTCTTCTCGCCCATGGAGCGTAGAGTTTTGAACGCTTGATCTCACCATCAACTAACGATTCAGGTAACGACTTATGCAGCCCAGCCTGTACCTGACCGAAAACCGTATACCAGCAAACCCACGGTTCAGGACAAGGCATTTCACAAAGAGCTCGAGCAGATGCGCGCAGATGCTGAAGCTGGACTGATTCATAAGCCAGAACGCGAGCCGGAGGACGATGGTGCTCCAAGCCTTAAGCTTGATGATTATCCGGATCTGTAAAACGTGCCACGGAGAAGCTACAGGCGAGAACGGCTTGCCGGCTCATAGCAATGGAGACCACACGTGAGACATTGAATGCTGAACATCCGAGGCAGTTGGGAATGCTCGCATCGCGTAGTACCCAACGAGCCGATACACATCTCAGCCCCTATTCTGAGCTTCCAGGATGAGTTCCCAATTTGGAAACAGTGACCCCTGAGCCAGGAGCTGCACCCGCCTGCTACGCTGACCTCTTCCACGGAGGAATCACAATGTCGAACGCAGACCTACTCCCTTCGCTACTCTTCAAAATCAATCAAAACCAGGTAGCCCTCGAAGCCGCAATCATGGAACTCACGCTTTGGGTCGAGCAGCGAGGGTCGGATGATATTGGAGACAATGTGCGCGGAGCACTGGCAACGATCAGCAAGAATGAAGAGTTCATCAACATGACGTTAGCGGTGCTGATGACGCCCGAGTGACAACTTCTTCATGTCAGACAGTTATCAGCCAAGAACAGGTGCACGAAACGTGGACTTTTTGGCCCCCTCGTCGACGTCCCGCCCATCGAACACAATCCCCATATCGCAGTAGTGAATCAATGACACATCGCTGGTATTCTCGCCGACAAGTTCGTCATTCATTAAGGGATGGAGGCGAAAATAGAAGCTCCGAAGCCGCGAACCTTCGGGGCTTTGCTTTTTATGTTTGGGGCTGCGCTGAGCAAATCGGTCATTCACAGCTCGGAAAACTCTTTCTCCCTCAAGCTCGCACTCGATTGACCAGGAACTGTGCCCAGCCATCCTCAGCTAGAGGAACAGCCTGAAGGGCAGACCTGCTCCCTTCCCTACTGTTCAAGATCAATCAAAATCAGTTAGCACTTGAAGCCGCGATCATGGAGCTGACGCTTTGGGTCGAACAACGCGGATCAGCAGAGATCGCCAGTAATATTCGAGGTGCTTTGGACACAATCAGCAAGAATGAATAGTTCATCAATATGACGCTAGCGTTGCTCATGGCGCCAGAGTGAGCAGGTCTCAAGTTAGGTTGGCTAGCCGGGCCTCGATGGCCCGAACGAGCGACTAGCCGCCCTCCTCTTATACAGCCTGTCGACGCATCCTCACAAAGGTAGCGGTCTATCCTGAATGACCTGCTCCATGACAAATGTTGAGGGCAGCTGCTGCACATTGGAACGTGGCTGTCTAAGTCACACAAGGTGACTTAGACACTCGAGCGATTATCGATAGTTGTAAGCGCTCTCATTATGCTCGGCCAAGTCCAGGCCCATCTCTTCGACATGCTCGTCTGCGCGCAAGCCAATCAACGCCTTGACCACTTTCAGAATGATCCAGCTGGCCGCGAAGCAATAGACCGTAGTGAACAACACGCCCTTGATTTGCGCGACCACCTGAACGCCCATGGTCACGCCTTCGACTAGACCGCCAAGCGACGGCACGCAAAACACGCCGGTCAATACAGCGCCGATCATGCCGCCGATGCCGTGCAGTCCAAACACATCGAGGCTGTCGTCATAGCCAAAGCGTTTCTTCAGCACCGTGACACTCAGGTAGCAAAACACGCCGCAGAACAAACCGATTGCCAGAGCACCACCGACACCGACGTATGCACACGCCGGCGTAATGCCGACCAGACCGGCCAAGGCACCACTGGCCAAACCCAGCGCACTCGGTTTGCCGACCCTGAACCACTCGGTGAACATCCAGCCGAGGATACCGGCACAGGCGCCCAGTTGAGTGTTCAGCATGACGATGCCCGACAGCCCATTCAACCCGCCACCAGAGCCAATATTGAAGCCAAACCAGCCGACCCAAAGCATTGCAGCGCCGACCATGGTCAGGCTGAGATTATGCGCGGGCATCGGCGCGTTTTCGTACCCTTTGCGCTTGCCCAGCATCAAGCATGCTGCCAATGCCGCGACACCAGCGTTGATGTGTACTGCGGTGCCGCCAGCGAAGTCCAGCACGCCCCAGTTATGCATCAAGGCCCCCGCCCCGCCCCAGACCATGTGCGCCACCGGCGCGTAAACCAGGGTGAACCAGATCGCCATGAACAGCAGTGCAGCGGAAAACTTCATGCGCTCGGCAAAGGCACCCGCAATCAGCGCAGGAGTGATGATTGCGAAGGTCATCTGGAAGGTCACAAACACGCCTTCGGGGATGTCGCCCACCAAGCTTTCTGGCGTCATGCCCGCGAGAAACGCACGACTCAAGCCGCCGACGAAGCTATTGAAGCTGACTTGGCCCTCAACCATGTTGGTGGTGTCGACCACCATGCTATAGCCATAGATCACCCACAACACTCCTACCAGCCCGGCGATACCGAAGCACTGAGTGAACAGCGACAACATGTTCTTGGCCCGCACCAGACCGCCATAAAACAGCGCAAGGCCCGGCAGACACATGAACAACACCAGTACCGCCGCCGTGACCATCCACGCGGTGCTGCCGGTATTGAGGGTTGGCGAATCGGCCGCATGGGCCAGAGGAATGCAGGCGCCGAGCGCCAGTAATGCGAGAAGAGATTTGCCGGGTAGACGGTTAACCATTGTCGAAGCTCCTGCGATGAATGGAAAAGTGTCTGGCAGAAAGCGAGGTAGAAGAGACGGGCCTTGGTGGCCTCTTGTTGTGTAATAAATAGAGCTGTCTTTGTGGGAGCGTACTCGCCCGCGATGGCGGCATGTCTGACAACACATGTGTTGCAGACAAATTTCTATCGCGGGCAAGTACGCGTTGAAGCGGTTATCGACTCAGTACTGCTGGCCTGGGATCCACGAGGTTCCTGCCAGTGGTACCCGAGCCATAGCTGCCGATTCCACGGTCAAGGCCACCAGATCCTCGGGATCGAGGTTGTGCAGGTGTGACTTGCCACAGGCGCGGGCCATGGTTTGCGCTTCCAACACCAATACACGCAAATAGTTGGCCAATCTGCGTCCACCCTCGACCGGATCAAGCCGTTTCGACAGCTCCGGATCCTGGGTAGTGATACCTGCCGGGTCACGGCCGTTCTGCCAGTCGTCATAGAAACCAGCGGCCGAACCGATTTTCTTCAGCTCCTCGTCCAGACGCGGATGGTTGTCGCCCAGGGCGATCAATGCCGCGGTACCGATTGCCACTGCATCAGCGCCAAGTGCCATGGCCTTGGCCACGTCAGCACCGTTGCGGATACCGCCGGAGACGATCAGTTGCACTTTGCGGTGCATGCCCATTTCCTGCAGCGCCTGCACCGCCTGTGGGATGGCTGGCAGAATCGGGATGCCGACGTGCTCGATGAACACTTCCTGGGTCGCCGCAGTACCACCCTGCATGCCATCGAGCACGATAACGTCAGCACCGGCTTTCACTGCCAGCTTGACGTCGTAGTACGGGCGGCTCGCGCCAATCTTCACGTAGATCGGTTTTTCCCAATCGGTGATTTCACGGATTTCAGCAATCTTGATCGCCAGGTCGTCCGGCCCTGTCCAGTCAGGGTGACGGCACGCAGAACGCTGATCGACGCCGATCGGCAAGGTTCGCATTCCAGCAACACGCTCGGTGACTTTCATGCCCAGCAGCATGCCGCCACCGCCGGGTTTGGCGCCCTGACCCAGAACGATTTCGATGGCATCGGCCTTGCGCAGATCGTCCGGATTCATGCCGTAACGTGACGGCAGGTATTGATAGACCAAATGCTGCGACTGACCACGTTCTTCCGGGGTCATGCCGCCGTCACCGGTGGTGGTGCTAGTACCAGCGATGGTCGCGCCACGGCCCAGGGCTTCCTTGGCGTTGGCGGACAGTGCGCCGAAGCTCATGCCGGCAATGGTTACTGGAATCTTCAGGTGAATCGGCTTCTTGGCGAAGCGGTTACCGAGAATCACGTCGGTGCCGCACTTCTCGCGGTAGCCTTCCAGTGGGTAGCGGGAAACGCTGGCGCCGAGCAGCAGCAGGTCATCGAAATGCGGCAGCTTGCGCTTGGTTCCGCCGCCGCGAATGTCGTAGATGCCGGTTTCGGCGGCACGCTGGATTTCCTGGATGGTCAGGCGATCAAAGGTGGCCGACTCACGCAGTACTGGAGGGGCTTTTGGATTAGTGGAATCGCTCATGTTCTTGCTCCTGGATCAGTACGCGGAGGCGTTATCGACTTTGAAGTTGTACAGCTGACGGGCCGAGCCGTAGCGCTTGAAGTCCGAGGATTTCTCGTTGAAGCCTGCACGGTTCAGCAGCTCCTGAAGCTCTTCCAGATGCTCGGCACGCATCTCTTTCTCGATGCAGTCCGAACCCAGTGATTCGACCTTGCCTTTGACGAAGATTTTGGTCTCGTACAGTGAGTCGCCCAGCGCATCGCCCGCGTCGCCACAGACAACCAGTCGCCCGGCCTGGCCCATGAAGCAGCTCATGTGACCGATGCTGCCGCCTACAACGATGTCGATGCCCTTCATGGAGATGCCGCAGCGCGCGCCGGCATCGCCTTCGATCACCAGCAAGCCGCCATGAGCGGTAGCTCCCGCTGCTTGCGAGGCGCTACCTTTGACCCGCACGTAGCCGGACATCATGTTCTCGGCGCAACCCACACCGACGTTGCCGTGCACGGTGACTGAGGCTTTTTGGTTCATACCGGCGCAGTAGTAACCGGCGTGTCCCTGAATATCCACGGACACCGCTTCGTTGACGCCAACTGCCAGGTTGTGAGCACCGTTGGGATGCATCACCACCCACTCGCGCTCTTCGAGATTTTTAACTTGATCGTGCAACGCCTGGTTGAGGTCGCGCACGGTGGAAGTGGAAAGATCGATAGTTTTCATGTGCGTGCTCCTTAAGCCGACTCGCGTTCCCAGATGTACATGGTGGCGGGAACGGGTTCCCAGACTTTGGCTTTCTCGATACCTGGCAGGCTCGACAGCGCTTGGTACTCCGAGGCCATGGCGACGTAGTCGTCGGTCTCGGCGAGGATCGCCGGCTTGCACGCGATTGGATCGCGGATCACCGCAAAACCGTTACGGGTGCCGATGGCGAAGGTAAAAAAACCATCCAGTGCTTCCAGCGAACTGTCCAACGCAGTCTTCAAGGAGTCGCCCTGCTGCAGGCGCCAAGCCAGGTAGCCGGCAGCCACTTCGGTGTCGTTTTCCGTATCGAAGTTGATTCCTTCGCGACGCAGTTCCTGACGCAGACGGAAGTGGTTCGACAGCGAGCCGTTGTGCACCAGGCACAGATCGGCGCCGGTGGAGAACGGGTGACTGCCTTCCATGGTCACGGCGCTTTCGGTAGCCATACGGGTGTGACCGATGATGTGGCTACCCTTCATGCTACCCAAGCCAAAACGCTCGGAGATCTCTTTGGGTAAACCCATGCCCTTGAGAATCTCGATGCTCTTGCCCGCGCTCATGATGCGCACGCTTGGGGCCAGTTCACCCAGCGCAGCACGCACCACAGACTCTTCTGCCTTGACCTTCAGCACCACGGCGCTGGCGTTCTGGAACCAGTCCAGCGACGCACCGAGCTTGCCTTCCAGCGCTGCAATCAGCGCCTTGAAGTCATAACCTTCGGTAGTTGCCTGCAAGGCCAACTTGACCCAGCCATCACCCACTTCATCACCGTAGATAGCAAAGCCGGCGCTATCCGGGCCACGATCGGTCATGGCTTCGAGCATTGGCTCAAAGAGCTTGCCGAGCTGGGATTCCAGCGCCGGATTTTTGAGGTAAAGCCCCACGATTCCACACATATTCATAACTCCTGGGCAGAAGATGCCCAACCCATTGGCTGGGCATCAGAAACAACGGGTTAAACGGGAGGGTTAGAAAAATTCGGTGTAGCGATTAACTTCCCAGTCCGAGACGTGGCGGCTGTACTCCACCCACTCCATGCGCTTGAGCTTGATAAACTCGCCGACAATTTCCTTGCCCATCACTTCGGCAAATAGGGGATCGGCTTCAAGCGCATCGCAGGCTTCCTTAAGTGACTGCGGCAAAGTTTTAATGCCTTTCGCCGCAATGGCTTCCAGTCCCAAGCTGTAAAGGTTTTCGTTGCAGATCTGATCGGGCATCAGCTGCCGTTCGATACCATCCAGGCCCGCAGCGATGATCGCGGCACTGACCAGGTACGGGTTACAGCCAGCGTCCGGAAGGCGAAATTCGAGACGGCCGTAAGGCACACGAACCATGGCTGAGCGGTTGTTTGCACCGAAGGCGATGAAAGCCGGCGCCCAAGTGGCGCCGGACAGCGAATTGCCGACTACCAGACGCTTATACGAGTTGACGGTTGGTGCAGCAAAGGCACAAAGCGCTGGGCCATGGGCGAGCAAACCTGCCGCAAAGTGATAAGCCAACTTCGACAAGCCCATACAGTTCTTGTCAGAGGCATCGAAGAACAGGTTTTTGCTCTCGGCGCTGGCAATAGAGAGATGGAAATGCATGCCGTTGCCTGCACGCTTTGGATCAGGTTTCGGCATGAACGAGCAGATCATGCCTAGATCATTAGCAATCTCACCGGCGGCCATGCGAAAGAAAGTGAAACGATCAGCCGACTCCATCGCATCGCTGTACGTGTAATTGATCTCGAACTGGCCGTTGGCATCTTCGTGGTCGATTTGATAAATGTCGAAACCCACGGGCTGCAATGCTTCAGTGAGTTTTTCAAGAAACACTCTGGAACGCGACAGACCTTTGTAGTCATAGCAAGGCTTGTCCAGGTTGTCGCTGGCGTCGACCAATTGCAGCTTGCCACTGGCATCCCGGCGCATCAGGTTGAACTCGGGCTCCAGACCAGTGTTAAGCGTCCAGCCTTTAGCTTTGAGCCGCTCTACTTGCAGCTGCAGGACGTAGCGACTGTCGTAAGGCCATGGTTCGCCATTGACGTGGCCAATGCAGACAATGCGACCGTAGCCTGGTTGCCATGGCACCGGAGTCAGCGTTGACAGATCGCCCTTGGCCATGAAGTCTGGGCCATGCGGCTCCATACCCATGCCACTGATGGCAAACCCGGCAAAGCCAGCACCAGCTTCTGCAACCATCGGCAGGCCTGAGATAGGTACCGACTTCGTTTTGGCGGAACCATGGATATCCACAAACTGCGCAAGCACATACTTGATACCGTGCTTTTCAATCAGACGCTGGGTCTCTGCTGGTAACATTTTGTCTCTGCTCCATATTCCGATGGGGAAACTTACTTTCCCAATAGGAATGCAAGCTGCTTGCCAAAGTCGGGAATCAAGATCATTTCTCCTTTGTTGGGAGATTTTCTTCTGTTTATATGGGAATATTCATTTCCCTATAGGAATATTGGCTCGGGCACCTTACACCGAGCTCTGCATTTCGCACATTCCCAGTGCGAAATATTTTTTATTGAGCGGAAACAGTGCACGAGTAATGAATATGCCAACCGAAACACAGCCAAAATTGAAGCTTGAGCAGTATTTGGGCATTGAGATCAAACGGCAGCGGCAGGCTCAGGATCTGAAACTCTCAGACGTCGCACGGATCGCAGGTATCAGCCAGGGCATGTTGAGCAAGATCGAAAACGCCCAGGTATCGACTAGCCTCGATAATCTGAGTCGCCTGTGCGATGTGCTGGGGATGCCGATGTCCAAGCTATTCAGCCAATACGACCAGCCAGGTAGCAGTGCCCTGCTGGTCAAGCGTGATGAAGGGCTGGAGGTGGTGCGCCGGGGAACAGAGAAAGGCCACACCTATCATCTGCTCAACCACACACGCGGGCCGAAGAAAAGCTTCGAGGCGTACATGGTCACCATGGACGACGCCAGCGAAGAATTCCCCACCTTCTCTCATCCAGGCACCGAGTTCCTGCACCTGCTGGAAGGCGAACTCGTGTATCGCCATGGCAATAAGCTGTATCACATGGAGGCGGGTGACAGCCTGACCTTCGACGGTGACATCCCTCACGGCCCGGAAGAATTGGTGAGAGTTCCGATCAAGCTGTTGTCGATCATGAACTATGGCGCGCAATCGGATTAACCCAAACTCCTAGATAGACCAACGGCAACGAACCACTTACAGCGTTGGCCTTCGGCACTTCACATCACGGCGTTTCCCACCTGCATCGCAGGTGAGGACGCCCGTATCCCCCGACGCCTCGACAAAAAATATTTCCTGTCAGTTAAAAAAGTTTCCAGATAGATCTGGACTCGACGAACGCTTTCACCTATAAATCCCCTGCAAGAATAACTATTTCCTAATGGGAATTTTTATTCACATGAGAAAAAGATTTTTACCCCTGAATTTCGCCCTTTAGTCAGCTGCCGCCATTTATCTGAGGAAACGTGATGCAACACGAAAAGAACCATTTCATTCTCAAGATCAGTTGTCCGGCGACCTCCGGTATCGTTGCGGCGGTAACCTCATACCTGGCAGGCAACGCTTGCTATATCGGTGAAATGGCGCAGTTCGACGACGAGTTCAGCGGCAAGTTCTTCATGCGTGCCGTGTTCCGTTTCAACGATGGCCATCAGGGCGATATCCAGCAGATCAAGGACGGCTTCATCGACGTTGCCCAGGCATTCGACATGAACTGGGAGCTGCACGACACCCGCGTACCCATGCGCGTACTACTGATGGTCAGCAAGTTCGACCACTGTCTGACTGACCTCCTGTACCGCTATCACAAGGGCGAGATGGACATGACGCTCACCGCCATTGTCTCCAACCACCTTGACCTGCGCCCAATGGCCGAGCGTGAAGGCATTCGCTTCATCTACCTGCCGGTGACCAAGGACACCAAGGCTCAACAGGAAGCCGCGCTGATGAAAGTGGTCGACGAAACCGGCACGGAGTTGGTTGTTCTCGCCCGCTATATGCAGATTCTGTCCGATGACCTGTGCAAACAGATTTCAGGTAGGGCCATCAACATTCACCACTCGTTCCTCCCTGGTTTCAAGGGCGCCAAGCCTTATCACCAGGCTTATGAACGTGGCGTGAAATTGATCGGCGCCACTGCCCACTATGTCACCAGCGATTTGGACGAAGGCCCAATCATCGAACAGGAAGTACAGCGTGTTGATCACGCGCATCTGCCAGAGGATCTGGTCGCTATTGGGCGCGACACCGAAACCGTGGCGCTATCTAAAGCGGTGAAATACCACCTGGAACACCGGGTATTCCTTAACAAGGACAGAACGGTGATTTTCCGATGAACACTTCCAAACTCATCGATGGCAAAGCGGCCGCCAATCGCGTCTTGACGCTGGTCAAAGCCGATGTGCAACGCCTTAAAGCCGACGGCATCGAACCTGCGTTGGCGGTGATTCTGGTGGGCCAGGATCCGGCCAGCCAGGTCTACGTTCGCAACAAAATTCTGCGCGCCGAAGAAGCCGGTATCCGCTCACTTGAATACCGCCTGAGTGCCGACACGACACAGGCACAGTTGCTCAAGCTGATCACCGAACTGAACAATGACGACAGCGTCAACGGCATCCTTCTGCAGTTGCCGCTACCGTCGCACATCGAAGAAACCCGAGCATTACAAGCCATCGCTCCGGGCAAGGATGTGGACGGTTTTCACAGCGAAAACGTCGGCGGCCTGAGCCAGGGTCGCAACGTTTTAACGCCTTGCACCCCAAGTGGCTGCATGCAGTTACTGGAAGATGTCTGCGGTGACCTCAGCGGTAAACATGCGGTAGTCATCGGCCGCTCGAACATCGTTGGTAAGCCCATGGCCGCTCTGCTGCTCAAGGCGCATTGCTCGGTAACAGTGGTGCATTCGCGCAGTGTTGACGCCAAAAACCTGTGCCGTCAGGCCGATATTGTCGTCGCCGCCGTTGGCCGTCCAAGAATGATCGATGCCAGCTGGCTCAAACCCGGCGCGGTGGTGATCGATGTCGGTATTAACCGCATTAACGAGGATGGCCAGAGCCGCCTGGTCGGTGATGTCGACTTTGACAGTGCCCTGCCCCTGGTCTCTGCCATCACTCCAGTGCCCGGCGGTGTCGGCCCGATGACCATCGCCTTTCTGATGAAAAACACGGTGACTGCTGCTGAACAGCAAGCCCATGCACAACGCAGCTCCTCGGAGGCCCCATGCCTTTCAATCTCCTGAAATACGGACTCAGCTCGGAGTATCCCGTCGAGGTGGATCTGCCTGCGCCGAAAGAGCTCAAGTCCTCCTATGACGTGGTGATCATCGGCGGTGGCGGTCATGGCCTCGCCACCGCCTACTACCTATCGAAGTACCACGGCATCACAAACATTGCGGTGCTGGAAAAGGGCTATCTGGGCGGCGGCAACACCGCGCGCAATACCGCCGTGATCCGCTCCAACTACCTGACCAGCGAAGGTGTGCGTTTCTACGCCGAGTCGGTGCGGATGTTCGAAAGCCTGTCCAACGAATTCGACTTCAACATCATGTACTCCCATCGCGGCCAACTGACCCTGGCGCACACCGATGCCACAGTCCGCTCGTTCCGTCAGCGCGCCGAGGTCAACAAACACTTCGGTGGTCGCACCGAGATGATCGATCGCCAGCAAATTCGTGAACTGGTACCGACCCTTAATCTCGATCCGGGTCACTTACCCGTGATCGCTGGTCTCTGGCACATCGACGGCGCTACTGCGCGACACGACGCCGTAGCCTGGGGATACGCCAAACAGGCGGCCAAGCGTGGTGTCGAGATTCATCAGCTCACCGAAGTGCAGGAACTGGTCATTGAGAACGGAACCATCACTGCGGTGAAAACCAATCGCGGCACCATCAAGTGCGGCTGTGCGGTGCAGGCTGTGGCGGGCATGAGTTCACAGCTGATGAAGAAGGCAGGAATTCGCTCACCTATTCAGACCTTCCCGCTGCAAGCCATGGTCACCCAGCCCTTTAAGCCCTTCCTCGACCCACTCGTGAGCTCTTCTGCCCTGCATTGCTACGTGCAACAGACCAGTCGTGGCGAAGTAGTGTTCGGCGGCGGCTCCGACCCCTACCCGCTGTTCAATACCCGCTCGACGCTGGATTTGAAAGAAAGCCTGCTGGCTCACGCTATCGAGATGTTCCCGTTTCTGGCCAACGCCAAACTGATGCGTCAATGGGCTGGGATCACAGACATGACCCCAGACTACAGTCCGATCATGGGCCTATCGCCAGTGAAGAATTACTACCTCGACGCGGGTTGGGGGACTTGGGGCTTCAAGGCCACACCGATCTGCGGCAAGACCATGGCCGAACTGGTGGCCAGCGGCGGCAAGGTGCCGGAGCTGATCAAACCGTTTGGTCTGGAGCGCTTTTCCACCTTCCAGCAAGTCAACGAAATGGGCGCGACAGCGGCCAGTCACTGACGGAGAGCGACGAATGAAAGTCATGACTTGCCCGCTCAACGGGCCGCGCAACATCAGTGAATTCACCTATGGCGGCGAGTTCAAGCAGATGCCTGATCCTCAGACCTGCACCGACACTGAGTGGGCCGACTACGTTTTCAATAGCGAAGACTCCCTAGGCGTCGTGCGTGAATGGTGGATGCACAATCCTTCCAGCTACTGTTTCCTGGCAGAGCGCCACACTGGCAGTGACGAAATACTTCGCACCCTTGATCCAAAGGAAGTGTTCAACGTCCGCGTCGACTTCCATGCCGCCACCGCCAAGGAGAGCGTCAAATGAGCCGTCTACCCGCACCCATGGGCCTGCTAATCGACCGTAATCAGCCGCTTAATTTCAGTTTCGACGGCAAGCCATATCAGGGTTTCGAGGGCGACAGTATCGCCAGCGCGCTGCTCGCCAATGGTCGGTTTCTACTGTCCCGCTCGTTCAAATACCACCGTCCTCGCGGCCCGCTGACCATGGCTGGACAAGACGCTAACACGCTGGTGCAGTTGCCGAGTGAGCCCAATGTACTCGCCGACACCTATTCGTTGGAAAGCGGCATAGAAGTTACCGGGCAAAATTTCAACGGCTCGCTGGATAATGACAAGGACGCTTACCTCGGTAAGTTTTCCAAATTCATGCCAGTGGGTTTTTACTACCGCTCATTCTATAAGCCTAAAGGCATGTGGAAGGTGTGGGAGCCGATCATCCGCAAGAAAGCCGGTTTGGGCGTACTTGACCTGAAATTCCAGCCCGAGTACTACGACAAAGCCTATCTATTTGCTGACCTGGCAGTGATTGGCGCAGGCCCGGCAGGTTTGCAGGCCGCACTGACCGCCGCCAATTCCGGGGCCAAGGTGCTACTGATCGAGCAACAGCAGGTGCTCGGTGGTTCACTGACCTATGCCCGCTTCGATCTGGAAGGAAGCCGCGCCGAAACCCTGCGCCATGAGCTGGTTAACGCCGTTGAGGGCCACGCCAATATTCATGTACTAAAAGAAGCCACCTGCAACGCCTGGTTCACAGACAACTACCTGCCCGTGATTCAGGGCAAACGCATGTACAAAGTCCGTGCGACCCAGTGCCTGATCGCCAGCGGCTCGTTCGATCAACCGGTAATCTTCCGTAACAACGACCTACCTGGTGTGATGCTGACCAGCGCCGCACAGCGCTTGATGAAGCTCTATGCAGTCAAACCGGGTAACCGAGCGGTGGTGCTGACCGGCAATGATGATGGATACCTTGCAGCGCTGGATTTGCATGAGCAGGGAGTTGAGGTTTCTGCATTGGTAGACATGCGCACCAACCCGGCCGATCGCGCGCTGCTGTTGGCTCTGGAGAAACGCGGAATCACCTGTCACCTCGGCAGCACCGTGTTCGAAGCCTTGCACGAAAAAGGCATGCGCCATGTCAGCGGCGCTGATATCCGCAAGATCACCGGCCAGGGCCAAGTGGCCAACAGCGGGTTCATTCTGGACTGCGACCTGCTGTGCATGTCCGGCGGCTACATGCCGGTCTATCAGTTGTTGTGTCAGGCAGGCGGCAAGCTGGCGTATGACGATCAACTGGCCGAATTCACCCTCAGCGGCCTGCCGAAAAACCTTGGCGTCACGGGCTCGGCGAACGGTTTTCACGCGCTGGACAACGTACTGGCGGACGCCACGCACCGCGCGGCCGAGATCGTCGTTGCACTGAACCTGCAACTGACTGCCAAGCCACTGCCGCTGCGCGCCGAAGCGCAGGTCAACTTCCCGTGGCCGATCTTCCCGCACCCCAAAGGCAAGGATTTCGTCGATTTCGATGAAGACCTGCAAGTGCGCGACATCATCAGCGCAACCAAAATTGGCTATCGAGACATTCAGCTGGTTAAACGTTATTCCACGGTGGGCATGGGGCCATCTCAAGGTCGTCACTCTGCATTACCGACCGCACGACTGGTAGCGTCTTCGACTCAACGTAGCGTCAGCGAAACCGGCGTCACCACCGCCCGACCACCGTTCGAAGCGGAAAAACTCGCTCATGTTGCCGGCCGCGCTTTCGATCCGTACCGGCAGACTCCGATGCACAGACGACACTTGGATGCCGGGGCCAAAATGATGCCTGCGGGAATCTGGCAACGTCCGGCGTATTACGGCAAGGCGAACGAACGCGACAAATGTATGCAGGCCGAAGCGCTGCACGTACGCAACAAGGTCGGCATCATCGACGTTTCGACCCTCGGAGGTCTGGATGTACGCGGCCCGGACGCCGCCGAACTGCTCAACCGTATGTACACCTTCACCTTTCTCAAGCAGCCAGTGGGCCGTTCGCGTTATGCCCTAATGACCAATGAACACGGTGTAGTGATTGACGACGGCGTTTGCGCACGCTTCGCCGAAAACCATTTTTACGTCACCGCCACCACAAGCGGCGTGGATCGCATCTATCAACAGATGCTCAAGTGGAATGCGCAGTGGCGGCTGAATGTCGACATCGCCAACGTCACGGCCGCCATCTCGGCGGTCAACGTAGCAGGGCCGGATTCACGCAAAGTGTTGGAGAAAGTCTGTACCGATCTGGATTTATCGGCGGAAGGATTCCCGTATCTGGGCGTGCACCAAGGTACGGTGGCTGGGATCAAGGCACGTCTAATGCGAGTAGGTTTTGTCGGTGAACTGGGCTATGAAATTCACGTCCCTGCCCGGCACGCGTTGAAGCTCTGGGACGCTTTGATGGAAGCTGGCAAGTCGTTCGACATACGCCCTTTCGGCGTCGAAACCCAGCGTCTACTGCGTCTTGAAAAGGGGCACGTGATCATTAGCCAGGACACCGATGGGATGACCCATCCGGCCGAGATCGACATGGGTTGGGCGGTCAGCCGGAACAAACCGTTCTTCGTGGGTCGTCGCTCGGTGGACATTCTCGAAGCCCAACCGCAGAAGCGCAAACTGGTCGGTTTTACACTGCCTAAGTCCAGTCCCCTGCCGCTGGAAGGTCATCTGGTGCTCAACGGCCCGGACATCAGTGGCAACGTAAGCTCCTGCGAGTATTCGCAATCCCTCGGCCAGATCATTGGCCTGGCTTACGCCGGCTTTAATCAAAGCTCCCCAGGACAGCAGATTCCGATCCGCGTCGAGAACGGCGTAATTGTGCATGCCACCGTGGTGAAACTGCCTTTCTTCGACCCTGAAAACAAGCGCCAGGAGCTCTGACATGTCCAGCCTCAATGCAGAAAATCATATCGGGCTGAGCCCATTGCAACAATGCGCCGTGGTCGACTTGACCGAAGTGCCCAGAGTCGGCTTTCGTGGCACGGACAGCGCAGCGTATTTGCTGGCACGAGGCTTCACTCTGCCGGACTCGCCAAATCGTGCAGTGACTCAGGCGGACGGAAGCCACGTCGCGCGGCTCTCGCAAACCGAATACCTAGTCTTGGGAAGTTTACTAGATCGCGGTGAGCGCATTGCCGACGAAGAAGCACGTTGGGAAATGGATCACAATGCCAACTACTTGCTACCTCGCGAGGACAGTCATGGCTGGCTGGTACTGAGCGGAGTCCACATCGCCGAGGTCATGGCCAAGCTTTGCGGTGTCGACCTCCGGCCGCAGGCGTTTGCGCCTGGCGCCGTGGCACAGACGTCAGCAGCGCGTATCAACGTGATTGTGATCAATCTGGGTTCGGTAGCTACACCAGTTTTTCAGATCCTCTTTGATCGCGCTTCTCTGGACTATTTCAAGGGAGCATTGATGGATGCCATGAGAGAGTTCGATGGAATGGTAGTAGGCATCGAAGCGTTGGTCTGAAACTCACCGTAGGCGAAAGCATAAATTGTTGAGCAGGAAAACCTGCTCAACAATTCGTCTTTCATCCGTCGAATTACTCTCGCTCTTATCTCAATCGGAGACCACGATGACCATTCTCGACACACCAGATAAGGAGGCTGACTACAGTGTGCCAGCTCTGGCTCGGGGGCTAAGTGTGTTAGGACTATTCAATGCAACGACGCGCAGTCTGAACATCCACGAAATATCTGAAAGACTGGGCGTCAGTACTTCGGCGGTATACCGGATATTATTCACGCTCATCAACACCGGCTACCTAAATAAGATAAACACACAATACGAACTAGGCGCACGAGTCATCAGTGACGGATTTAGCTACTTGGCTAACCGAGATATTGTCGAAGTGGCTATGCCGCACCTCAATCTGTTGCGAGACCGCACTTCTCTGTCTTGTCATCTGACTATTCGTGAGCAGACCGACAGTCTCTACGTTTATCGAGCGTTTGCTGCTCAACGCCTCTCTGTCAACATACCCATCGGGACGCGAATCGCTTGCCACTGCACAGCCATGGGAAGAATGTTACTAACTGCGCTGGATGATATTGAGTTAGCGGCGCTCTATCAACACATTAGGCTAGACGACTATCCCTCACCGGCGCCTCGAACTCTCCCTGAACTTCAGACCTTGATCTCAAATGACCGTCAGCGAGGCTGGGTGCTGCATCGATCAGATTACTCAACCGCAATTGCTACATCAATCAAAGACCATAAGGGGGTAGTAACCGCAGCGATCAACCTCTCAGGCCCCGATGCGGTGATGGATCCCCCTGGCGCTCAGGATCAATTCAAGAACTTGTTATTGACATGCAGTGCAGACATCAGCCGCGAACTGGGATATGTATCATAATTGACGATCAAAAATTTGCGTTGAATGGGCGAAACAAACGCGGTTGTTTTATTATCACGGAAAGTAATGAATGGTTGCCCACTTAGCTGTATTGGCGACATTCCACTTGCAGGTTGCGATGGCAGCAACAAGCTAGAGATTTAGACATCCATGCATTCCAAGCTGCTTCATGTCTTCTCGGACGAACAATGGAGGCTCAAGTGCAGCGGATGGCAGTGTCTCAACCAGTTCAGGTCAGACTGAATCAGACTACGCAAAACATTACAACCAAACTCATAACTTCGTACAAATCATTCGTCTACATTCATACAAATGTCTGATTGCATTCAACACGACAAATATCGATGCTGAAATTTATTAACTGTCAGAATCCCCTTCTCCAGTTCTGATACTTGCTCTTTAAGACCAGGGGATTTTGAATACATCTTCAAATCCAACCACTAGAGAGCACTACGATGAGTTTTGATAGTATGGGAGCAGCAGTTTCGCTCTGCCCGACCAGTGGCGAAGAAATTGGTCGTTATTCTTATCAAACGCCTGGCCAATTGGACGCAGCGTTGACACGCGTACAAAAAGGCTTTGATAAATGGAGTGTCGTTGACATCAACGTCCGAGTGACAGTTTTGTTGAATTTGGCAACAGAGTTACGAAAGCAAGCGAACTCTATGGCCATAATGGCCGCAAACGAAATGGGAAAACCTATCGCGCAAGGACGCGCAGAGATCGAAAAATGTGCAGCGCTCTGCGAATGGTATGCGGAGGAAGGCCCTAAAATGTTGGCGCCTGAGCCAACTCTGGTTGAAGACGGCAAAGCTTTCGTGATGTACCGGCCGTTAGGGGCTGTTCTCGCGGTGATGCCTTGGAATTTTCCTTTCTGGCAGATCATGAGGGGCGCTGTCCCAATCATATTGTCAGGAAACCCTTATGTACTTAAACACGCTCCAAATGTGATGGGATGTGCTTATTTGCTTCAAGACGCTTGGCAACAAGCAGGTGCGCCAATGGGCGTCTTCGAAGTCATCAACGTTCCTCCCGCTGGCGTATCTAAAGCCATCGAAGACCCTCGAATCGCAACAGTTGCTGTTACAGGCAGTGTAAGAGCCGGATCAGCAATTGCCTCTCAAGCAGGTGCTGCATTGAAAAAATGCGTACTGGAGTTAGGGGGATCTGATCCATTCATCGTGCTTGCCGATGCGGATATTGAGGAGGCGGTTAAAGCAGCGGTCGTTGGGCGCTTTCAGAACACAGGGCAAGTTTGCATTGCAGCAAAGCGTATTATTTTAGAAAAAAGCGTGGCGAAAAAATTTGAAAAGAAATTCGTCGCAGCAGTGTCGGCACTGAAGGTGGGAGCCCCCCTAGACGAGGCAACCTACATTGGCCCCATGGCCCGCTTCGATCTACGCCAGGAGCTACATGAACAAGTTCAGGCCACGTTAAAACAAGGGGCGAGACTGCTTCTGGGTGGTAACAAGAGTGCGCTGCCAGGAAATTACTACGAGCCGACTATACTTTCTGGCGTAACTTCTGAAATGACATCTTTTAAGGAGGAACTCTTTGGCCCAGTAGCGTCGCTGATTGTGGCGGATGATACTGAACACGCTCTGGAATTGGCTAACAACAGCGAGTTCGGCTTGTCAGGAAGTCTTTGGACAGCGGACACAGAAAATGCAAAGCACCTAGCATCCAGAATGGTCACTGGTGCTGTGTTCATCAACGGCTATTCAGCGTCGGATCCACGCGTTCCAATTGGAGGGGTCAAAAAAAGCGGATTTGGACGAGAGTTATCGCACTTTGGCATCCATGAGTTTTGTAATGCACAAACTGTTTGGCTAGATCGCCGATAAGCAATGCAGTCCGTCCTGACAAAATGTCCCTGTTTTTGACGTGAAGGTCGCGTCGCCCTAATCCTCGTCGGCTCACAAACCACTCTCTAGTCTTGAAGGAAAGCACCGGTAACTTGAATCAACAAAAATGGCCCTCGATGGGCCCTTTCTTGTACTCAAACCTAAATCACTTGGTCAGCCAGGACTCAACCGTGTCAGAGCCGCATTCGGCCTTCCACTCTTTCAGCGTCCAGTGATCACAGGTCTTTCTCCATAAGCGAATTTTACTTCTCGATACCACGATACAAACTATCTTTGATACAGAGGGTTAAAAGGCTGCCCAAACGTACCGGCCCAATGACTTCAGCTTGTCCTTTGCCGGTTTGGTGTCACGCTTCCCGTCTTTTGACTGGTCTTCTTGAACGACTGCAAAAGGGAAGAGATCGTATGCGCTGCGCAAACTGCGGATTCGAGAGTCCCTCCGAGGCCAGCTTCTGTGAAGCGTGCGGCGTCAAGTTGTCCCGCTGCTGTCCGCGCTGCGGCCACGAGGCGAGCCTTTCCGCCAAATTTTGCAGTGAATGCGGCGCGCCGCTGACCGATGCGCCTGCTGCACCATCACCGCGCGCCGAGCCTGTTTCAGAGCCCTCTCCAGATCCCATTCATTACACGCCCCACCACCTTGCCGAGCGCATCCGCGCCGAACAGGCGGCTATGGAAGCCCGTGGTGAGACCGCCGGTGAGCGTAAAACCATCACGGCACTTTTTGCCGACATGGCCGGTTCCACGGCGTTGATCCATGACCTCGATCCGGAAGAGGCCCACCGCCTGATCGAGCCCGTCGTCGCGCTGATGATGGAAGCCGTCCACCACTACGAAGGCTACGTGGCCAAGACACTGGGTGATGGCATACTCGCGCTGTTCGGCGCCCCCATCGCCCATGAGGATCATCCGCAGCGGGCGTTGTATGCGGCACTGCGCATGCAGCAGGCGATACATCGACATGGCGACCGCATTCGCCTGGAGAAAGGCATTCCGCTGCAAATCCGCGTCGGCATCCATACCGGAGAGGCGGTCGTGCGTTCGATCCGCACGGACAATCTGCACACCGATTACGATCCGGTCGGGAACACGATCCACATTGCATCCCGGATGGAAGGAATCGCCGCACCCTCGTCGATCCTGGTGAGCGAGCCCACCTACAAGCTGGCGGAGGGTTATTTCGAATTCAAGGCTCTGGGGGCCGCCCAAGTCAAAGGCATTCCCGATCCCCTCGTTGTGTACGAGGTGCAGGGGCTCGGCGCGTTGCGCACGCGTCTGCAACTGTCGGCACATCGTGGGCTAGCCCGGTTTGTCGGCCGCCAGGTCGAGCTCGACCATCTGCATCAGGCACTCGAACAGTCCAAAGCGGGCCACAGTAAGGTCGTCGCGGTGGTAGGCGAGGCCGGTGTCGGGAAGTCACGGCTGTTTCATGAGTTCAAGGAGCGCTCGCGGCGTGGCTGTCTGGTGCTGGAGACGTTCTCGGTGTCGCACGGCAAGGCCTTTGCCTATTTCCCGCTCATCGAGCTGCTGAACAACTATTTTCAGATTACCGCCCAGGACGACGAGCGCCGGTGCCGGGAAAAGGTTATGGGCAAGACCCTGACACTCGAGCGAAGCTTCGAGGATCTCGTGCCCTACCTGCTCTATCTGCTGGGTATCGGCGAACGCAGTTCAGTGCTCGCGGAAATGGATCCTCAGATCCGGCGCGATCGCACCTTCGACGCCATCACTCAACTGCTGGCGCGCGAGAGCCGCAATCAACCGATCGAGCTGCTGTTCGAGGATTTACAATGGCTGGACTGCGAGACCGAAGCATTCCTCGCATACTTCATCGATCGCTTGACGAGCACCCCGATCCTGCTCCTCGTGAACTACCGGCCCGAGTATCAGCCTGTGTGGACGCGCGCGGATCATTGCAGCCAACTGCGGCTCGAACCGCTGGGCCCAGCCGAAGCACAGGCACTGCTCACAACCCTGCTTGGGGACGATCCCTCCCTCGCCCCCCTCAAACAGCTCATCCTGGATAAGACGGAGGGCAACCCGTTCTTCATGGAGGAAGTGGTACAAACGCTGGTCGAGGAGAAATTGCTGCTGGGTAAACCCGGTCAATATCGGATCGAACAAACTCCGGCTGCACTGCATATCCCCACCACCGTGCAGGGTGTACTCGCCGCCCGTATCGACCGGCTCCCCGTGGCGGAGAAGGAATTGCTGCAGACCCTCGCTGTCATCGGCAAGGAGTTTCCGTTCAGTCTGATCCAGTGCATCTGTAATGGGCAGGATGCTCGGACGGACGACAAGTTGTGTAATCTGCTCGCCCGACTGGAGGCCGCGGAGTTCATTTACCAGCGGCCCGCATTTCCGGAGGTGGAATATTCGTTCAAACATGCGCTGACCCAGGAGATTGCAGGCCACTCGCTACTCACGGAGCGGCGCAGCGCGCTGCACGAACGCACGGCGCAGGCCATCGAGACACTGTTCCCCACCCGCATTGCCGATTACTGCAGCGAACTGGCGCACCACTATAGGCTGAGCGGCAATGTCCCGAAGGCTGTGGAATACCTGCACCGTACCGGGCAACAGGCCCTCCAGCATTCCGCCCAACTCGATGCCATGCGTCATCTTGAAGCGGCGCTTGAATTGCTCAAGCATTTGCCCGACACGCCCGCGCGTGCTCATCAGGAACTGACGCTACTACTCGCCCTGGGGCCGGCCTTGATGGCCGTGCGAGGCTATAGTGCACCCGAGGTAGCGACCACTTACACCCGCGCACTGGCGCTGTGCGCGCAAGTAGGCGACGACTCGCTTTTCCCTGCGCTGCTGGGGCTGTGGACTTACTACGAGTTGCGGGCGGAATACGCAACTGCATGCGAACTGGGTGAACGCTTGCTCAGTATTGCTCAAACTGCGCAGGATCCGGACTTGCTCGTGGAAGTCCATGCGGCACTCGGGGAGACATTGTTTTTCCAGGGTGATCTGCGCAATGCCCATGACCATCAGGAGCAGGCGCGTGCCCTCTACATCCCGGAGCGGCATCGCGCACATGCCATTACCTACGGCGTGGATCCGGGCTACGCCCTATCGTTTTCGGCCTGGAGCCTTTGGTACTTGGGTTTTCCTGATCAGGCAAGCACGCGCAGCCGGGATACCCTTGCTCTGGACAAGTTGTCCCACCCGATTAGCTTGGCCTTCACCCTCTCTGCTACATCGATGCTCGCGCAGTTTCGGCACGACGTACAACTCGCCGAAGAGTGTGCAGATGCCGCCATCAAGCTTTCTCTCGAACGAGGGTTTCCGTTTTATTTGGCATGGGGGAATATTCTTCAAGGTTGGGCTCGCGCCGAGCAGGGAAACATTGACGAAGGAATCGCTCAGATAACCCAAGGTATCGCCAATTACCAGGCAGCCGGAGCAGAATTTGGATGTACTTATTTTCTGGCCCTGCTGGCCGCAGCGCACGGGCGCGCCGGACAACCCCAGGCAGGATTGGACACCGTGGCCGATGCTCTGGCTATGGTGAACAGAATAGGCGAGCACTTTTACGAAGCAGAGCTGTACCGACTCAAGGGTGCTCTTACCCTGCAATGTCCGGGTGAAGACCCACAGGATTCTTCCGTGCGACAGGAAGCACAAACATGCTTTCACACGGCGATCTCGATCGCTCGACAACAAGGGGCAAAGTCCCTCGAGCTCCGCGCCACAGTCAGCCTTGCACAGCTATGGGCAACACAAGACAAGGAGGCGGCCAGACAAATGCTGGCCGACATATACAGTTTTTTCACAGAAGGCTTCGACAGCGTTGATCTGCTACAAGCCAAGGCGCTGCTCGATGCATGGGCATCAAACGGGGGATGAACGATCGATGACGCAGGGTGCTGAATGGGGCACCGGCGTGTCGGCGGCGAGCCCGTGACGAGGAGAGGCACCGCAACAAATTCTCGATTCGGCTCAGCACCGACGAGGAGATAAAGAATGACCACGAACAACGGCCAGCCTCAGGGCAGTAACGAGCGAAAGCCGGTCGCGCTGGCGTTACAGGGCGGCGGGATGCACGGTGCGTTCACCTGGGGCGTACTCGATCGATTGCTCGAGGACGGCAGGCTTGCCATTGAAGGGGTCAGCGCAACCAGTGCCGGCGCGATGAATGCAGCCGTGCTGGCCTATGGCATGCTCCAAGGTGGTGACGCCGGCGCACGCCAGGCGCTGCACGATTTCTGGTACGCCGTGGCGCAATCCGCCGAGCGTTATAACCCGTTGCGCTGGATGCCATGGCTGAAAGGGACGCACAGCTTCGGGCTGGACTATTCGCCCATGTATACGTTCGCGGACATGACGCTTCGTATCTTCTCGCCTTACCAGTTCAATCGCCGCAACTTAAGTCCATTGCGGGAGGTGCTGGAGAGTCAGATCGATTTCGCCGCCATACGAAAGCAATGCCCGTTCCACCTCTATCTGTGTGCGACCAATGTCGAGACGGGGAAGATACGCCTCTTCACCGGCGAGGACGTCTGCGCAGAAGCGGTGCTTGCTTCGGCCTGTGTGCCAACATTGTTCCAGGCGATCACGATCGACGGGCAGCACTACTGGGATGGCGGCTATATGGGCAACCCGGCTATTTTTCCGTTGATTTACCATTGCAACACGCGCGATGTGGTGATCGTCCACATCAACCCGCTCGTCCGCCCGGGTGTGCCCATTACCGCTGCCGACATTCTCAATCGCATCAGTGAAATCAGCTTCAACTCGTCGCTGATGCGTGAGCTGCGCACCATCGCTTTTGTCACCGACCTCATCCAACAAGGCAAGCTTGATCGCAACGAAATGAAGGAGGTGCTGATCCACTCGATTAAGTCCGATAAGGCGATGTGCGCGCTTAGCGTTTCCAGCAAGTACAATGCGGACTGGGACTTCCTTTGCGGACTACGCGACAACGGACGACGCGAGGCCGAGACGTGGCTCACGGAGAACTACCGGAATATTGGCGAACGGTCGAGTATCGACATCCGAAGGGAATTTCTATGAACGCCGCCATAGGGCAGAAAAGGTGACTGGCGTCGGCACGGACGCTCGCGCAATGAGTGCGGTGCACGCATGAGTGCCGCATGGTGTGACCGCCCACTACACTAACGCCAGATCCAATGTCCCTCACTCTTCTACACAAAAGGCCCCTTTGGGCCCTTTGTACTCAAACCAAACTTACTTGGTCAGCCAGGACTCGACGGTGTCGGAGCCGTACTGCGCTTTCCACTCTTTCAGCGTCTTGTGGTTGCCGCCTTTGGTTTGGACGACTTCGCCGGTGTGCGGATTTTTGTAGATATTCACCTGACATGGTTTACGTGTGCCGACATTGGATTCGGTGGCTGGAACACGACGACCAGATTGCGAATCAAGCAGGCTGATCACGTTTGGCAGGCTGTAACCGTACTCAGCAAGCAAAACGCGTAGCGTTTGGTGCTCATCGTCTTATTTCCAAATCGATGAGGAACAGCACAGTCAACCAACCTCTCTGTTGCGTATGGATGTTCACATTTGAACCAACAACCCGCTTTACTGGCTTCTTAAATCGCAAAAAAACGATCAAGCCAGCTCATACCTTCGAGTGTGCCGATAGCAGGTTGATATTCACACCCAACCCAGCCCGTATAAAAATGTGCACTTATCGAATCAAGAACTCTAGGCAGGTTCAAATTACCGACATTAGGCTCATGCCGTCCTGGGTATCCGGCAATCTGTAAATGGTCGGTTTGAGGAAGAAGGAGGTCAATGCAAGCAAGAGGATCCAGTCGCTCCATCGCAGCATGATAAAGATCCAGAATTAGGCCTAGCCCTTCAAGTCTTTGCGTCCAGTTGACGGCCCCCGCCAGTGTTCGAATAAAATACCCAGGCACTGAAATTTGATTGATGGCTTCAATTACAACCTTTACGTCATAACGGGCGGCCTCCTCGATGGCCCAGTTCATGTTGTCGATAAATTGACCACTCGATACAGCGTAATTTGACTGCTCGACCACACCGGATAACACGTGAAGCAGTGGACTTCCTCCTTCCACGGCATATTCGAGTCCTAGGTTAAAATCCTTACGGAAGTCCCCAGCCTTTCCAGACTGAGCAGCCAGCCCCTTACTACCAGGTTGCAATGGCATTGTTGCCAGTACCTGTTGAAGGCCAGTGCGACGTAACTTTTCGGCTATTTCTGCTGCCGCCATGTCTCGTGGAAAACTGAACTCAACGGCTTCAAAGCCAGCGTCCCGCGCGGCGCTAAATCGATCCTCGAAAGGCCATTCGGTGAAGAGCAAGGTGAGGTTCGCTGCATATTTGATCATTCAGTTAGTCAAGTCGTTGTGTTTGAGTTGCACCACGAAAAGCGGATCCAGCGATCCTGAATCCGCACTCGTGCTTGAAATTACGCCGTTACAGGAAAAGATTTTGGTTTGAGCAGAAAGTGCGCCAGTGCCGGAACCAGTACCAGTGCGCCCACCATGTTCCAGATGAACATGAACCCGAGCAAGATGCCCATGTCAGCTTGGAATTTGATGGGCGACAACACCCAAGTGAGCACTGCAATGCCCAACGTAATACCCGTCATCACCACGACCTTGCCGGTAGACAGCAACGCAAGGTAGTAAGCGTCAGACAGGCTACTGCCATTTCGCAAATTGGTGAGTGTCACGCTGAGGATGTACAACGCATAGTCCACACCGATACCCACCCCCAACGCGATCACGGGCAGCGTCGCGACCTTCACGCCGATGTTAAGCCCGACCATCAAGGCTTCGCACAAAATGGAGGTCAGCATCAGTGGCAGAACCGTACACACAACCGCACGCCAAGATCTGAAGGTAATTAAGCAAAGCGCGATGACGGCGGCGTACACCATGAGCAGCATCTGCACGTTCGAACGCTTCACGACGATATTGGTGGCCGCTTCGATGCCGGCATTGCCTGCCGCATTGAGGAACTGGATTTGATCCGAATTATGAGTCGCCGCGAACTGTTCGACTGTCTGAACCACACTGGTGAGCGTGTCCGCCTTGTGATCCTTCAGATAGACATACACTGTCAGCAGATCGCAATTCTGGTTGAACAGCTCTCGCGGCGCCCGGGTGATGATTGCATTCAACAGCCCCTGGTTACGGGGTATCTCGTACCAGGTCATGCTGCCTTCATTCATGCCGGCCGCCGCCTGCTTACTCAGCGCCGCTAACGACGTCGTGGAGACCACTCCCGGTAACTGCTGAAGCTGCGCTTCCAGCGCATCAACTGACACCAGTGTTTGGTAATTGGCGCAGTAGTATTGGGGCGTTTTCACCATCACTACATACTTGTCGCTACTGGCGGAAAAGTTACTGACCATGAAGCGGTTATCGCTGTTGTAACGCGATTCAGGACGCAATTCCGGTGCCCCGGGATTCAGATCGCCGATCTTCACATGAAGGCTCACCGCAAAGCCTGCCACTCCTAGAATCACGGCGACGATGATTGCACCACTCGCCCATTTACGTTCGGTGAATCGATCCAGAAATGCCCAAAATGGATGGCGGGTGTGATAAGAATCTAGCTGCGAGAACTTGTCGTTCGCCGCTTCACGCTGTGCAGCTGCTTTGCTGACCCCGGTGAACGACAACAGAATCGGTAACAGAATTAGGTTCGTGAAAATCAGCGTCAGAACACCAATCGTCGCGGCGACAGCTAGATCCTGAATGACTGGGATTTTGATGATCATCAACACGGCGAAACCTACCGCGTCCGCCACCAGCGCCATCAGCCCGGTCAAAAACAACCGGCGAAAGGTGAAGCGTGCAGCCACGAGCTTGTCGGCTCCACGCCCGATGTCCTGCATGATGCCGTTCATTTTCTGGGCGCCATGACTCAACCCGATCGCAAACACTAGGAACGGAACGAGGATCGAGTAAGGATCGAGATCAAACCCCAGGGTGGGAAGCAACCCCAGCAACCAGACCACAGCGATAATCGAGCACAGCAGCACCAACAATGTGCTGCGTACGCAACGGGTGTACCAGAACAACACAATGCCGCAAATCACCAATGTCGCGGCGAAGAACAGCTGCATTTGTCGCATGCCGTCGATCAGATCGCCTACTACCTTGGCAAAACCAGTGATGTGAATTTCGATGTTGTCAGTTTCGTACTTCGCCCGTATCTGCTCGAGCTGGCCTGAAAGCGCGCTGTAATCCAGAGGCTTGCCGTCGTCCGATGTGATGTCCTGAAGAGGCAAAAGTACGATGCTGGATTTGAAATTTGACGCCACGAGCCGACCTACTTCACCCGATCTATCGACGTTCTGCCGAACCTGATCAAGACTTTTGGCAGAACCATCGTAATCGTCAGGTATGACCGGCCCACCATCGAAACCCTCCTCCGTTACGCCGATCCAACGGGTCGCCGGAGTCCACAGGGACTTCATATATGAGCGGTCGACGCCGGGAAGTAGAAACACCTCATCGTTGATTTTCTTGACCGTCTCAAGGTAGGCAGCATCAAAAATGCTGCCCTGTTTGGCCTCGATCGCAATCCTCAAGGTGTTTCCACCTTCCCCCAACTGGCCCCTGTTTTTCAGGTAGTTCTGCACGTAAGGGTGATCTGTCGGGATCATTTTTTCGAAGGCAGCATTAAGCTTCAGGCTCAGTGCCTGGTAGCCCAGTATCAGACTGAGCAACACGCAAATGCCCAAAATGATGCTGCGATGATTGAACAGAAGCCGTTCAACCAAGGTGCCAGAGGATGGGTCGAAAGCATCCGGCTGAGGGATGGTGTGATGCTCCGCAGAACGAGTATAGCTATTCATTGATCGTGCTCCGGCGAGTCCACTGCAACTGCGGACGACAGCATGCCGCGTGCACTACTGATGATCAGGTTGCCGTTCGCGGCTTGCGCCATGCCTGTGAAATAACTGGGTTGAGCAATCTGAAGGACAGCCGCTTTGGTATCGCCATTCGCGAAGCGCAACACCCTTCCCGACTCATCGGTGAGCAGCACCGATCCATCGGCAAGACGCAACCCACTGGTCAATGTGACGGGTTGTAAGGTGTCGAGGGGCTGCCAGGTATCGCCGCGATCCTTGGACTCAAACGCTTTGCCGCGAAGCCCAAACGCCAAAATGGAACTGCTGTTTGTCGCCTGGAGCCCGAACGTCGTGCCCTCGTAAGGGGACGCCAGCGGCTCGAAGGTTTTTCCCTCGTCACTTGAGCGCAACAGAGTGCCCTGCTCGCCGGCGATGAAGAGATCCCTTCCCACCCGTTCGATGCTGTAGAGATGCAATCCATTTGGGTTATCGATACGGGAACGGATCGATTGCCAGCTGAATCCGCCATCATGGGTGACAAACGCCAGACCGTAAGCGCCCACCACCAGTCCATTTTTGGCATCAAGGAAGAGAAGATCGAGCAGCGGTTTGTCTGGGCCATCGTCCACGAGTTGCTGTGCTTGAGCTAAACGCTCTTGCGCCTTTTCAACGTCCTCGGAGCCTTCAGTGGCCAGCCTGGTTTCCTGTAATTCGATTTCGGCCGCCTGGACGCCGTCCAGTTGCTTGCTCCAGCTCAGTCCACCATCCCGAGTGTGCAAGACAACCCCGGCATGTCCGACGGCCCATCCCTCGACATCGTCGATGAACCGAACCTTGACCAGCGTCACGCTGACAGGGGAATCAACTTGTGACCAGCTAGTGCCATTGTCATCGGAAACAATGATGAACCCTCGCTCTCCGACTGCCACCAGGCGTTGCCCTGCACGCGTAACGCTGAGCATCACTGACTGCGCAGCCATTTCACTCGTGATTGCAGGCTGTACCTGCAATCCATCTGGTTGTGCAACTGCTGTGCTGGAGAAGTATGCCGGCATGATCAACATGCTCAGCATGAGTGTCCTGAGCGGATATTTATGGAAAAGTCTGGGTATTTGAATGCGCATTTGAGAGCCTCGAAGATGCGGTTCAATGGGCGCAGCGTTACTGACACTGCGTCCATGGAACAAATTGAATGAGCCGTTTCGAGGTTCAGCGCACCGACCCGGACGCTACCGCATTACCGGTAAAAAAGTTCTCTGGTTTGCGCGGGATAACGCTATAGGTTTCGCCGTTCAGGCCCTGCACGACGCTGTACGTCTTGGCTTGCAGGTTGTAAATCACCACAGGTTTCACCACTACCGCAGGAATGGAAGGCACTACAAATGGCAGCACTTGTGAGACTCGCCACAGTTTGCCCTCAGCGTCATATCCGTCTACTAGCGACACTGTCCAACTGTCCTCATCAATGAAGAATTTGCGCTTAGGTACTGCATGGCGTTTGCCCGGTGCAACCGTGGCCTCCAACTCCCAAACGCGATGGAGCTCCCAGCGCAATTTGTCTGGATTGAGGTGATTAGCCACGAAGGCGTCGTCTCGTTTTTCTGCGTTGAACTTGTTGTCGTTGTAAGGGATATACATTTCTTTTTTGCCAACGAGCTTCCAGTCATAGCGATCTGGATGGCCAATGAAGCCATGCACCTCATCAAAGTAGTTAGCGCCCGAGGCTACAAAATCGGGGGTGTCATAGCCGACAGTGGGAGCACGTCGCACACGGCGTTGTCCGACTAGATACTGCCAGGCCTCTCGCGGTTCCTGGACATTGATACTGTCGTGCGTCACAAGCGACTCACCCGCTTTAAACGGTGGCTCGTTGGTCAAAAAGCGCAGCAGCGCATACTGCCCCGACCATTTATCAGCACTTCCGTCTTTGAAGTAATACGGATATTGCCAGTTTTCGACCCCACGGCTTGCTAACGTCCGGGTTCCGTCAACATTACCAATGACGTTGGCGTACCCCATCTGAATTGATTCCGCCTCTACGCGCAGAAGGAAATTCCAGATGACCTCATTACCAGTTTTTGGAATAGGAAACGGAATGCCACCGTAACACCCTTCCACTGACAAGCCGTTGCTGGTCGTCTTGCAACGGGTCGCATTAGCGAATGTATTTTGATACACGCTATCCGGTGCTGCAGCAGTACGGTGGGTTGGGTAAATATCCAAATGGAAGGTGTCGGGATATTTGGCCAACAGCGCCTTCGTACCTTCGCTCAATTTGTCTGCGTACTGCGCAGCATTTTTGGCGGTAATTTGCAGAACGGGCTTCTCGCCTGGGAATGGATCTGCTGGCATATCTCCAAACTTAGGGCCAACGACATCTTTGGTCAGTCCGCCTGTCCACGCAGGAATGGAGCCATCGGCGTTGCCGGCTTTTTCGGCGCCCATTGGCGTCAATGTAGTCTTGAGCTTCGCGGCCTCGTCGGGGGACACCGCTGCGTATACGCTGTTGGCACACATCGAGATAGACAGGGTGGAAAGCAGTAGCAGTTTAATTTTTGTCATTATCAGGGCCCGCCTCTTCTTTGCTTAAAAGGTTCGCTGGATCGAAAACGCCACGAAATCTCTGTCTTTCATGTTTTGCTGGTAGGTGAACGAGTTGGAGGAGTTGATGACAGGCCCCGCCTCACCGAAGAAATTGGTGTAGCTCAGGGACGCGTACCATTGCTTCTTRTAATCAGCCTTGAGACCTAGTGTCAGATCCCCACCATGCTCTGGGCCAAATGCCTGAGGTGTGACAGATGAGCGCCCGGATGGGTTGTAACCAATGGTGATTGGGGCTTGAACGTCGATGCCTGGGAAGACCTGAAAGTACTGAGGTTCAAAGGTGAACCGCAGTGCGAAGGCATCACGCGTTGTGTTGGGATCCAGCTGATCGGCATTTTTGGTCACGCTCAACCGACGGTTGAATGCAAGCTCGCCGACGAATGAAGCACCATCCCAAAGTGCCGATCCGCCATAGACATTGACCATCGACACTTGGGCATGCCACGAGCGACCAATGGGGTAAGCCGGATTGGAATTGTTGTCGGAATCCAGGCCGGTGATGATGGTGCCACCGACACCCGCCAATGGCGTATCGACCCTGATAGACGTTTCACCGGCAATGTTCGCTTCGCCGACCAAAGTACTGAAACTTGCGCCAAAGACCTTGATGTCCTCGGGATAAACGTTGACGAAGGTGTCATCTGCTCCAGGTACCAGTGGCGCTGGCCGGAAGTAAAAAACCGGCGTTTTTTCGTGGTATTTGGCCGCGTATAGACCGAACTCCCAGTCCTCGATAGCAAACTTCAGCTGAGCGCCAAACTGACCTGAGTCCTTGGCATCAATGTCCTTGCCGTGACGTAACGAACCAGTAGGGAAAAAAACGCGCTCTCCCCCATCGCCGACAAAGTCCGCGCCGCTGAAGTAGCTTCCCGCTGCAGGAAGACGGGTTTTGTTCCACTCGAATTGGTAGTAGGCACCGACGCTGACTGTATCGCTCAACTGCCAGTTGCCCGAGACCTGCTTCGTTGGCATCAGAATCTCTTTGAACTGGGAACTGGGTACTGACTGCAGCTTCACTAAGTCGACGGTGGATTGCGCATTCGCAATACCGTTGGCACCGAAGAAAAGGCTTTCACCGTAAATTTGTGTGAACTGCCCGAATCTGCCAGACAACGAAGTACTACCGATTTCCTTCGAGCCATAGACGAAGGCATCGAGGATTTCAGTGTTCGTTTCGTGGATCCGACGTGTGTCACTGGTGAACTGATCGTGATCGACGCTCACCGAGTTGGCGGTGCCGGGTGAGTCGTTATCGTTGTCATGACTGTAAACGTTGTCGTACCAGGAAGCGGCACTTAGACGCGCCCCGACATCTTTGTACTTGATGTCAAATTCGGAGAGCAGATCCAGTCGATTGGAGATGAGCCCGCGATCAAAATTTCGATCGCCATCATCCAGGTTCGGGTTGGCGTTGGACGTGCCTGGAGCTGCAGCGACCTTGCTATCGAGCTTGTTCACTCGCCATGCATTGCTGTACTTGATCGTGTTGTCCCAGGTCGCCGAAAGATCGGGATTGCCGGTGTCAATCTGGAAGGCTTGCGATTGCATTGAAAGACTTAACAGCATCGCTGCGCTGACTGCACAGGCGATGCTTGAAACCGGCAACGGGCAGAACCGCTGGTTGGCTGTTTTCATGAAGATGTTCCTGTTTTTTTGTTTTTGTAAAAGGTCATCCATTCGCAGCATTGGCTGCTAATAAATCAGGTGCCGCGTACCGTTCTTGCTCCGTCCTTTCTCGTTCTATCGGTCTTGATGGGTGGTCAACGCTTGCAAGCCAACCTCCACAAGAACGATGTCCAGTTGCGACGTCAGACCGCTGACGCCGAACCCGCCTACGACCTCATCCCCAACAACAATTGGAAGTCCTCCTTCGATTGGAAAAACACCATGAATCATCGAAGCACCTGACCGACCTTCGGCGACCATGTCCTCAAAAAACTTCGTCGGCCGACGTGTAAGAGCGGCACTGCGGGCTTTATCAATAGCCGTTTGGACAGACGAGACGGATGCGCCATCAAGCTTTCTGAACGTCATGAGGCAGCCCGCCTCATCAACCACGGCCATGGAAACCTTCCAGTTTTCCCGGGTGGCTTTTTCCATGGAGGCCACAAGCATCAATTCGGCGTCTGCCAACTCGAGTACCCGCTTCGTTTTCATCACGCACCTCTTGAGCCTATGGTTTGTGGTCAGCCTATGCATGGGATAATCGTGCGTAAAACAATATTTACTGCACTGCAAATCACTTTGTGCACAAAACGTAATCCTGGGCAAATTCAAAGTCAAGGAGATTCTCGAGCGCAAGCATTTCTACGCATCGACGCGGTGAGACGTGAATGGGCATCCGGTGTCGGCCGGCTGGGGGGGCTCAAAGGACGGAGAGCGCTAAAAGCAGTAGGAGAGGTGAATCTGGAGGGGGGCAGCCAGCAGTTATAGGGCGCACGGCGAATCAAAGCCGCTGAAAGAATGCTCAACGATTTTCTGCTTGCGGCTCGTTAAAAATCATGAGCAATTTTGACATTCAGCCTTTGCACTAAAGAAGGTTTTGCGCATAAAATCGATTTAGTGCAAATTTTAGGATGACTCCGACCATGATCACCTCTCCCGGCAGTCCGCTGATCGATGTCGCGTTGACGAAGATGAAAAAAGCGATTGTTTGTTGCGAGCTGGCCCCGGGCGAAAAACTCAAAGTGGCCGAACTGTCCAAAACTTATGGACTCAGTAGCTCCCCTATTCGTGAAGCCCTCAATCGACTGACTCAGGACGGTGTCGTCGAAGCCAGCGATAACAAGGGGTTCAGGGTCGCTCCGATTTCCACGACAGACTTTCGCGACATTACGCGATTGCGCTGCCTGCTCGAGTGCGAAGCGCTAAGCGATGCCATTCAGTATGGCGACGATGCCTGGGAAGCCGATGTGCTAGGTGCATTTCACCGCCTGAACCTGATTGAGAAAAAACTCGGAAGCGGTGTGCTCGTACTCGATGATGAGTGGTCAATCCGGCATAAGGCTTTCCACTTTGCGCTGTTCGCGGCCTGCCCATCATCGTTGATGTTGAAGATGGTGGACTCCCTGTTCGACAGAGCAGAGCGCTACAGACGCTTCTCAGCCAAGCAGCGCCAGACTCCAAGGCACAAGGGAAATGAACATCAAGAGCTAATGAATGCTGCGCTTGCACGCGATTCTGAGAAAGCGGTGACGCTCTTGCGCAATCACATCCAAGGCACTTTGGGCCGAACTGTCGAGGCTATAGAGCGCCAACAAGCCACGCTCCAATAACTGAATCAACAGCCTGTCGCCCCCCACTCGGGGCGACACTCGATGTTCTCTACGTCGAATTCAAGCTCAAAAAAACCTTCGCATCGCAACTGCTTTCGTGGACAGTGCAATGCGAAGGGTCTACTGCCCCTTGCAGATTTACGCCTGCGCAAACCTGATTGTCGTGTCGCAAACTCCGCCATTACTCTGCCTAGCCTGTTCAGGCTCCTTGCACCACAAGGCAAGCTCCATTCCCTCTAGCAGTTCCATCGCCCAGGCGACAGTGACCGCGCCGCCATACACGTAGTGATCCGGTCGCACGATGACCACATTGCAGCCTCGACACTCAAGCCATTGTGCCAGTACGCCGTCGACCTCTTCATAGTCATCAACAGTGCGAGCAGCAGTCTGCTGAGAGGTGACCAATCGCACGACCTGAATGGGCAGACCTTTAAGGGATTGGCTGCTGCGCAGACATCTCAGTAACGCGCTAGCATCAAACCCAGGCGCAATCACCACTCGAAAGGATTGCCCGGTAAATTCATCCAGCAGAGCTTTTTTACCCGTATTGTTGATGACCATTGGCTGAGGAAACAGCTCACCGGCAGGAGCGACTTGCGCGACAAAACCTTGCGACAATCCAGGAATCAGCGTTTGTCTGATGGTGCCTCCCGGATTTTCCGTCATCTGCTGGATCAGTCGCGCGTCCCGGATTGCTGCTCTCTCGTTGTCACGCTCACAGATCACACCACCAAACTCTTTGGCTGCCATGGTGGTTTGGCGGACATGTGGAATCCGTTCGGTTTGGTAGGTATTCAGGAAGGCCGGTGCTGCCAGACCTCCTTTTACCAGCGCGAGCTTCCAGACCAGGTTCAGAGCATCGCGGATTCCCTGACACATGCCTTGAGCCAGGAAGGGAGGCGTCATGTGTGCGGCATCCCCTAGAAAAAACACTCGATCGGACTTCCACTGTTCCAAAATCAGTGCATGGAATCGATAAGCAGAAGCTCGCCAAAGCTGATAGTCGCCCTCAGGCAACCAACGAGAGATCAGTTTCTTGATCGCTTCTGGCTGGGAAATTTCCGTCGGTTGTTCGTCAGGATTGATCATGAACTCCCAACGCCGATGTTGGCCCGGCCCGACGACAAAGGTGCAAGGTCTAGCCAGCTCGCAAAACTGCACATTCGTCTTTGGTAGATGCTCACCCGCACCTTCATTCAGGATCACGTCGACGACGAGCCACGGCTCATCGAATGCGAGATCCTCCATTTTCAACCCTAGACGGGTTCGGATCGGGCTGGTGCCCCCATCACATGCCAAGACATATTCCGCAGTCACAGTGCGCTCGGTTCCATCCTTGGATTGGATGAGAACATCAGCTTGTACACCTGTGGAATTAACCGATAAAACTTCCGAACCGAGCTCTACCGTTACAGACTTGAAGTCCGAAATTTTATTGCGCAGCGCACGCTCTACAGGTGGCTGCGAGAATACGTAGTTTGGTGCCCACCCCAACGGAAATGGAGGTTTCGCGGCATCAATGCGTTTGATCAGCTGAGAACCGGTCGTGCGGTACTCCGAGGGACGATAAGGCATGACATGTTCGGCAATGTCATCGGCCAAGCCAATGTTACCGAACACACGCATCACTTCGTGATCAAAACCCATGGCCCTAGGGTTCGTGTACACCGTCTCGGACTTATCCACGACAAGAGCGCTCAGCCCCCACATGCCGGCGAGATTTGCGCACAGAGCCCCCACTGGCCCCATTCCAACAATGATGACATCGTAGTCCATCGTCTACTCCGCTTTTTGTTTTTCTCTACTACGACTTCTGGTTGATGAGCAGACTTTTGCACTACCATCAACCAGGCTTCAACGACCACCGATTGGAGCAGGCTATGTAGCCCCTCCAAATGCCATTAGCCGATACGAACGCGCTGCTCTTCGATCTTCGCCCGAATAGATTCCTTCCATTGCTCGCGAGTCTGGAAACCGGGACGGCGCCTGCACATGGCCTCGGTCTGGGCGAGGATAGCCTCAGTCGGCATCTCGAGATCGAGCGGCTCCTTGCAAGGTTGTGCAGTGTAGAACGGTGCATCGACATACATTTCGATGGGATTGCCTTCAGGATCTTTGAAGTACATCGACCAGGCGTTACCGTGATCCACCTGAGCAATTCCTTCAATGCCGCTTTTCTTGGCGAATTGATAGTACGTCTTCAGGTCGTCGAGGGAGTTCAGGAGAAACGAAAGCTGATTGATCGGGTTGAACGGTAGGTCGACAGGTTTGCCGTCAAAGAGAACGACCTGATGATGTAACTCAGGGTTCTGAGTCATGAAAAACAAACGGTGACCTGTTGAGGCGACCCCCTTGTCACTTACGATGAAACCCAAAGTGCGGCAGTAAAAATCAACCATCCGATCGAGGTCTTCGCAAAACACACCGGAGTGGGTGAAATTGATTGTAGGTAATGCTGACATTTGGAACCTCCAGTTTTTATGATTGTGTAGAGGACAACGCTTAGGCTTCGTCAATAACGCCGTTCGACAGCGTGCCAATCTCAGTAATCACCACTTCAAAAACATCACCTGGCTTCAGAAAAATCGGTGGATTACGTTTAAAGCCAATACCACTCGGAGTACCAGTTGCCAGAATGTCTCCAGGGTTCCATGGAAGCGCTTTCGATACATACGAAATCAAATGAGGAATGTCGAATGCAAGCTCCGAAAGGCTGCCCTCCTGCAGTTGCTCGCCATTAAGTACCCCCCGCACAACCAGCTTTCGGTAGTCGGAAATTTCCGATGCCGGAACGAGCCAAGGGCCCAGAGCACCGGTTTTTCTGAAGGTCTTACCCATGCCGTACTGGTGCGTATGGAACTGCCAATCGCGGACGCTGGCATCGTTGAAGCAGGTGTAACCCGCAACGTGATCCATCGCGTCCGCCGGATCAATATGCGCCCCCCCCTTCCCGATCACTACCGCCAATTCGGCTTCGAAATCAAATTGCTCTGAGACTCGAGGCCTTACCAGCGGCTCACCGTGGGGCAAAAGAGTTTCGGCAAAACGCTGAAAAATGACCGGAAACTCGCCGACCTTTCGGCCCGCCTCTTCAGCGTGAGCAACATAGTTAATGCCTACGCAAATCACCTTTCCAGGATTGGGGATTACTGATTCCAACTGGATACTTGAAAATGGATAGTCAGGCCGCACAGCCTCTAGGATCTGGCGCGCCTCCTGAAGCAAGGATGGGTTGCTCAGAAAAGTCGCGAGATCTGGAACCTCCGAGAAACGGTTGGTCAGCTCAACCACTCCGTCACCGGACACGGCGCCGAAATGGGCTTCTCCTTCTTTACGGTACGAAATCAGCTTCATCTTGCCTCTCCTATTTTTTTGTGCACAAAAACTAACTTCTTGCACCATACATCATTAAATGCATAATGCAAAAGGCCGGTTTAAAAAAATAGCGAGCCCATGAGGCTCTCGGTTCTGGAGGTTACGCATGTCGCTTGTGATGGTTCGTAAGGTCAAGCTGGACGTTGAAGAGGTATTCCACGAAGGCGGGCCTCGTTTGTCAGCCCCGTTGCGGATTGCAGTGGCCACCGCTGTGGTCGCCAATCCTTACGCAGGTAAGTATGTAGAAGACTTGCTGCCGTTTATGCAGGAACTGCGAGCCTTGGGTGCAGAGTTGTCGGAGCAACTGATCCATACCCTGGGCGGAGCTAAACACGTACAGGCCTACGGCAAGGGCGCAATCGTCGGTGAAGACGGTGAGTTAGAGCACGGCGCTGTATGGCACGAAGCAGGTGGCTGGGCAATGCGCGAAGCGCTTGGCAACCCGAAGGCGATCGTCCCTGCGGCCAAGACTATTGGTGGCCCAGGCTGCCGAGTGATGATCCCACTAGGGCATATCCAAGCTGCATACGTTCGTAGCCATTTCGGTGTTGCTGAGATGACCGTATGGGACGGCCCTCGTCGTGGTGAAATTGCCTTTGGCCTAGCCATGGCTACAGGCGGACGGATACATGCACGATTGGGCGGTCTAGCTGCCTCCGACGTAAAGGGCGAAGACGGACTGCGTTAGTGCCCTAGATTTGAAGCGTGCTCCAAAGGTTAGGTACCACTACAAAAACAATATGTGTTGGAGAACATCATGACTGCAAAAACTATGCGCGCTGCACGTCTGTACGAAGGCGGCAAACCCATGGTCATCGAGCAAGTTTCTGTACCCGAAATTCGCCCTACCGAGGTGCTGGTCAAGGTGAAAGCATGTGGGATCGTCCCAAACCTGCACAACATTCTCACTAATTGGGTTAAGTGGTTCCCTCAAAATCCGCTGCCGAAACTTCCTGCCATTTTCGGGCTCGATCCATCAGGTGTCGTCGAAGCAGTAGGTGCTCAAGTCTACGACTTCAAGGTCGGCGACCGTGTGTATGTCAACCCGGGCCGACACTGCGGCTCCTGCCGAGCTTGCCGTGCGGGTAACACAATTGCCTGCACCGCCTATACCTTCAACGGCTATTTTGGCTTTACGCCGAAAAGCCCGCGCATGTTCGAAGACTACCCCTACGGCGGCCTTTGCGAGTACATCCCGGCCCCGCAATACAGTCTGGTCAAACTGCCGAACAACATCAGTTTCGAAACCGCCGCGCGCTTAGGCTATCTGGGCACCGCCTACAAGGCGTTGCTCAAGGCCAACGCGGGCCCCGGTAGCACTGTTCTAATCAACGGGATCAGCGGCACACTCGGTTTAGGTGCAGTCGCTCTAGCGCTGGCCATGGGGGTACGAAAAATCCTCGGCACTGCGCGAAACCAGGAGCTGTTCCAGAAGGTGAAAGACCTGGCAGCTCCGGGCCGGATCGAAATTCATACCCTTGGTACGATTCCCACCAATGAATGGGTCTTTGAAGTCACCCATGGCGAAGGCGTCGATGTGGTCATTGATGCCCTGGGCCCAGGGGCTCCCCACGAAAGCCTGACCCAAGCCCTTAAATCTCTCCATCGCGGTGGCCATCTGGTCAACGTCGGCGCCATTGCCGGTGAAGTCCCAATCGACCTTCACTGGATCATGGACAACGACATCCAGATCAGCGGGTCGGCCTGGTTCACTACAGGGCAAGGCCAAGCCATGGCTGACATGGTTGAGTCCGGTGTGCTGGATCTCTCATTTTTTGAAAACACGGCCTTCAAACTAGAAGACGTCAACAACGCAATTACCGGTATCGAAAACCGCCACGGTGGCTTCAGCAACTACGTCATCTGTCCTTGATTAAGCTCGGCGAGCGGCGCGGTTTAGGCCGCCCCTCGCTGTCTTTCAGTTGTCAGTACGCCTGCGCTTTTTGATTATTAGTCGAGTAATTCAGAATGAAAATAAGAAGAATCGTGACCGGCCATGACGAACATGGAAACTCCGTGTTCATTTCTGATGATTATGCTCCACGAGCACAGTCCTTTACCTTGATTCCTGGGCACGCTATGGCCCAACTGTGGACGACTTCAGCACATCCGGTTTGTCTTGAGCAAAGGAGCGACCCCACGCTTGACTACGCGTCGCTAATTCCGCCACTGGGAGGCACCAGTCTCGCCATATTTGATTTTCCACCTGACTCGATCATGCAGAACCCTATCGATGGTGTCCGGGCCTATGAGGAACTGGGTGCTGCACTGCCTGGTTTGATTGAAAGCTTTGAGCCGGAAAATCCGGGTATGCACACCACTGCCACCATCGATTACGGAATCATTTTGGAAGGTGAAATGTGGCTTGAATTGGATCATGGCGAGACCCGCCTAGTGAAAGCCGGCGACGTCGTTATTCAAAGCGGTACTAGACACGCGTGGCGCAATAAAAGTGAACGAATTGCCAGGGCGCTTTTTGTGATGATAGGTGCATCGCTCCCAGGGAAACCTGGGCTGTAGTCTTACCGAGGCCAAGCCCTCTCTTGGCTCAAGGAGTTTTATGAGCACTTCAACTCTCCGTTTAATCGGCATATCCGGCAGCTTGCGCTCAGCATCAAACAACACTGCGATACTTGAAACACTCGCGTCTCGATTGAGTCATCAAGCAGAGCTGAGCCTCTTTCCGTTGAACGATATCCCCCTGTACGACAGTGATCTCGAAACGGACGCGTTACCGAACTCAGTGGCAGCTCTGAAGGAAGCGATCTCACTCGCCGATGGCTTAATCCTCTGCTCACCTGAGTACAACTATGGCACTTCTGGTGTTCTGAAAAACGCACTGGATTGGGCCTCTCGTCCTGGCTTCAATTCACCTCTAAAAAATAAACCCGTTCTGATAATGACGTCTTCACCAGGGTTGCTCGGCGGGGTGCGTGCCCAGTCTCAGCTGCGTGAGACGTTATCAGCCACGCTTTCCAAAGTGGTTTGCTGCCCCCAAATTGTCATTCCTAACGTCAACCAAAAGATGCAGAACGGCAGATTCATCGACGAACCAACGATTGAATTCATACTCACAGCAATCGATGAGTTGAAAAGGGAAATCGATCTAGAGACAGAGCAGTATTGAGATGGCTAGCAGATTCAAAGCGATGAAGCAGAGGTGAAAGCACCTTATTTTTGAGGCGAAAACTGATCCAGAGATGTACTTTTTCCTCGTCATCGACAAGACATTCAGCTACTTCACCAGAAATCGTTTAGCTAATCACCTTGATCAACAAAAAGGGCCCTCAAAGGGGCCCTTTTGTACTCAAACCAAAATCACTTGGTCAGCCAAGACTCAACGGTAGCGGAGCTAAACGTGCATGAATACCGACTTCAGATGTGACCATCTCTCAGCGCAAGATGCTTGGAATAGGAAATGCTCAATCAAAATGGCACTAAGCATCGCGTTGGTCAGCACCAGATATTTACACTCGTGAAGCTTTGTTAAGGCTGGGCAGCAAGGGACTGCTCGTTACCGAGGAAGGAGCATGAACAACGTCTGCCCGAACCACCTCAGGCTTTTGCTCTTCGACCTCACCATTGAGTGCCTTGTGCATCTTGACTGTGTCCAGCGCCCCGACCCATTTGGCAATCGCCATGGTGCCCACACCATTGCCGATGGTATTGGTGATTGCCCGCGCTTCCGACATGAACCGGTCGACGCCCAGCAACAACACCATGCCCGCAACGGGAATGGTGCCTAGGGACGACAAGGTGGCGGCCAGAATGATGAACCCAGAACCGGTGACACCCGCAGAGCCCTTGGAGGTGAACATCAGCACCGCCAGCACGATCAACTGATCGGTCAGGGTCAGCGGCGTGTTGGTAGCCTGGGCAATGAAAATTGCGGCGATGGTGTAGTAGATCGCCTGCCCATCCGGGTTGAAGGTGAGACCGGAAGGAATGATCATCCCAGCAACGGGTTTGGATACTCCGGCCTTTTCCATCTTGGAAATCATCTGTGGCAGCACCGATTCCGATGAGCTGGTACCGAGCACGGTGAATAGTTCTTCCTTGATAAACTTCAGGAACTTCCACAGGCTGAAACCGCTGTAGCGGCAGATCGGGCCGAGCACGAAGATCACAAACACCGCGCAGGTCAGGTACACACAGGCCATCAGCTTGCCCAGCGAGAACAGCGAGCCGAAACCGTATTTGCCGATGGTGAAGGCAATGGCGCCGAATGCGCCAATCGGCGCCAGGCGCATGACCATGTTGACGATGCGGAACATGCCCTGCATCAGGCTATCCAGCGTGTCGACGAACGCCTTGCCGCGCGGCCCTACATGAGCTAGGGCGATTCCCAACAGAATGGAAAACAGCAGGATCTGCAGCACATTGCCCTTGGCGAAGGCATCCACGATGGTGTCGGGAATGATGTTCATGACGAAGTCCATGAACGATGCATGTTTCACGACCGAGGTGTAGGTGGCCAGGCTGGAAGTGTCGAGGGTAGCAACATCGATGTTCATGCCGGCGCCGGGTTTGAACACATCGACCACCACCAGCCCGACCACCAGCGCCAGCGTTGATACCACTTCGAAATAGAGCAGCGCACGAAAGCCGACCCGCCCCAGCTCCTTCATGTTTTCCATGCGGGCGATGCCCGTGACCACGGTCAGGAAGATCACCGGTGCGAGGAGCATTTTGATCAGTTTGATGAACGCGTCGCCCAAGGGTTTGAGTGCAGCGCCGGTTTCAGGAACGAACACACCGACGATGGCGCCGAGGATGACCGCGATGAGCACTTGTACGTAGAGTTTGCCTAATATTCTTTTCATGACAGGGCCCTGATTTTTTATTGTTGTCAGGAAATGCCAAGGAGTCAGATCCAGTGATCTGCCCCTTGGCGTTGTGCCGCAGTACTACTTTGAATCGCTGGAAGATATCAGCGGTTGATCAACGCGATGACCGCATCCGTGATCTGGCGGGTGGTGGCTGTACCGCCCAGATCCGGGGTGTGCACACCGCTTTCGGTCACGGCTTCGATGGCGGACATCAGCTGTTTTGCCGCAGCGGCTTCGCCCAGGTGTTCGAGCATCATCGCCGCCGTCCAGAAGGTCGCAATCGGGTTGGCCACCCCTTTGCCAGTGATGTCGAAAGCCGAGCCGTGGATCGGTTCGAACATCGAGGGGAATTTGCGCGACGGGTTCAGGTTGGCGGTTGGCGCGATGCCCAGGCTGCCAGACAACGCGGCAGCAAGGTCGGACAGAATGTCGGCGTGCAGGTTGGTGGCGACGATCACGTCCAGCGTGGAGGGTTTGAGCACCATGCGCGTGGTCACGGCGTCGACCAGTTCCTTATCGATTTTAACGTCCGGGAAGTCCTTGGCCACTTCGTAGAAAATCTCGTCCCACAACACCATGCCGTGACGCTGGGCGTTGGACTTGGTGACCATGGTCAGGTGTTTGCGTGGGCGGCTTTGCGCCAGTTCGAACGCGAAACGGTGAATGCGCTCGACCCCGGCACGGGTGAACACCGACACCTCGGTTGCCACCTCCTCTGGCAGCCCCCGGTGCACACGACCGCCGTTGCCGGAGTACTCACCTTCGGAGTTTTCCCGCACCACCACCCAGTCGATCTGGTCACCATTGAGCAGCGGGCTTTTCACCCCTGGCAACACGCGAGCCGGACGCACGTTGGCGTACTGATCGAAGCCCTGGCAGATCGGCAGGCGCAGGCCCCACAGGGAAATGTGATCCGGCACGTTGAGCGCGCCCACGGCACCGAAGAAAATCGCGTCGAAGGTTTTCAGTTCTTCCAGGCCACCCTCAGGAATGTAGTACCCGTTTTTCAGGTAGTTATCCGAGTTCCAGTCGAAATGTTTGAAGTCCAGGTCGAAGCCAGATTTTTTCGACAGGGCTTGCAGCACCTCGACGCCAGCGGCGATCACTTCAACACCGATACCATCGCCTGGAACCGCTGCAATCTTGTATGCGCTCATGGTCAACTCCACTCTCGTAACGTTCTTGTTTTGCCTGTCGAACGGGCTGTTCAATCAGGGTGTGAGCGGAGTATATGTAGTGAACAAATAGGTGTGAGTTACTCAGAATCACTACATAAATAACTTTGAGTTACGAATGAACCCAACCTTGGATTTGTCATTTTTTTACCTTCTGGCCAACAAAGGCAGCCTCGCCGCGACGGCTCGAGAGCTGGGCATCACGCCACCCGCGGTGAGCAAGCGTCTCACCGCGCTGGAGGCTCGATTGGGCGTCCGCCTGGTCAATCGCACCACGCGCTCAATGAGTCTGACTTCAGAAGGCGAACTGCTTTTCTCGCATGCCGCTCGCATCCTGACGCAGATCGATGAGGTCGAGCAGTTGATCAACAGCAGTCGGGCCACACCTAAAGGTCTGATCCGGGTCAACGCGTCGCTGGGCTTTGGCCGTCGTTACATCGGCCCGGCCCTCGGCGCGTTCTTCGCACAGTACCCGGAGGTGGAAATACAGCTGGAAATCAGCGATCACCCGCTCGACCTGACTACTCACGGGTTTGACCTGGGCATACGCTTCGGTACGCTGCCGGACGCCGCCTTCCATGCACGCAAGATCGCGTCCAATCGCCGATTGTTATGCGCCTCACCGCTGTACCTGGAAAAACAAGGCGTGCCTCAACGCCTGACGGATTTGCAGCAACATAACTGCATCTTCCTGCGGCAGAACGAAACGCCCTACGGCGTGTGGAGCTTTACCAACGGTGGGCGCACGCAAAACATCAAAGTGCGTGGCGCTTTGGGGTGCAACGACGGTGAAGTTGCCCTGAACTGGGCGTTGGAAGGCTACGGCATTTTGCTGCGGGCCGAATGGGACATCGCCAGATATGTGCGCAGTGGCCGCTTGCGTTTAGTGCTTGAAGACCAGACACCGACCCGCGCCGATGTTTATGCGGTTTACCCACAACAGTTACACCTGTCGGCTCGAGTGCGCAGCCTGATCGATTTTCTGGTTGAGCGCTTCAAGCACATCGATCACCTGGATGAAGCGGAGTCTATACATGACTGAACAGCGTTTGACGGCACCCACTTCAGTTAAAGCGATTGAGTGGTAGAGATCTGTTGCCCCTGCCACGCGGACGCTTAAAAACTTCAAAGCTGTTTCCATAGTTGGGAAAAATCCAATAAAAAAGGCCCTCGAAGGGCCCTTTTGTACTCAAAACAAAGTCACTTGGTCAGCCAGGACTCAACAGTCGCGGAGCGGTGCTCGGCTTTCCACTCTTTCGAAGTCTTGTGATTGCCCCTTTGGTTTCGAAGACTTCGCCAGTGTGAGGTTTTTTATAGATCTTCACTTGGCATGGCTCACGAGTGCGGACGTTTTCAGGGATAGGGCCGAGTCACACATTACTTGCTCCACCTTCAATGCTGACCATCCAACGTAAATCACAACACGTTGTCCGCATCTTGATTTGATCCCCCAATCTCTCAGCTATAGCTCCTGCTACGCTGACCTCTTCCACGGAGGAATCACAATGTCGAACGCAGACCTACTCCCTTCCCTACTCTTCAAGATCAATCAAAACCAACTCGCCCTTGAGGCTGCCATTATGGAGCTGACGCTGTGGGTCGAGCAGCGCGGATCAGCGGAGGTAGCCGGCAACGTTCGTGAGGCTTTGGACACAATCAGCAAAAACGAAGCCTTCATCAACATGACGCTTGCGGTGCTCATGACGACTGAATGACTTCTACCTGACAGACAGCAATCGGCAATAGCGGTCAGTCATGAGCGTCAAGTGCCCACTTGGACTACTTTTAACTGACGAAGTAAAGCGTAGGGCAACTTAGTGTCGCATCGGCGTGCGGCTTTGCGAGTATCAATTCTTTTGCTTACCCATCTAGGGATTTCGCGGAGTCCCCACTGCAAGGATCAAGGATGAGCGACCTGGCCATACAGCCCACTCCGAGTAAATCTCTTCGCCATGTAATTACGGCTTCTGGATATCGTCCTTTTTTCACGCAAAAAGGGCTGGACAAAGATCTGGATGATCAAGCCGATGAGAAGCGCCCGGGCAGCAACTTCGATCTGTTCCAAAATTGCCTGGCGCAGTGGCTACGCGCTATACGCGACGACTGTGGTGCCGACTGGAGTAATCTGATCGAATCTGCCTGGCATCGGCACAGTAACCTACTGCGGTCATTGGCACGTAACACCGATACTACTGGAATGATCGCAGAGCCTGCTCAACATGCTTTTTTCAGACTGTTTGTAGTTCCTGAGCTTTCAGGGATGATCCGTCGTGCCAGCCACGAAGTATCCCTGCTCGATTTAAATCAATGGTGGGTAGCTCCCTTTGCCACCTGGCTACAGGCTGCCGCTCTGCAGACCATGCTCCCTGTAAGGCAGTTGCTGGAGCAGCTTGCCAATCATCTGAATATCGATGAGCGCACATTGGAGCGCTGGCAGCACGGTGGCCCGATAAAAAAGCCGATGTGGCCCTACCGATCCACGACACAAGCCATGTTTCACGGTAGCGAACTTGTCGCTAAAAAGTCGGAACATCTCACCGGCTGGTTGGCCATGGTTGTAGCGCTGCAGTCGCTGCCTGCCGACTTGCGTGACGTCATCAAGCGTGACTTCCATCTGCATGGCCAGCGCCCCCTTCAAAACGAGCAGCAGTTTATTTCCCAGTTGAAGCGTGAGGCCGCTGATCGTAATAGCCTGCCTGTAAGTGATGAGGCGGCTCGCGTACTGGCTGACCTTGATCGACTGTTTGCCGATGCACGGGGCAACGAACAGCCGATTCGTGATCGACTCAATTGGCTTCGCGCCCTTTGTGAACGGAGCAACCCGTCTCTAAGGGCTACTCATGAGTACCTCTGCTCGTGGCTCTGCGCAAGGCTAGATGCCAATCTCGGAGAAAAGGACAACGCACTCAAACTCTATAGAGCTGCCTGCCACAGCGCGTGGTGGAGAGCTGGCCCAAACCAGCATGGGATCCTGCACGAGGCCCTGTGCTACGCAGTTGGTGTAGGCGACAAGGTTCAGGCCAATCACTATTGGGATAAATGCTTTCTGCTGGGATTGAACAAGCCGCCGAAACGGGAACTGGACGAGCAGAAAATGCAGCATCTCTCAACCGAATTCGAGCGTCTGTTTACGGAGCAAAAGGCCAAAAAACGCGTTCCACCTGCAATGCGAGTTGTGGTGCTGAACAAGCCTTTCTCGCTATCAGCCAAAGAGCTTGCCAACCCCAACCGTATCAGTGCCCAGTCCGATGGACAGGTTCGCTATACAGCGCTGATGAATGCTGTGCTGTTGGGCACGCTCGAAGATGTGAAGCAAGCTGTACAAGCGGGGGCTGACCCGAACTTGATTATTCCGGAATCCGGCGAAAACGCACTGATCATGGCGCTGCGTCGAGCTTATGACAGAAAAGACCCGGACATCCTGAAGTACCTGCTGACACTGCGCATCAGCACTGAAACGGCCAACTACCCTGCCTCAAGCGATCGGGAAACGCCCCTACAGATTGCCATGAATATGGGCGATGCCGAGGTCGTCGACAAGCTGATCACCCTCGGTGCGGATGTCGAGCAGTCTTGCTTCACCTCACCCTGTGCACTTGTTTATGCCATGGCGCTGCTGCACGACAGCATGCATGTGAGTGACCCCGCACAGCGGGACGCCTATCTTGATGGTCGCGTCCCGGCAGACGCCTTTGATGCCAAGGCCGGCGCGGTTCTGGACTGTGAGCTGCCAGCTAGACGCCAGGCCTGGATGTCGGATTTCGAAGCGCCGCGAAAGCACTTGATCTACGAGGCAGTGACCTCGTACTACAGACGCCCCGTCAATGCGAGGCGCCAAGTGGTCATGATATTGTTGGAAAACAAAGCCGATCCAAATCGGCGCTACGAGGACTTCAACGGGTATCAGGATCTTTGGACGCCTACGCTGTTTGCCGCTCAGATTGGGAACCTGGATGTTCTCAAGGCCATGATCAAGGCTGATGGTAATCCTTGGCTTTCGCTGGACAATGAATCTCCTCTGAACGTGAAGGACGCGCTGTGGGTTGCCGCCGTCTACAAGCGGCATGCTGTTGTCGAATACCTGCAGATGCAGCTCCCACGGCGCCCCGCCTGCTGATCGGTCATTTTTGATTTTTTCTTTCGGTCGCCTGTCGGGCTTGCCCCGCGCTTCCGCTGCATCGTTCGCGTAACGCAATACAGCAGGGGAAAAATCATGTACTTCAGCAAGAACAAAGACATCAATGAACTCGTACTGAAGCTACTTCAACAAGGCTGGACGTATGCCAATGGCCGGCACTACAAGCTCTTCCCGCCTAATGGCTGCGGCATGGTCATCGTGCCCACCACACCCGGTGACCGACGTGCCTTCCAGAACTTTCGCCGTGATGTCCGACAACGGCTACGTGGCCATGCCGAGCGATACCGGCATGCCTGGCAGAAGGTGATGCCATGAAGCAGGTCATTCTGGTATCGCTGGATTGGCGCAGGCCACAAGATGGTAAAACAGGCTTAGGTATCGCCTCGATTGCCGCGGCCCTACAAGCCGCGGATGTTCCGTGGCGGATCATCGACGCACAGGTGAATTGCCCGACGTTTTCCCAAGAGCGGACATTGAGTGAGTTGCGCCTGGCAATTGCCGAGGCTGGCCCCGGGTGCCTGGTCGGCTTCGGCACCTACGTGTGGAACGACCCCGAGGTTCGCAGTTTGATTCGCCTGATCAAAGGTACAGGAGCGAGTATCGCTCTTGGTGGCCCACAGGTTTCCTACATGACCAAAGGGCAACTGGAAAGTACTTACCCAGAAGCCGACTATTTCGTTCGCGGACAAGGGGAAATGGCCATGGTTGCACTGGCTCAAGGCGTGTTTCCCAGCGAATGTGGAATACATGTTGCTGGCACTCCTGACCTAGGCCTCAAGGCAGATCATGATCTGCTGGATTTACCCTCGCCGTACCTGCTGGGAACAGCCAAAGTTCGGGACAACATTCGTTGGGAAACCCAGCGTGGCTGCCCCTTCAAGTGTTCATTCTGCCAGCACCGTGAACCGGGAAAGCGGCTCAAGCATCAGTCGTTCGATGGCCAGCGCCTAGAAAGGGAGTTAGCGCTATTTACCGCAACAGGGGTAAAGCGTATTTCAGTACTAGATCCGATCTTCCACACCAATCAGACACGTGCCATTGAGGTTTTGAACAGCATCAAGGCAGCCGGCATAAATGCCCAGTTCTCGCTGCAGTGCCGCTTCGAAACCTGCAGCACAGATTTTCTGGATGCACTCGAGGGGCTGAACGTCACTTTGGAGTTTGGCCTGCAGACGACCGTGGAAGCGGAGTATCGGGCGATCAAAAGACCCAACCAAATGGAGATCGTTTGCAACAGGATCCGCCAGCTACAACAGCGGCAGATCGACTTCGAGGTTTCCCTGATCTACGGTCTGCCAAATCAGACGCTGGACAGCTTCAATGCCAGCGTTGACTGGTGCTTGCAGCGGCACGTCCCTCGATTGAGAGCATGGCCACTGATGCTGTTGCGGGGAACCCCGCTGTATGAGCAGAAGCAACTGTTTGGATTCAGGGAAAGCAGCGAACAGCGCATTCCCATCGTAGTTGCCAGCAATAGTTTTTCCGAGGCAGAACATGCCGAGATGGCATGCATTGCCAAATTGCTCGAGGAGAATTGAAATGGGGAGTTTTGTTGCCATTGAGGGGCTGGATGGCGTTGGGAAATCCACAGTAGTTAAAAGACTGGCTGAGATCTATTCAGGCCATGCCATGAGCACACCCGGGCCTGCGCTACGCGGAAGTCGCCCTGTTGTACTTGAAGCATTTGCCCATGATGAGCTGGCCAAAGCGCTCTTCTATGCGGCCAGCGTATCGAGCGAGGGAAGGCAGGCAATCAGCCTGGCAGAGAGCGGAAAATGGGTATTCATGGATCGCTACTGGGCCTCGACACTTGCCTATGCGAAAGCTCGTGGTGTCATGGCTGACCTGGACGCGCTGAGCAAGAGCCTGATCCCGCCAGACATAACAATATTGCTATTGCTTGACGAACCGGAGCGACGACATCGTCTGCATACCCGAGGGGCTACTGTGGAAGATATGGAGACCCTGGATCCATACTTTCGCAAGCGAGTCCTCGACGAACTTCAGGCCCGTGCCAACCTTGTAGTCAACATCAGCGGGCTTTCTGAAATGGATGTCTCAGCAAAGTTAGTCCGCGCCATTAAGGATAATCTGCCCGTGCACTGAATTGCTCCGAATTGTCTGGGCACCATAAACGACAGCTCTGGGTTGGTTACTGTCCTAAGCGGCGGTTAGCAATTGGCAAGATACAGTCGCGCCTAGATAGCCACCCTCCACTCATGCAACCTGTCGAAGCATGTGCAGGACGCCCCCCACCACTCTGCTGACGCACCGTGACAAGTCGGGTCGTGTCAACCGTCCTTGCCCGGGAAGCAATCATGGATTTCCAAACGCGGCCTAGGCGTCATGCGGTGCCTATGGTGCAAGACAGTTGGGGCGCCATGCGGGATTTACTACGTGCCCTTCCCCACTACACGTGCTGCTATCTGCCATCAATCGAATACTTGCCAGGGCCTGTAATGCCCAGCAGCAGCAAACCGCCCATGATGCTGAGGTTCTTGAAATATTGGGTCATGTTGGCCGCGCGCTCTGGGTCAACCATAGTCCAAAAGTGATGCCCGATCAGAGCGGTACCGAGTACGAACAAGACGTAGAGAAATGCGAGTGGGCGGGTGTAGAAACCCACAACGATCGCTATAGCAACAAAGAGCTCCATGACGACCGCAACCCCCGCAGCTACCATGGGCATGGGCGCGCCGAGTGAGCTTATGTAAGCAACGGTACCGCCAAAGTTGGTCAGCTTGCCCCAGCCGGAAATGATGAAAAGAATCATCAGAAGGATGCGAGCGAGCAGGATGATCTCGTTTCTCTGATTCTCAAACAGGTTGTATCTCATGGTGTTCCGCCTGTGGGCGCGGGAGAGGATACGCAAGTAAGTTTGGTATTGAAGCTTTGCGCATACTTTTAACACTAGCAGCTGCTTGGCAACCTGCTCTGGGACGAAGAGGGACAATAAAAGCGTCTCTGTCTGCCCAGCAGGTAGCATAGGGAGCTGCTAGCGTTAAATCCGCACTCCGTCAAAGTCTCTGCAGTCAGGTGGGTGTGAGCCGCAGTTTTGTTCGTGACCAAGCGCTACACCTGCCGCAGTTGTTCGTTGGCAGTGGTGTAACCCAAGATCTTCCTAATCCATCGAATGGTGCTTAATCCAGGAGAAAAATCATGGCGAAGGTACTGGTTCTCTATTACTCAATGTACGGTCACCTCGAAACGATGGCTGGCGCAGTGGCTGAGGGTGCACGATCCGTACCCGGCACCGACGTGACGCTCAAGCGTGTCGCTGAAACCATCCCGGCCGAACAGGCAGCAGCCATCGGCGTCAAACTTGACCAGAAGGCACCGGTGGCAACACCTGACGAGCTGGGAAATTACGATGCCATCATCTTTGGTACACCGACGCGCTTCGGCAATATGGCGGGACAGATGCGCACGTTTCTCGACCAGACCGGCGGACTGTGGATGAGCGGCGCGCTGGTCGGGAAAATCGGCAGTGTCTTTGCATCGACCGGCACCCAGCACGGTGGCCAGGAAACTACTATTACGTCGTTCCACAGCACACTCCTGCATCAGGGGATGGTCATCGTGGGTGTGCCTTACAGCTGCGCAGGGCTGACCAACATGAGCGAGATCACCGGTGGTACGCCCTATGGCGCGACTACCCTGGCAGGCGCTGACGGTAAACGGCAACCGTCACAAAATGAACTGGATATTGCCCGTTTCCAGGGTAAACACGTCGCCGAGCTTGCAATAAAGATCGCGGGTTAACGCAAGGACATAAATGGGCACATGTTGCAGGACAGGAGTCGAGCTCCGCTGGCCTGTGGAACGCCGGGGCAGATTTCACTACCGCGCCGCTGATGCTCGCAGGTGGCCTGGCGATTCTGCTGGTCTTGCAGTGAAAGCCTTGCGCGTCGGCAGGCATTGAAGGAGACGTAAGCGTTTTTGGATTCAGAGGAGCGACGTTGTAGCGAGGTCGCTCCTCATCCTGTCAATCAAACTGACCTCCAAGGCTCTGCGTTTGCAGGCGCGCGCGAGCTGGCACATCGAAGAGCTGATGACGTATTACAGCGAGTTCATCGAGCTGTACCGGCCATCTGCGAGTTTAGACATAGAAAACCTCCTTTATTCGCATGGCGCAATTAGTGAATTTGTTATGCTCATGATGCAGCTATCAATACCTCAGCTACTTCAATCTCTGCAAATTCCGCGACAGTACTGCTGAGTTCTAAGTTGGCACGCTCAACTAGATCAGCTGGTAGCTCTTTCTGGACAGACACACCCAGGTCTTTAAACTCGGCGGCTTGTTTAATCAGGTTCCCTCTTCCGATGTACAACTGACCGAAGGCCTTGTCGTAACTTTCACGAGCTCTGTTCAACTGGCTGCCTACCCCCTGCATGCTGGTCAGGAAGCCATTGAGCTTGTTGTAAAACTTCTCAGCTCGGTTGGCCAGCTCAGCGGTGTGCTTGTTCTGATCTTCAAACCGCCACAGCTGGCGGACGATGTTAAGACTGGTCAACAGAGTGGTGGGTGTGGCAACCAGCACGTTACGCTCGATAGCCCGCTGGAATAGGGTTTCGTCGTACTTAAGGGCTTCGACATAAGCGGATTCGATCGGAATAAACATTATCACCACCTCGGGTGAGTTCAGGCCAGGCAGCTTGAAATAATCTCGATCAGCCAACTCATTGACCCGGTCACTCACCGCCTTGGTATGGGCCGCCAACGCTTGACCGCGTTCCAAGTCGTTGTCGGCGTTCACATACTGGGTGTAGGACATTAACGACGTCTTGGCATCGATGATCAGATGCTGTTTTTGTGGCAGATAGACGATCGCATCGGGACGTTGTCGACCCTCTTCAGTGGTGAAGCTGACTTCCCGTTTGTAGTCGATACCGAGTCGAAGGCCTGAATTGTCCAGTACGTTCTCCAGCATCAGCTCACCCCAGTTACCCTGCACCTTCTTCTGGCCTTGCAGGGCGGTAGTCAGCTTGTCGGCCTGATCGGTGATTTCCTTGTTGAGCGTTTGTAGGTTCTTCAGCTCGGTTCTGAGCTCGACGCGCTGCTCCGCATCTTTAGCGTGAATATCCTCCACCTTCGCCTTAAAGCCTTTCATTTCGGTATGGAGTGGGTTGAGCAAGTTGGTGATGCTCTCTTGGTTCAACTCTTTAAACGCCTTGCCTTTGCGCTCCAGAACCTCGTTGGCGAGGCGTTCGAACTCTTTGGTCAATTCCTCGCGATTCTCCTGCAGCAGCTTCAACTGCGCGTCAAAGTGCTGCTGCTTTTCAGCCAAAGAGGTTTTAAGCTGGCCATGGGTGTTGTCCAGTTCCGCATATCTGTCTTGTGTGGTCTTCAATTCGATCTTGCACTGCTCCCACCACGTTTTGAAGTTGGTGAGTGCTTCCTGCTTTTCTTCCAGTTGCGTCTGCGCTTTCTTCAGCGTCTCGCGAATTTCAGCCAGTTGAGCAGCAGTGTGCTTTTGCGCTGCGTCGGCGGTCGCCAGCTTTTCATCCAACTGCGCGATGCGCTGATCTTTCTCTTCGATACGCTCCTTGGAGGTCGTACCGTTAATGACAAGTTGTTCTTTCAACTTGTTCGCCGATTCCTGTGCCGTAGCGCCGACCTCACGGGCCTGTTTTTCTGTTTTACGCAGGGCCTCGAGTTCGGCTTTCTGGGCACCCCAATCACGCTCAAAACGCTCTTGAACGACCTGTTTCTCTTCGAGCTGGGTCTGGGCTTGTTTCAGTGCCTCGCGACTTTCGGACAGCAGCTTCGCCGTGTTGGCTTGTTGTAGCTCTGCGGCAACCTGCTTTTTATCCAGATCTAAAATGCGCTGATCCTTCTCTTCGAGGCGTTCTTTGAAGGCGGTACTGTTACTGGCTAACTGGTCTTGCAGCTTGTCGGCCGCCTCTTGTGCTTTCGAGCTCGTCTCTCTGGCCGCTTGTTCGGATTGTCGCAAGCGATCTATCTCAGCTTGTTGGGCGACCATATCACCCTCAAGGCGGTCGATCCGTGCCTTGCTACTATCCCGTTCCGTTTCCAACCGCCCATAAGCAATATCCAGTACTGCTTTCTCTCTAGACAAGGTGCCAAGTGTGGCCTGCTGTTCCGATAAATCTGCCTGGACACGCGTCAAATCGGCCTGTGTCACTTCCAGATCAGTCCGTAGCTGCTGGTGGTTGCGCTGGGCACGCCAACTGGCGATCGCCCAAGCCGCGATGAAGGTAACCAATGGCAGTACGATGAGAATCACCAAATTTTCCATATCCATTCTCCTACGTCCAAGTTGTAATTATTTAAGGCGAATGAGGTCACAGGTCTTTAGCGTAGCTGACCCCAAAGATAAAAAAATTGTTCTACAAGATGCTGAAGGACGTCGCGCTTGATACTCGAATGAGGAGAGCCTGCGATCAGTCCGGTAATGAAATCTATAGCGGCCTCATGTCAGTTGAAATCAATGGCTAAATGCTTATGTTTTCCAATGACTTGCGACAGCTTTGATTACTGCGAGGATTGCAGGTCACACGAGGGGGGAGTTGGTACACTTTAAATCTGGCAGCGCAACGGCGCTGATCCGGGCGTACTTCTTAGTGGGTGGGAATACAAGCGACCGAAACCAAGATTAGTCTCTCGTTTGCAGGTATGGTGACGCTTTGACTCAAGGATGAACCATGGCCACGCACACCTCCAATAACGCTCAGAAGCGCCTCGCAGTGCTGATCGACGCCGACAATGCCCCAGCAGCAATCGTCGAAGGCCTGTTTGAAGAAATTGCTAAGTACGGTGTCGCCAGTGTCAAGCGTATCTACGGCGACTGGACTGGCCCCCATCTCGGCGGTTGGAAGAAAGTCCTGCTCGATCACTCGATTCAGCCCATCCAGCAATTCGCCTATACCAAAGGCAAAAATGCCACCGACAGCTCGCTTATCATTGATGCCATGGACTTGCTATACACCCGCCGCTTCGATGGATTTTGCCTAGTATCGAGCGACAGCGATTTCACTCGATTGGCTTCTCGATTACGTGAAGAGGGTTTGACCGTTTACGGGTTCGGCGAAGAGAAAACACCCAAACCGTTCGTGGCCGCATGCGACAAATTCATTTACATCGAGTTACTACGTGAGGATGTCGTTGCGCCTACCAACGGTGAGCCTAGTACCGCTTCCGCTGCGACCCCTGATGTGGCCAAACCAGCAGTTGCTGAGCCTTCCAAAAAGCCTAAAGCACCGGTGGGCTTCATCGCCAAGATCATGGACGACATTGCTGACGAGGATGGCTGGGCACATTTAGGCGCGCTGGGCGCGAACATTACGAAACTACGTCCTGAGTTTGACCCACGCACTCATGGCTTCAAAAAACTCAGCGACCTCATCAAAGGCTACCCGCAGGCGTTTGAGCTACAGGCCAGAGGCACATCAGGTGGCACGGCAGTGATGTACGCTCGTCACAAGCAGCCAAGCAAATGACAGCTTCGGCATGTGAAACCTTGTATGGGATAGGTGTGCACCGACTTAAGAATTGTTAGATAGCGCAGTCGTGGATTCCCGTTCCAAAAGTACGTTTTGAAGGCGCTCCGGGTTAAGTCGCTGACTCCCAACCTCGGTTTCCTCTTGAGCCTGATAGGTGTTCTGGAGACGTAGTTTCTCTTCGTTGTCATAGACGTTCAATCCTATGGGCGCGGTCTCGCAGTAGAACCGCGCTCCGTTATGCATTGATCCCGTTTCCATTGGAATTCAGCGTCATCCGGAACTCCAAGCTTGCGACGTCTCAATCATGTGGCAAGCACCCGGAAGTAACGCCGACCTGCCAGCTACACTAATTCGATACATTTCTGCACCGAGACTTCCGCCATGGCGACCAAAACCGCAATCGTATTCGCTGGCGGCGGCAGTTTGGGGGCGGTGCAGGTGGGTATGTTGCGGGCCTTGGTCGAGGCCAATGTTCGATTCGACATGGTGGTTGGCGCTTCGGTAGGCGCTATCAACGGTGCCTACTTTGCCGCAAGACCCGACTCCGATGGCGTCGAGGCGCTCGCCGGATTCTGGCGCGGGTTGAGTAAAACTGACATCTTCCCCCTCTCTTGGTTCGATACCTGTAGAGGATTGATCAAACGGCGTGGCTATCTGTTGCAGCCGTCGGCCTTGAATCGGCTGCTGGGTCAGGCACTGCCCATTCACCGCATTGAGGATGCGGTGCTGCCCCTATACATCGTCACCACCAACCTGCTCAGTGGTGCCGAGACCGTTCTGTCCAGTGGCGAACTTGAGCAGGCGTTACTGGCCAGCGCTGCCATCCCACTGGTGTTCCCCTGCGTACAAATCGCCGATCAGTTCCTGGTTGACGGCGGCGTGGCAAGCAATACACCTATCTCGACTGCCATAGCCTTGGGCGCCACCAACGTCGTGGTAATCCCCACCGGCGTGAGTTGCGCCCTAACACAACCGCCCCGAGGCCTGGTCGCCTTAGCCCTGCACACCGTCAATTTGATGAGCATGCGCCAACTGGTGAGTGACATCGAACACTTCCGCACTCTCACCAGCCTGCACATCGTCCCGCCTTGTGCCCTGTAGATGTCTCGGTGTTCAACTTTGACCAGACCGAGTCTTTGCTGCAGCGCGCCTATACGCAGACCCTCCGGTGGCTGGAACGTGGGGGGCTCGAACGCACCAAGGTACCTGGTACCCTGACCATCCATTCACATGCCCAATGAGCATTGAGTAATGTGAATTACCTATAAAAGAGGCCCTCAACACTCTGTGCAATGTTGCGAGAGTACCTGGAGAGGTTGAGCATGCCCCGCTTCGATGCTGACCTATGCCAAGTGTCCCGCGAGCACTACATCACTGGGAAAGCCGCGATCAGTTTCCAGCTAGTGGGGTCACGCGGACTCAAGATTGTGTTCCGCCCTTCTGAAAGCGTCACACCTCATTTTTCCTCCTGCTACGCTGACCTCTTCCACGGAGGAATCACAATGTCGAACGCAGACCTACTCCCTTCCCTGCTATTCAAGATCAATCAGAACCAGCAAGCCCTTGAGGCTGCTGTCATGGAGCTGACACTCTGGGTCGAGCAGCGTGGATCGGGTGAGGTTGGAGGCAACGTGCGCGGTGCGCTGGAAACAATTACCAGGAATGAGGAGTTCATCAAAATGACGCTCGCGGTGTTAATGACACCGGAGTGATCCCTCTCGGTGAATAGCTGGATGTTACGCCCCCGGGCATCTCTCGCAAGATTTGACTTGAGATTGGAGAGAGGAAATCTACGCTGGTATCGGAACGCCAAGCGCCGGGTACCTATATGTACAAGATCGTAAACTTCACTCCCAGCGAGCTGTTCGACAAGGCTTGGGAAACACCTGTCTTGAAGCTGGCCCAAGAAATAGGCATATCAGACGTCGCGCTGTCCAAGGCCTGTCGGAAAGCTGGCGTAGCCCTGCCCCCTCGAGGGCATTGGGCAAAACCAGTTTCAAAACGCCCAGGCAAACCTAAGCCTCCCGTCGGCGGACAGCCCATCAGCTTCAGAGTATTGGATCGAAGCACACTTCCAGTGCAAAGCGCTGCGCCTATAAAACCGAAAGCAATCCGTTCAACCATCGAAGTACCTCACACCCTCCTTGCGCCTCACCCACTGGTGATCAAGTGGTTGAAATGCGTTAAAGCGGCCAAGACTCATGAAGGCCATCTCGTGACCACAGGCAAACATGTGCTCGACGCGAGAATCTCCTCCGAACTCATTGATCGCTGCGCAGTGATTTTCGACACCCTAATCAAAGAGAGCGAGGTACTCGGCTACATATGGAGGGTCACATCGGACGACAAAACGTTGGTCGAGGTCGACGGCGAGTCCCTGGCAATCAAACTTGCTGAGCGCTTGAGTAAGCAAATTATCCCGCCTCCACCACCAACGCCACGACGGCGTACTGCTCGATGGGAACCTGATTTCTCGTTGCTGCGCGCGCCTCAGTTTGAATGGTCTTCCACTGGCGAATTAAGCCTGCAGATTGACGCACGCACTGATTACGGGAAGCGGAAAAACTGGTCGGATACTAAGACCGGGAAAATCGAGGAAAAGCTTACGAGCATCCTTGACGGTTTCGGGGCGATTGCTGAATCCGTGAAAGCGCTGCGCTTGAAGAATGAAGAGGATCGTCGGGAGCGAATGGCTCAAGAAGCTGTGCGACTTGAGCGCGTCAAGAGTGAAGAAACTCATAGACGCCTGCGCCATAAACTCGTCAAAAATACAAAACGTTGGGAGCAGGCTCAGCGACTGAGAGCATTCATCCAGGCGACCTGCAATGTCAGTGCTACTACCTCAGAGCACAGCCAGCAACAAACTGCACTATGGGCAGCTTGGGCTACATCGCAAGCGAACCTACTTGACCCTCTTCACCCAAACACTTCATCCGTCACTTCGCTCACCGTCGATATCGAAAGCTGGTTCAACGGCTATGGAATGACACGTGCAGAAAAGGACTGGTGGTCAGAATGAAAGAAAGCTCCGGAATGAGCCGAATATCCGAGGTTTTCACTACCTAAGCCTCCGTCATGCACATTGCTTTTCGAATCTACCCAACGCCCATTTTTCCACCCTCTAACGCTGGCCAACGTGGTGCCTACCAGCTGCTACTGTGGCCTTATCTGCTTCTGAGCAGTCTTGGCCCAGTACCTGATCGATGGTTTTACTGGAAGCGTGGGGTCATGCGCGAGCCTCTCAATGAATGAGCGCACGAGGTCGAAGGTATCCATCTCTCTGGATCGCGCGGCGACTTCCTCAGGATTTCTGAAAAATGGGATTCCTGTGATATTTGTAGGAGCGATCTGTCCACTCGCTGTCCATAGGATGTGGGCCGCATGAGCTGAAGCATATCGCTCCTTGTCCTTTGGTTTCGTGTCTCTGGATCCACGCTCAATCCCAAGCACGGTCTCGTCGAACAAGCCTTGGAGGGTGTCGGATGTAGCCATCAGCTCCGTCGTTCGATTTTTTGAGAATTATCAAACCAAGGTTAAAGAAGGCGATCTCCTTGCTCAGGCAGAGGTCAGTGATGTCCGAAAACTTTGCGACGCCCTATTCGCCTCAAGAAGCCTGCATGACTGAGTCCGACCAAACTGTTGTCGTGGTGCATACTGCTTGGGCGCAGATTAAGCCAACTGAATCGCAGCAAGGGCACTTGGCATAAGTATTGCGTTTGAAGCCTATGTCATCCATAGGTACTTTTTGCATTCGAGGTTGCCATGCACTCACTTAACTCGATCGCTGGTATCAGGAGATATCGTATCCAGGATGAAATGCCTAACGGCTTTGGGGGCGGCATGATCGGCATCAGCCCTGTTTCGATAGATATAAGTCTGGAAAAGCAGCAGGTGCTAACTGAAAAACCTGAAGGCACAATGTCGTGGGCTTGCAATTCATTAGGGCGAATTGCATCCCGCATTTTTAGTCGGTGGCGCTGACCGCAGATAGATTGAAATGTGTAGAGCAGAAGCAGAACGTGCAGGTGTGCTGGACGGCCGTTACCTTCAAGCACACACCGTACACAGGGAAAAGTTCGGAAGGTATAAAGACGCTCCATTTGACTGCTATACGCAGCTCATGCGTGGAGAAATTTGAGACTTCTCGCAATGACTAGAAAGCCGACGAGGCATGGTCTGAATGTTTGATCAGTACCCCTGAATGCTCACTGTTGAGTCATTGTTTCCGACCACCCTTTTCTTCGATACCTGCTCACTCCCCTTCCCTTCAACGCGTCAGTGCTTTCTTCGAAGCGTTTCGGCAAGCTCCATTTGTAGCGCTCAAGCAATTCCGTCTGAATACTATTGGGGAGCGAAAATGAATCTCCGTTCTCGTGAGTTTCCCCTCGGCCAACATTCGATAGATGCCTCAAAGCGTATTTCGTGAAAGTGACTGGGACTGCTAGACACACTTATCAACGCTCCACACCTTGAAAGCACGGGCCTAGCTACCTGTATAAGTTCTTTGAGCGAGGAGGCCTGCATGACACGCCGCACAGAACGCGCCCGATACAATTTCCAGCCTTGCTCAGTCGCCTTGACTCGATAGGTTTGCATCAGCCTGCCATCTTAAGCGGAGTAAAATTGGTTGCCTCAATGCTCTTTGACCTTCTTGATACGGAGCACAATCAACGTAAGGATGGCAATGGCGAGAGGTGTTGCGACCACCAAGGCCTCTCGCTGAGACAACGGCACGCCGAGTAGGTGCAAACCCGAGTAACCAAGCTTCAGCAAACTGAGTAAGTAATAGGTGATGGCGATAATCGACAGTCCTTCTACCGCATGCTGAATCTTGATTTGGGCATCCGCACGGGCATTCAAGTTTTTAAGAATTTCCGAGTTTTGCTCCTCCATTTCCACCTGGACTCGTGCCTGCAGCAGATCGCCTAGGTTTGCCACGCTTTTAGCCAAGTGCTCCAGTCGCTGTTCAGTCGCCGAGCAGTACCTGACCGTTGGTTTGAACCGACGCTCGATAAACACCCCGAGGCGCTGACAATCCCCTACGTGACTTTCACGCAACTCACTCAGTCGCTCGGAAACCAGTTGTGCATAGGCCTGAGTAGCGCTAAAGCGGTGACGGGTCTTCGCACTACTGCTGACCACTTGGGCCGAAAGGTTGGAAATATCAGCGAGAAGAGCTTTCGCATTGTCTCCATCGACAACGGCGTTACGCTCAGAGAGGGTCACCAACGTCTTCTCATAAATATCAAGCTGCGGACTCAAGGTCTTGACCGTGGTCAAGGATAACGAGGCCATCATCCGGTAAGTCTCGATTTCCAAAAGGCGGCGTATCATCCGCCCCTGACGGTAGGCATTCAGGTGGCGATTGATGAACAACATATGGTTGTTGCCATCCTTACTGAGACGAAAATCGCTCCAGACCACTGCATCACCACCACCTACGCACGAGCCACACGGATCCTTGAAACCATAACGGGACAGATCCAGGTCGATCTCACCACGTACTACGATCTGCATTGAGTTGATAAGCACTGGCAAAAGTACTTCGACCTTTTGCGCCAATGCCTCAGGCAAAGTTGTCCAAGTCAGGTCACCCCGGGATGAAGTGACCACCATAGTCAGAGTAAAAAACTCAGCGTGGCGTTCCCATTTCAATGCGTGGCCATCGAGTTGGGTAATGCCTTGGGTGGCATTCAGATCGAGGTTGTCAGGGAAGCACCTCAGCAGAAACGTATTGCACTCTTGATCACTACCGAGGAACGCCAGATGAAACACATGAGCTGGCTCATCGAAGTACAGTGACGGGCGTGCGTGCAGCTCGTTGTGAAGGTTTTTACGTAGCGGATGCATTCTGGAATGACCACGCTTTAGTTGAATTAGCATTCGCGATCAGTGGTTACCCATTGCTCGTGAACGTAGCCAAACGCTGATCGGCCTACGGAATACCAAAGCATGCCGCCATTTAATTGCACCGGCCTAAGGACTTTTACAGCCTTAATTCAGCGACCAACACTATATAAATAAAACATAGCCATCAGCAGAGCTAATTTTTAGCTGTGAATGTTCAGAGCACAAACTTATAACCGTCAACACTTATGAAAAACTGAACTGCAGTAAAGCACACTTAAACCAACACGCCAACCACTAAATAATCAAACCGACAAACGAAACAATACTGAAAACTTAAACTTTTCACACCTCATAAAAAAATACGATCTCAGCCACTATTGATGCCGTTAATCAGCACTGCCACCCTGACACAGCCTGCCGAAACAGATCCAACCAACAAAAAAAGAGACTTTCATAATGATCAGAGTAGGAATACTCGGCTGCGGTCGAATTGGAAATGTACATGCTGCAAGCTTGCTTCAAATCCCGTCCGCTAAACTCGTTGCGGTAGCAGATGCAGTGCCAGAAGCCGCGTCGACTTGTGCAAAACGATTTAATGTTGAGGCACGCTCTGTTGAGGACATCATTTACGGAGCTGACATCGATGCAGTAATCATCGCCTCACCATCACCCACTCACTTCGATCTGATTCACGCTGTCGCAGACGCCAAAAAGCCAATTTTCTGTGAAAAGCCGATAGACATGTCGTCTGAACGGGTGCGGCTGTGCATTGCAAAAGTTGAGGCAGAAGGCGTGCCATTCATGACCGCGTTTAACCAGCGCTTCGATCCTCATTTCGGTGCCCTACAGCAACGCCTGGCGTCTGGTGAAATCGGTAACGTGGAAACAGTCACCATCACATCCCGAGACCCTGCCCCACCACCGATCGAGTACCTCAAAGGGTCTGGTGGGATTTTCCGCGACATGATGATTCATGACTTCGATCTCGCTCGCTTTCTGTTAGGCGAAAATCCCACTCGGGTCTTTGCGACCGGTTCAGCGCTAGTCGATCCTGCCGTTCGAGAGGTGGGTGACGTCGATACTGCAGTTGCAGTGCTGATGACCAAGTCGGGAAAAATATGCCAGATATCCAACTCTCGTCGGGCTACCTATGGTTACGACCAAAGACTTGAGGTGCATGGATCTGAGGGGATGTTACGTGTCTCAAACGTGCATGAATCACTGGTAGAGAGTGCGACCAATACGGGCTTCTCGATGCCTGTCGCCAAACCATTTTTCCTTGAACGCTTCGGCCCCGCATATTTGGCTGAGATGCAGCACTTCATCAACTGCATCACTAACGGCATTGCCCCCACCCCTAACGCCAACGACGGCTTATGCGCACAACTGATTGCTGATGCGGCAACAGAATCCCTAGCGCGCGGTGAACCCGTCGACATCAACTACTGATTGCAACAGAACAGGGGGAAACAGAATGAAAGTAGGAATTCTTGGGCTCGGTAACGTAGCCGAACTCCACGTTACTGCCCTGCAGGAAATTGATCCCGCAGCCTACGTCGGAGGCTGGGGTAGGACACCTGCGAAAACCGCTGCGTTTAAGGAGAGGTTTGGCGGAGAGGTTTACGCTTCTCCTCAAGCACTCCTGGCAGATGAAAGCATCGATGCAGTGTTCGTGTGCACAAATGCCGAAACTCATTTCTCTTTAGCAAAGGAAGCTTTACTGGCTAAAAAACACGTCCTTCTAGAGAAGCCAATATGTGACACCCCAGAGCAAATTCGAGAGCTAGCTAGCATTGCGCAAGTAGTGAACCGGGTCTGCATGCCGTCGCACAACTATATCTATGCAGAAACAATGCGGCGAGTTAAAGCCCATATAGACAAGGGGCATTTGGGTGAAATTGTAAATTTTTGGGCGATTTACAATAAGCGTCACCCCGCTGAAATGGGGAAGCCCGATTTAACAATGCACGAATTGATGATCCATCATACCTACAGCATGCTTTACTTCCTGGGCCGCCCACAGCGGGTCTTTGCTACAGGATCAAATGTGCATTTCAATGATCCTCAAGCACATGACCAGTTAATGATCGTCGCTGAATATGAGAACGGTACCATTGCCAACCTATGGGGCAGCTTCTCAGCAGACGACCGCAGTCGTGAACCATGGTCGGTGTACTTCAAACTCATTGGTAAAGCTGGTTCGACCGTCGTTCCCTGGGACACCATGAGGTTTGGAGAGGCAAGACTGCCGTTCTGGGACGATGGGACTTACTGGGACAGTTTTTACCAAGCCCAGAAATTCTTCCTTGGAGAATGCTTGGCGGAAGGCAAAGCACCGTTGTCAACAATGAATGATGCCTACGATGCGGCAGTGGTAATGGACGCCGCCCGTCAATCCATTCTTCAAAGACGCTCAATCGAAATCAACTACGACTAGAGCTCTGGGTGAATCGCCACCATCGGTGCGTTCAGCACCAAGGGGTACATGTCTTTCTGTACCCCTTTGTCTTTAACCCTCCGAGGGTATGATCAAGTCAGTCCTCATGACTGCCAGACAGACATCGATAAATATACGAGCACCGCTTCATTTAATGCAGCTTAAGCCGAGGCCGCGTCTTACGCTGTAACCACTCGGCAAACGCCTTAAGTAGCATCCGCGGGGCCCCGTAGAGTGATGCCTGGTGCAACCGATAAAGCGACATGTAGAGGGTTCGTGCGACAAGCCCTTCTGTGACCTTCTTGTATCCAAGCAAGCCGGTCAGCGTACCTACAGCATTGAATGACGCCATCGAAACGAGAGTACCGCGATCTTCATAATTGAATTTCAAAGGCGATCCGCCGGCAATCAACCGAGACAAGCTCCTGCTAAGCATTTCCGCCTGCTGGTGAGCTGCTTGTGCTCGAGGTGGAACAAATCCGCCCCCCTCGTCCGAAATTGGGCATGACGCACAGTCGCCGATGGCAAAGATTGATTCATCTAGAGTCGTCTGCAATGTACGGCGTACCAGGAGCTGGTTGATCCGGTTTGTCTCAAGCCCAGCTAGTTCCTTGAGGAATGCCGGTGCTTTGATACCAGCAGCCCAAATCGTCATATCTGCACTGACGATGCTGCTGTCAGCTAAACGTACGCCCTCAGCAGTGACTTCCTTCACAGCCGTGCTTACGCGGACATCGATACCAAGATCAGTGAGTCCGGAATGGACAGTTTCGCTTACGTCTTGATTGAGAACAGGTAGAACGCGCGGCCCGGCCTCCACCAAAGTTATCTTTAGGGTTGACGGCGAAGCGTGACGAACACCATATCCCTCGATAATACGAATGGCATGCTGAAGCTCTGCACACAGCTCAACACCGGTCGCTCCCGCTCCCACAATTGAAATTCGCAGAGGGGTAGATTTGTCCGTGGCATGTGCACGCATGTAACGAGAAAGAAGCAGCTTGTGAAGCTTCTCAGCCTGGGCGCGACTATCCAAGAAATGGCAAAACTCCTGAACACCTAGAGTCCCAAAATCGTTGCACTGACTGCCAACCGCCATAACCAAGGTATCGTATTGAATCTCACGCACCTCGGAGTTCGAGGACTTAAACGTTATGGTTTTCTGGTCACGATCCAAGTCAACCATACGACCATATTGGAACGAAAAGTGATTCCATTTTGCTTGAGCGAAGTAGTTGAGCTCATCAATGCTTGGATCCAGTGATCCAGCAGCCACCTCATGAAGTAATGGCTTCCAAATATGTGCCAGATTTGCATCAACCAACGTGATCTCGGCGTTTTTGCGCTTTCCGAGTGTTCTCCCAAGTTTAGTCGCCAGCTCAAGTCCACCTGCTCCACCACCAACAATTACAACCTTATGTTTCATCATCTCACCTAAGACTAATACAAGCACTGATGCTCACAAAAAAGCCAGCCGCAGTAATTCAGCTAAAAATGGCAGATAGCGACAAAATAAAACATTGGGATCTTATTTATTTTTTGTACAAAACAATCGATTCAACACTAAATCAACCGCAGACGTTTTTATTTAGTAAAAGCTCGACAGCATAAAACCTCATCCTGAAAACAGGATAAGGTTTACGGCCAAACACAAATCCAAGGACAGCTGAGTTTCCGTTTGTGAGATGGCTCACCCAATCTCAGGTTACGAGATGAAGTGGCCATCCAACTGATTACTAATCACTTTTATCTCAAGCCTTCCACACCTGACTGATTTTTTGACAGCACACTCAACTGATGAGATTCCAGTTTCACGGATTTTAGGAAGTTCTGATTTCCTTCAGCACACCCAGTGCAGATAGCTTGCTGACTTGCCGACGGATCCCTGTCCATTTCAATGGCACTGTAAGAGCGATCGCAGACGTGGCACTCAATGTGCTGGCGCCACACATCCTGCACTTCCTCACGAAGCTCAGCCAAACGCACAAGCGGTCGACTTTCCGCTAATTTATTGATAATCCAATAGCTCGAAGCTGCGAGAATCGCAATCAGTATTGGCGCGATCTCCACATACCAGGCGCCCTTATCTCCTAACTCGATCAACGATATTCCGACAGCGGTTGATAATAGAATTGCCCACGCACCAGGCATGATTGCCTTCACTCTGCCAGGGCGGAATTCGTCACTTTTGGGGTCTGGATATAGAGCGTAATGAGTCAGGAGAATCGCGACCCAAGATGTAACTGCAACACCCTGCCATGCCAACGCTTTGAGCAAATAGCTGAAGACATTTGTCAGCATCAGTAGGTAAACACATGCACCGACGAACAGTACCCATACGCCTCGAGACCATCGCAGTCCGAGTCCTCGCGCTGCAAACCCTGCCATATTTAAAGATGCCATATAGTAATTGGCGGTGTTGATACGAGTTTGGCTGATCAGGATGAATAACAAACCCACCAAGCCTGAAGACTTCAGTACGGCTTCAGCTATCCCTTGCTCACTGGCCTTCAGACCAGGAAAGACTGTGTCCATAATGAAGATGCCAGCCAGTCCGTTTACAGCATAGAGCGCAAAGTAGAATACTGGCCCGAAAGTGATAACTCCATGGAATTTCGCATCCTCAGGCTTGCCAAATCGAGAGAACTCTGCGGTCACCATCATGTTAACGCAGATTCCCATGTAGACGATGAACGCCCACAACCACCCGGGCATACTGGTATCCAACGAAGGCTGTATAGAGAGAAAGTCTGTCGAAAACCCAAAGCGGTTGCCCGCCATGACAATAATCAACAGCAAGCCTCCAACATACAGCGGCAATAAAGCTCCGTTGAGTTTGTCCATCCACACTTGTACCCCACCCATAACGAGCGGCATAGCATAGAGAACCACCAACAAATACCACCATCGAATGTCACTGTCTGGTGCAAAATACTGTTGAAATGCAACAGCGATGATAGAGCCTTCAAAAACTGCGTAATAAATTGCAGTGACAGCAAACAGCAGCGACGAAATGATTGCGCCTGCGTTACCGAAAATGCCTCTGGAGAGCAGGGCTACCGAAAGTCCATTTTTTATAGAACGCTGACAGATAATGTAGTTTATCAATCCGTAGAACAAAATCGACAATCCAATGCCAATCAATGCACTACGAGTTCCAACTGCCTGCGCTACAGCCACGCTAATATAAAGATAGAACAAAGCACTGAGCACCGACCAAGATGCCATTGCCAGACTCCAACGGCCAGATCGCGCGGCGAGAGGAACTACATGCCGAGAATAGTCTTCTGCCGATTGCTCGGCCAACACTCGCGGGTCATCATGATAACTCACCTTTATCTGGCTGACATTCGTCATTATTTTATCCCCTATTAGATATATCCAACTTACCAAAAGCTTCGCAATAAAATCCCGCGCTAATTACTTCCACGTACTCTGAGATTTTTACGTGAGGTGCGCCCATATCTCGCCGAGGAGTCTAAAGCGCTGCACGAGATTGTTTCTGGATCATTTTGGGACACAAAAAAAAGCGACTCACAGCGGCAGCCGCGTGAGAAGACAATTAATCAGATAAAAAGGCTAGGAGCCGCAGCAAGACGAACTCCTAGCAAAGCCATGTAAAGCGTAGAATGTCCCTGTGAAAAGCCTGCAGCAGTCTCACCACTGGCACGTTAACGACTGACCTTTCCCCAAGCCGCTAACGTTCAGTAGACATCCTCTTGCTCAGTGCAGCCCCCGCAAGGCGTCACAGATCAGAGAAGTACTTCACCAGTTCGTTGACCAGCTGCTCAGGCTGCTCTTCTGGGATGTAGTGACCGCTGCGCACCATGGTGCCGGTGACATTAGTTGCGATTTTTTGCAGCTCACCTACCAAATCAGGCATCGAGCCTTGGTCGGCACGCACCGCGAGGATCGGGACTTGCAACTTGCCTTTCTTGGTCAGCTCCCGGTTCTGGTCGGCGGACACGGACATGGCGCGGTAGTAAGCCAACCCGCCCTTGAGTCCATTGAGCTTGAACACACGCAGGTATTCTTCAAAGTCGTCTTGAGTGAAAATCTGCGGGATTGCAGCTTTGCGCTGCAGATACCATTGCAGATAAATGTGCTCACGCCCTTCCAACAAGGCTTCTGGCAAATCTACAAGGTTATGGAATCCGCAATGCCAGGTGCGCCAGGCGACATTGGCGGCCCAAGGAAGGTTGTCAGGCAAACTGATTCCTGGAATACCACAGTCCAAAATAGCCCAACCGGTGACCTTGTCACCGTAGTTTGCGCAATAGGGGTAGCTAACCCAAGCACCAAGATCGTGCGATACTAATGAATGCTTATCTACCCCGATCTTGTCCATCAGACCGCGCAGAAGGCGAGCGATATTGGCGGTGTCACAGTTGGCAGGACGATCCGAATCACCCTGACCAGGGAGGTCTGGTGCAATAACGCGGTAGTGTTTACCCAATTCAGGTAGTACTTTACGCCAAGCATACCAACTCTGCGGGAAGCCACAGACCAGCACCATCACTTCGCCATCTTCAACGCCGCCACTGACGTAGTGCATACGCACGCCATCTACGGTTTCAAAACCGCGTTTGAAACCTTCGACGCCGCAATCCGGCCATTCACGCTTGCTAAACATCATGTTCACCCTTGCAAGTTTTAAGATAGGAACCGCTATTATTTAGAACGGGTCACGGGCAGCAGCTAGCCAACCACCATCCATGACATACTCACTACCGTGAACAAAGTCGGCTTCATCCCCACCTAAAAACGCGGCCAACTTGGCAATTTCGCTTGGCTGACACCAGCGGCGTGCAGGGAATTTTTGAAGAGCTGCGGCCATATCAGGAGAGTTCACCGTGACAGGATCAGCCATGGCCAAAGGTGTAGCGGTAGCACCAGGGCAAATGGTATTGACTCTGATGCCACGAGCACCATATTCGAAGGTTAGCTGCCTCGTGAGGCCAATCACGCCATGTTTCGAAGCCGTATAAGCGGTGCCACCACCAGCTGCACTGAAACCTGACGTTGAAGACGTATTAATTATCGCGCCTTTCTTTTGCTTGAGCATTTGGGGAATTACAGCGCGGGCCATAAGGAAAGGCCCAGTCAAATTCACTGCAATGACTTTATTCCACTCCTCTAGCGACACTTCGTGCGCAGTGGCATGACCATCGAGAATCCCAGCGTTATTACAAAGCAGATCGATACGGCCCCACTTCTTAATTACAGCATCGATCGCTTCTTTTACACTTTCAGGGTCACTAACATCCACACGATGCGCAAAAGCAAACTCAGGATTTGTCAGTTGAGCGACAGATTCTTCTGCAGCCTTCAGATTTATATCTAATACAGCAACATATGCTTGGCGAGAAACAAACTCGGCAACCATTGCCCGCCCCATTCCTGACCCTGCTCCAGTAACAACAACCACACGATCTTTATAATTGTTCATAGTGCGCTCTCAGTCGGAAATTAGTTCATTCGAACAGCTACTAAAAAATCCCTTACATCATCCACAAGGCTCGTTTGATATTCAGCGATCCAATCGACGTAGTCCAATCTCCATTTGCGATATTCGGCGATAAGCTATTGTTATCAGCGAGCGGGGCTCGGACTGATGGGCTCAGTGAACTACGCAACCGCCTTGACCATATCCTCAATAGTCTTTTTCGCGTCGCCGAACACCATCATGGTCTTGTCCAGATAGAAGAGTTCGTTGTCCAGGCCGGCGTAGCCGCTTGCCATCGAGCGCTTGTTGACGATGATGGTCTTGGCCTTGAACGCTTCGAGAATCGGCATGCCGGCAATCGGTGATTTCGGATCGTTCTTCGCCGCCGGGTTGACCACGTCGTTGGCGCCGAGCACCAGCACCACATCGGCCTGGCCGAACTCGGAGTTGATGTCTTCCATCTCGAATACCTGGTCATAAGGTACTTCGGCCTCGGCCAGCAGGACGTTCATGTGGCCCGGCATACGACCGGCAACCGGGTGGATCGCGTACTTCACGGTCACGCCGCGATGGGTCAGCTTCTCGGTCAGTTCCTTCAGCGCGTGCTGTGCCCGTGCGACCGCCAGGCCGTAGCCCGGAACGATGATCACGGTGTCGGCATTGGTCAGCAGGAAGGTCGCGTCGTCAGCCGAACCGGATTTCACCGGACGGGCTTCTTTCGCGCCTGCCGGGCCGCCTGCGTCAGCTGTATTGCCGAAGCCGCCGAGCAGTACATTAAAGAAGGAACGGTTCATCGCCTTGCACATGATGTACGACAGGATCGCACCGGACGAGCCCACCAGCGAACCGGCGATGATCAGCATCGAGTTGTTCAGCGAGAAACCGATACCCGCCGCTGCCCAGCCGGAGTAGCTGTTGAGCATCGACACGACCACTGGCATGTCCGCGCCACCGATCGGGATGATGATCAGCACGCCAAGCACGAAGGCCAGCGCCAGCATCACGGCGAAAGCGGTGTAGTCACCGGTGAGCATGAAGGTCACGCCCAGGCCCAGTGTGGCCAGGCCCAGCAGCAGGTTCAGCTTGTGCTGGCCGCTGAACTGTACCGGCGCACCCTGGAACAGGCGGAACTTGTACTTGCCCGCCAGCTTGCCGAAGGCAATGACCGAACCGGAGAAGGTGATTGCACCGATGGCCGCGCCGAGGAACAGTTCCAGGCGGTTACCGGCCGGGATCGCGTCACCGAGTTGCTGGACGATGCCCAGCGACTGCGGCTCGACCACGGCAGCCACGGCGATGAACACCGCGGCCAGGCCGATCATGCTGTGCATGAAGGCGACCAGCTCGGGCATCTTGGTCATTTCAACGCGTTTGGCCATGATCGAGCCGGCCGTGCCGCCGATCAGCAGGCCGACGATCACGTAGACGATGCCGTCATGGGCCAACTCGGAACCCAACTTGTAGATCAGGCCGACTGTGGTGAGGATCGCCAGGCCCATGCCGAGCATGCCGAACAGGTTGCCACGACGCGATGTGGTGGGATGCGAGAGGCCCTTGAGCGCCTGGATGAAGCAGACCGAGGCGATCAAATACAGGGAAGTAACCAGGTTCATGCTCATGCTTGCTGCACCTCAGCCTTGGCTGCTGCGGCTTTGGCTGCCGGAGCTTTTGCCGGAGCCGCTTTTTTCTTGAACATTTCCAGCATGCGCCGGGTGACCAGGAAGCCACCAAACACGTTGACCGCGGCCAGGGCCACGGCCAGGGTGCCCATGGTCTTGCCCAGCGGGGTCACGGTGAGGGCGGCGGCCAGCATGGCGCCGACGATCACGATGGCCGAGATGGCGTTGGTCACGGCCATCAGTGGCGTGTGCAGTGCAGGTGTGACGTTCCAGACCACGTGGTAGCCGACATAGATCGCCAGCACGAAGATGATCAGGTTGTAGATACCGTGAGAGATCAGCATGTCTTCCATTGTTTTTATCCTCAGCTGTTCTTGCGCACGATCTGGCCGTCGCGGCACATCAGGCACGCGGCGACGATATCGTCTTCAAGGTTGATCACCAATTGTCCGTCTTTGTCGAACAACAGTTTCATGAAGTCCAGCAGGTTGCGTGCATACAGAGCCGAGGCATCGGCGGCGACTGCGGCTGCCAGATTGGTCGGGCCGACGATGGTTACGCCATGTTCGACGACCACTTGATCGGCGACAGTCAGTGGGCAGTTGCCGCCTTGGGCCGCAGCCAGGTCGATGACCACTGAACCCGGCTTCATCTGTGCCACGGTTTCCGCGCTCAACAGCGTCGGCGCCTTGCGGCCCGGAATCAGTGCGGTGGTGATGACGATGTCGGCCTGCTTGGCGCGTTCGTGCACGGCCACGGCCTGACGCTGCATCCAGCTGGCCGGCATCGGGCGAGCGTAACCGCCAACACCGACGGCGCATTCACGCTCTTCATCGGTTTCGTAAGGCACGTCGACGAACTTGGCGCCGAGGGATTCGATCTGCTCCTTGACCGCGGGACGTACGTCTGAGGCTTCGATCACCGCTCCCAAACGCTTCGCTGTAGCGATGGCCTGCAGGCCAGCCACGCCGGCGCCGAGAATCAGCACGCGCGCCGCTTTCACGGTGCCCGCAGCGGTCATCAGCATCGGAATGAAGCGCGGATAGTGGTGGGCGGCCAGCAGCACAGCTTTATAGCCCGCGATGTTGGCCTGGGAAGACAGTACGTCCAGGCTCTGGGCGCGGGAGGTACGTGGCGCCGCTTCCAGGGCAAACGCAGTGATACCGCTCGCGGCCAATTTGGCGATGGTTTCATTGCTAAACGGGTTGAGCATCCCCACTACAACGGCGCCACGCTTGAACAGCATGAGCTCATCGTCGTTAGGTGCGACCACTTTGAGGACAAGGTCAGCGCCAAAGGCATCGCTAGCCTCCCCCACACTGGCACCAACGGCCTCATAAGAGCTGTCCGAGATACTGGCGGACAAACCGCAACCTCTCTGAACAACAACTTGATGGCCAGAAGCGACAAGTTTTTTGATCGCTTCAGGTGTCGCAGCAACACGCGTTTCGCCAGCTGCAGTCTCTAATGGCACTCCGATATACAAAAAAAATACTCCCAATAATTTACTTTTCTAGACAGGTTTTTTTAGCCCAGACGTCAGTGGCTAACACCTTTTTCAATCATCCGAAGTGTGCCTTTTGATGGCCCAACACGAGGAGACTTCGGATATAGTCGCTGCGGAACTCCAGAAGCAGCCGCGCGCTCAATAGCAAACAAGACCTCAAGATCAGCAAGGCCTTCTTCACCATTTGGGCTCGGCTCTACCCCTACCTGAATACACTCAGAAAAATATGAAATCTGGCCAGCGAAATGATCGAAATGCGGAAAGCTAACAAATTCACTTTCATGTGCGTTCTTGAGTTTCATCGCCATTGATGTCTCAAATCGAAACCCTGGATCCATGCATAGAGTGCCGTGTGTTCCGACGACTCTATAGGTATCAACAGAGTAGGCTCCAAAACTACAATAAAACTGGGCCATCCGATTATCTGGAAACTTCAAAGTAACAGCTATTGAGTCATCCAAGCTTGAGAAGCGAGGATCATCTGCGCGGCGAGTACTCATCGCCGATACTTCAATAGGCTCTGCATTGAATATATGCCGCGCGGCATTCACACAATAAATACCAATATCTTGTAATGGCCCGCCCCAATGCTCGACATTCAGCCGATGATTTTCCGGATCACTTTGGAAACTAAATACTGCCGAAAAAAACAAGGGATCCCCAATGCGTCCATCGCGGACTGCATCAAGTGCTGTAATCGTACCGATATCGTGATGAAGCCGGTAACTGGTCATTAAAAATACACCTGATCTCTTTGCAGTAGAGATCATCGCATCCGCATCGGGCAGCGATGTTGCTATCGGCTTCTCAACAATGACGTGCTTTCCAGCATTCGCAGCTTGAATTGCAAAAGATGCATGAAGAGGATTTGGCAGAGCGATGTAAACTGCATCAATCAGATCGCTTTCGACCAACTCTTCGTATCCCTCATAATCGAATACGTGAGGAATATCATATTTTCGAGCCAACTCGCTTGCACGTTCAGGGCTACCTGAAACCAACGCCGTTATCTTCGAATTACCAGTAAGATTTACAGCGGGAATAAAAGCAGTTTGCGAAATCCAACCTGCCCCTACGACGGCGTATCGAATCACCTTGACCACCTCTAACTAATTATTGTCTTATGGTCAGACATGGCTAATTAAAGCCAACAAAATTGATGTGCTTCTTCGACTAAATCAAGAATAGAACTCAGGCCGCTCAGCAACGCTCAGCTTAATAGTCTCGTCAGCACTTACCGACGCAACAATCCGTTCAGCTACAGCAGTAGTTACATAACCATCCCATGCGGATGCGCCATGATTTTTTCTACCCGATATCACGGTATCCACCCAGGCTCGCGACTGTGCTTTGTAAGCTGCCCTGAACCTTGGAATCCAATTACTCGGTACAAATGAAGATTGGGTTCCCATTTTATTAAGCAACGTCGATGCAAATGGTGGAAGAGCTAACGTCCCTTCACTCCCTACTAACTCGGCCTGTACCTGGTAGCCGAATTTGCAGTTCATGAATAACTCCGTTGACACGATAGATCCGTTAGCCATACGGGCTACAATCATCATCGGATCCCCCTTGTCAGAGGACACGACCCTCACCGAGTCAAGCTCACTTCCCAGCACCCAGCGAGCAACATCTATTTCGTGAACGAACGCGTTTGTCACGAGCATCTCGCCCGTCATCCACTCAGGCGCCACTGGATTGCGGTGAATGTTGTGAAGGATCTCTGGTGCGCCAATCACGCCTTCATCAAAGTTGGTTTTCAAATCCATATACCCTGGATCGAAACGGCGCATATAACCCACCTGCACCAGGCTTTTGCCTTTCTTAATTTCGGCGTCGACAATTATTAGCGCCTCTGCGCTTTTCATTGCCAAGGGCTTTTCACAAAGAACAGGTTTCCCTGCTTCGATACAAGCCAATACGAGTTCAAAATGCGTGGAATCAGGAGATGCGATCACAACAGCATCGACATCATACGAGTGAATTAACTCCAATGGGTCTTTGAAGACACGTCCTTTTCCCACGATATTTCGTGCCCGAGCCTCATCGTAATCGCAAACAGCAGTCAGAGTGCTGCGCGGTGTGTCCAGCGATAGAATTCTACCGTGCTCGGAGCCCATGACTCCTGCACCAATCAAACCTATAGAAACGCTCATCTCCTAGTCCCCCAGAAACATCAACATGGATATTTTTCGGATGACAGCAAGCAGGCGCGGTTTACGCGCCCACCTCGGAATGCGTCGAAGGTTACTTAGACGGCTGCTCGATGTTTTCCCACTCACCACTCACGCCGGAGTTCAAAATCGCGTCAGCAATACGCTCAATTTGAAGCCCATCGTTGAAGTTTGGCGATGCCGGGGTCTTTTCAGCGATTGCCTTCAAGAAGTTGTACCATTCGATCGATTTAATATCGATGTAACCTTGCCCCATACCAGCAACAGGCCAAAGTTTGTCACCGAACGGCTGATGAGGGCCGGAGTAGATGGTACGGAAGCCAAATGTATCTTTAGGATCATCGGCGAACGCAACACGAAGCTCGTTCAGACGCTGGTAATCGAATGCAATCGAACCCTTGGTACCGTAGATTTCGAAGCCAAGCTGGTTGTGATGACCCCAAGCATTACGAGTTACCTCTATAGTGCCATACACACCATTGGTGAACTTGATCATGGTAAGTGCGGCGTCATCCACATCGACCTTGCCACGCTCAGAGGAAGCTTGTCCTGCTGGGCCAAAGAAACGACCCTCGGGCAGCGGACGCTCGTTAATAAAGGTCTTCACAATGGAGTTCACCGAGGAGAACTCACCTACCAACAGACGCGCGGCATCAATAACGTGAGTACCGATATCACCCAGCGTACCTGAGCCAGCTTTGGCCTTGTTGAAACGCCAGGACAGTGGGAGCTCTGGATCAGCGCCCCAGTCTTGCAGATAGTAGCCACGGAAATTCAGGATGTCGCCGATACGACCTTCATCAATCAGACGCTTGGCCATCTGAACTGCCGGGGTATGACGATAGTTGTAGGATACCATGGTGATTACGCCGGTTTTTTCGGCAGCTGCCTGCATTTTCTCGGCATCTTCGACAGTCATGGCCATTGGTTTTTCGCACATGACATGCTTGCCCGCCAGCGCTGCGGCGATGGCGATCTCGGCGTGAGAGTCGTTCGGGGTACAGATATCGATGATATCGATATCCGGGCGATTAACTACATCGCGCCAGTCCGTAGCGTATTCAGAGAATCCATATCGCTTTGCTGCGTTTTGTGCCAGCTCCTCATCGATATCTACAATCACCTTTCGTTCAATTTCTACCGGCGCACCGAAAAGAATTGGAACGACTGCAGTAGCAATGGAGTGGGCTTTGCCCATGAAGCCAGTCCCGATCAGCGCGACATTGTATTTTTTCACGATCCATACTCCGTTGGGCCGACGTGTGCGTCGTAGCCCTGCTTCAGATTAAACAACTCCAGAATTCAGGAAGCCCAAATACTGGTTCTCCAGCGTAGGGACGCATCAATGAAACACGCCCCTCTGAAACTGAGCTCAGGCATCAAGCGGGGTAATCTTTGCGATTTCCTGCCCTAGCGATACCAGTGCGCCCACACTTGCGGACAATTTGATTGTTCCGCTGAGTCGAGCAACTACTTTGGTCTCCATTTTCATTGCTTCAACCAATGCAACTGCGTCACCCGCCTGCACGATTGCCCCCTCCTCCACCAGCCATTGCTGCAGTGTTCCGGGAATAGGCGCCTCTACTGAGGCAGAGTCACCCACCTCTTGCGAACCTTGGACAGACTGTTGAGGCGAATTACCCGCAAACAATCCGGGAGGTAGACCAAGCTCATGCCGCTTACCGTCGATCTCGATGAAACAGCGAATAAGGTTACTTTCCGCTGGCTCCACCCGACTTGCAGGTGTGACACCCTTGAACTCGGTTTCGATCCACGTTGTATAAACGCCGAATTTTTCGGTGCCATTGAACGCTGGCTCATCAATCACCGCACGGTGGAACGGCAATACCGAGGCGACACCGGCAATCTCAAACTCCGCCAGTGCACGGCGTGCCCGATTGATTGCCTCCTCACGCGTATCACCTGAAACGATCAGCTTAGCCATCAAGGAGTCGTAGAGACCTGGAATCATTGACCCTGATTCCACACCAGTGTCGAGTCGAACACCGGGGCCGGAGGGTGCACGGAATTTCTCTATGCGACCTGGCGTAGGTAGGAAGCCACGACCTGGATCTTCAGCATTGATTCGGAACTCGAAAGCATGCCCACGGACAATGGGTGTTTGAGTGAATGAGAGCGCAAGCCCATCTGCTATTCGCAACTGCTCTACAACAATATCCACCCCAGTAGTGACCTCAGTCACAGGATGTTCTACTTGGAGCCGTGTATTGACTTCCAGGAAGGAGATTGTCCCGTTCTGCGAGAGTAGAAACTCTACGGTGCCAGCTCCGACATATCCCGCATGAGCACAAATAGCTCGTGCGGAATCATGAATCGACTGGCGTTGCTCTGAAGTGATAAACGGGGCAGGTGCCTCTTCGACTAGCTTTTGATTGCGCCGTTGTAGAGAACAGTCTCGAGTTCCCAAAACAACCGTATTGCCGTGGGTATCGGCGAGCACCTGGGCCTCAATATGCCTCGGCTGATCTAGGAACTGCTCGGCATAACACTCACCTCGACCAAAAGCCTCAGTGGCTTCTCGCACAGCTGAGTCAAAGAGTTGGCCTACCTCTTCGAGGTTTCGCGCGACCTTCATCCCGCGACCACCGCCACCAAAAGCGGCTTTGATCGCAAGCGGGAGTCCAACTTCTTTGGCGAACTCTACCGCCTCGCGAGCGTTGGCCAGTGGGCCTGGTGTGCCCTTAACCAACGGAGCACCAACAGCTTGAGCAATCCGGCGAGCTTCAACCTTATCCCCCAAAGCATTGATAACGTCAGGCGATGGCCCTACCCAAGCGATGCCGGCATCTATAACTGCCTGAGCAAACTCTGCTCGTTCGGAAAGGAATCCGTATCCAGGGTGGATAGCATCAGCGCCGGCCTTGATGGCGATATCTACAATTTTCTGAATATTGAGATATGTGTCTGCGGGACGCCCGGGGCCAAGGCCATATGCCTCATCTGCAAGCTCCACATGGAGCGACTCGGCATCAACGTCGGAGTAAATCGCAACAGATTTGACTCCGTAATCACGTGCGGCTCGGATGACTCGAATGGCGATCTCGCCACGATTAGCAATGAGTAGCTTCTTCATCGATCAAATTCCTTAACCTGCGGATCGAAATTGGCAATCAGGTTGAAACGGACTCGCACACCGATTGGAAGCTGTGCTGCCAGGGACAAATGATGATTAGCGACGACCGCAATTACTGGATATCCACCAGTGATCGGGTGATCTGCCAAGAACAGTACGGGTTGACCATTGCGTGGTACCTGAATCGAGCCTCGAGATGTCCCCTCAGATGGCAGCTCTTCTACGTTATCGCGTTCGAGCCCAGTCAACCCATGAAGCCGAACACCTACCCGGCTGGATTCGGGCGTAACTGTCCATGACTGCTCGACAAATGTACGAATCGCTTCCGGTGTGAACCAATCCGTCCGCGGCCCCAAAATCACATCCAGTACAACCGTATCTGAGCCCTTTGGGAGTAATGGAGTGGCGAGGGGATGAGCATTAACAGCAGAGCATGAACCGTGACGGGGAACTATCACATCACCGGTTTTGATCGGCGCCGGGCCAATCTTTGCCAGCGTGTCCGTAGACGATGAACCCAAGACCTCGGGGACTTCATAGCCACCGCGCAATGCGAGATAGGTGCGCACACCAGTAGGAGGTGCTCCCAAGTTAAGGGATTCACCTGCATCCAACGCGAAAGGCATTTCATTGGATATCAGTAGACTGCGTCCATCTACAGTAAGGATCGTAATTGGGGCTGGTGCACCTGCAATAGCAAGCGTAATTGGCACATCAGTCCGAAGTGAGAAACCTCCGTATGTAACCTCAATCGCAGCTGTAGCAGGAGGGTTGCCTACCAAGCTATTGGCATCTCGCAACGCCTCTTGGTCTGCAGCACCTGACTGGGACACACCCTGGTGGGCATTGCCTGGCCGTCCAAGATCTTGAAAAAGCGCTGGGCGATCGGAAGCCAGAACCTTGAGTCCCAACCTGTCCGTGTTTTTTGCCACGTCGCATGTTTCATTCGACAGTACGGGGGAACCCTCAGCCTCCGTTATTGCTCTGAACCTAACACGATCCCCAGGACTGAACAGAGCGGCTCGCTCGCGGTTTACATCCCACATTGGGACGTTGGTAGTACCGAGCAGTTGCCATCCACCAGGAGTATCCGAGGGGTAGATGCCACAGAACCGACCCGCCAGTGCGACAGATCCTGCTGGAATTCGTGTACGTGGACTATCGCGGCGAGGGACTTCAAACGCCGGATCGTCACAAGTCATGTAGGCGAAACCAGGAGCGAAGCCTGTGAACGCCACAGTGAAGGTGGCCTCGGAGTGCCGCTGAATAACTTTGTCTACCGTCCATCCCAAGTATTCGGCAACGTATGAGAGATCCTCTCCGTCATATCGCACAGGGATTTCGACTAGCGCACCAGACCGCTCAACCAAGTCTTTCAGAGTGACGGTAGAAATGGCCTCGTAAAGATCCCGTGGTAATGCGACCAGCGGGTCGTAAGTCACTAACAACGTACGAGCGCCAGGTACAATCTCGACGATCCCTGGAATAAGGGCGCTCGCAAGAGCCTCGAACAATTGGATCGTAGTATCGAGATCATCCAAATCAATGATGAATCGATTACTTCCCGCAGGCAGGAACTGAAGTGTCTTAGCCATTGTTCGCCACCTCTTTGCACTGAGTGAAGCTGCGGAGCTGAACGCTGTTGGAAACAAAAATATCCTTCAGGACTCGAGCAGTTTCGACCGCTGCCGGGTTATCGCCATGAACACAGATTGAGCTTGCTTCTACTGGCACGAGACTCCCGTCGATAGCTTCAATCAAACCCTCACGAACCCAGCGGAGCATTCGCTGTGCAATGAGTGTTGGATCGTGCAGCACGGCTCCTGCACGGCGTCGATTAACCAATGAACCATCAGGGTTGTAAGCCCTATCTGCAAATGCCTCACAAACGACATGGAGCCCCTCCTCGCGTGCCTGCTTTACAATAGGGGCTCCAGCCAGCGCGAGAAGGGTTAACTGAGGGTCGACCGCCTTGATCGCCGCAATGACATCAGCGCCCTGCCTGTGATCCTTGGCAATGGTGTTATACAAAGCACCATGCGGTTTTACATAGCTGATGCGAGTACCTGCAGCCACAGCTAACCCTTGAAGCGCACCGATCTGATAGATGACATCACCAATCAACTCTGCGCTTGAAGGTTCCATTGACCTTCGACCAAACCCCACCAGATCTCGATAGCCAACGTGAGCGCCAATCGCCACACCTCGAGCAACTGCCTCTTTCAACACCGCGAAGATCCCCGCGGGGTCTCCCGCATGGAAGCCACACGCAATATTGGCGCTGGTGACGATGTCCAACATCGAAGCGTCGTCACCCATTTTCCATGCGCCGAAGCTTTCACCGAGGTCGCTATTGAGGTCGATACTTACCATAACCCAACACACTCATTGTTGATCACGTTGACGAACTTTCTGAGCTACTTACAAAAGCTTGTACTTCGCCATGGTCGTAGACTTCACGAGATGACCGTATTTCTCACCGAATGCCTTCATGTTGTCAGTGCTGCCATGCAGCTCAAGCGACTTTTCATCGTCCCAAATTTCGTAGAACAAAAATTCTCCTGAGTTCTCTTCCGAGACATGCAAATCGTACTTAACGAAGCCAGGCTCAGTCTTTGCGTAACTAACCAGCTCCAACAAGGCCTTCTGGAGCTCTGCTTCCTTACCTGGCTGAGCATGAGTCACCGCAACAACAAACAGTTTATTTTTCATTTACTTCACCTTCTCGTTGACGTTTGTAAATCAAGCAATCTCAATAGCGACTTCAGTTTTAATTGAGTTTGCAATAAAGCAGCCTTTATGAGCGCGATGATGCAGTCGCTGAAGCGTTTGGTGATCTGGCTGTTTGGTTGATGAAAATTCCACTCTCGGGCGTAATACTATTTGAGAGATCCAAAATCCACCTTCCCCACGTTTGGTAACGAAACCTTTCGCAGAGTCGCTATAGCGACTAACTGTGTAACCTTGCCCTTCACAAATCGCCAAAAAATAAAGCATATGGCAGCTAGCAAGTGCACTCACCAACAACTGCTCTGGATCTGCTTTCTCAGGCGACCCCATATAGTCCGCGGCGGCAGAAGCAGGAATGGTGATCTCATCACCGATATGCACCTCTAAGTCGCGACTGTAGGTATCCGCCTTATCGCGATGCTCCGCGGTGACCCATACAACCTCAGCATTATGCTCTGACATATATCACCGCTTTAAAAAATTACTGATTAAGCAACAGAAAGATTAGGCACATCCGCAGGAAGATCCGTCACAAGCATGTAACCTGGCTCATGAGTAATCGCGATATCAACTCCTGCTTGCTTAATCGCCATTTGAGGTGTGACTCCACATGCCCAGAATCCAAAGATGTCCCCATCTCGGTAGACAGGTTCGTCGCCAAAGTTAGGCTTGTCTATGTTTTCGATGCCGATCTGAGCAGGGTCACCGATATGAACAGGAGCACCATGAGCAAGTGGAAACTGATTGGACAACACAATCGCGTCAATTGCATCCTTTGGCCGGAACGCCCTCATCGATACGACCATGGAGCCCTTGAATGGGCCAAACTCCTTGGTTGGCAGATTAGTGACATACATGGGAACATTGCGATTAGCAGTAATGTGCTGAATTTCAATACCCGCGTTCAGAATAGCGTTCTCAAATGAGAATGAGCATCCCAAAGCAAACGTTACAAAATCGTCGCGCCAGACATCAAGCAAGCTATCTACAGTTTCGGTGTGGACACCATTCCGATAGATTCGATAACGAGCTACATCAGTTCGTATATCAATTTGTCCAGCTAGTGGTAGACCTGGGTCACCTGGTTTTCCCATAGCAACGAGCGGGCAACTTTTTGGATTCAGGTCGCAGAAGATTTTGAAATCATCAGCAAATCGCTTCGGCAGAATCATAAGGTTAGCCTGCATGAAACCGTCAGCAAATCCGCTGGTCGGTACACGCAAGCTTCCATTGCGAATCATCTGCCTTACTTCGGCAGCAGATTTCGCTTGCATTTCTTTGATCGGATCCATGATGGGATTCCTACCGTTATATTATGAAGTGCTTACTTCGTTTGAAGTACGGCAACCATGGCAGTCGCAATGGCCACATCAGCTTCTTCTGGCCCACCTGAAACGCCAACGCCGCCTACTACATTGCCATCTACTGTCACTGGAAGACCGCCACCAAAAACCACAAATGGCCGCGCACATGAGCGCTCAATACCGTACAGTTCTTGCCCTGGCTGAGAGAGCGACATCCAAGTGCCGGATGGCTGTCGCAAAGCGGCCGCGGTATACGCCTTGTTATTGGCGATCTCAATCGTCCCGAACGCAGCATCGTCTACACGAACGAAGCCAATCAGATGACCACCAACATCAACGATTGAAAGCGATGACCGTTGATCCAACTCTTTAGCTTTCTGAACCCCTGCTTGAAGAGCGGCCATGGCCACTTCATGAGTAATCAGTGCAGTCATTTCAAAGCTCCAGTGTCAGTTGTAAACACCACCGCAAACGTTAATTGCTTGTGCGGTCACGTAAGAAGACTCGTCCGATGCCAGGTATACAAAAAGCGGCGCAACTTCATCAGGCGTAGCTTCGCGCCCTAGCGGAATCGAGGATTTGACCAGTGACTCCTGCTTCTCCTTACCACCAATAAAGTCAATGACCGGATCATTGAAAGGTGTGTTGATCCACCCCGGGCATACGGCGTTAACACGCACGCCATCCTTTGCAAGCTCAATGGCTAACGTATTGGTGAGTCCGATCACTGCGGATTTGGATGAGGAATAGCAAGAAAGTCCAGGTGCTCCTCGTTTGCCGGCAAGCGAAGACATCAAAACAACGGAGGACTTCTTAGCTTCCCGAAGGTATTTTAGTGCCTCCCGAATAAAGATAAAGTTGGCTCTAACGTTAATGGAGTAGACTTTATCCCACGCCTCAGTTGTGAACTCTTCAAGGCGCCCAGAAAGTTGAATTCCCGCATTCAGACAGAGAGTATTTATCCCACCCATCCATCCAGACACTTCATTGACCACATCACGAATTTGGGACTCGTTGCTCAGATCTGCGCGAAAAAACTTAACTACTCCATGGAAGCGCTTTTCCACCTGCGCACCGCGCTCAGCGTCAATATCGATCACCGCCACCTTGGCGCCTTCTTCAACAAAAGCCTCCAAGATAGATAACCCGATATTAGCTACGCCACCCGTTAAAAGAACGAGTTTACCCGTCAAGCGATTGGCCATAACAACCTCGCAAACTTCAAAATCTTCTGGTATTCATCAGCATGCAAGTTACATGCTGATGACCACATATAACTAAAGAGACTTACTGATATTATCCAAAACAATGGAGTTAACTTCTGAAGAAGCCTCCATTTGTGGCATATGACCAGCATCTTCAATTACGCTAAACTTCGCATTGGAAGGAATTTGCGAACCATCTGGCAGTGGAACGATCTTGTCTTTACCACCCCAAATCAATGCAACTGGGCCAGCGAAGTTCGCGAGAGTTTCCGTAATCGAATGTCGCTGCCCGTCGCCGTCAACAATTGTATCCCTGATCGCTGCAAGCGCTTCCGGCACACCCTCAAGCCGCTTGAAGCGGAGGGTACCCTCAATCATGTCGTTGCTTATTTTCGAAGGATCGGCCAGCAGACGCTCCAACACATCCTTCAACGGCTTACGACGCTCTGCAGTGATGAAGTCATCCAAGAACTCCTTATTGATGACCTTGCCGAGGCCAACAGGAGCGATCAGTGTTATCGAGGCAACCCGTTCAGGCTGATGCGCAGCGATTGCTGCAGCTACAGCGCCGCCAAATGAATGAGCTACCAAATGCAACTTGCCAGGAGCGGAAATCTCAAGTGCCCGCTCAATCGAGGCCACCAGGCTTGGGAATACATCGCTCCCCTGAGTCGGCGAAGAGGCGCCATGACCTGGTAGGTCTACCGCGACAACTCGATGCTTTTGGGCGAAGGCGTCCTGGTTAAAGAGCCAGGTTGAGACATCCCCACCAAAACCGTGCAGCAATACCACATTGCTATCCGACTCAGCCCCTAGCGTGAGGACATTAACCACTGCCCCATTACCCACATCGACCGTTTTGATCGATGCTGCATTTGAATCCTCTTCCTCTTCTGCGCCACTCGCACCAGCGAAAGAAGCAATAAATGCATCAATGTCCTCATCGCTCGCGGACGCATCCGCGATTACGCCAACCAGAGCTCCAACCGGTGCAGTCTCACCGGCCTCTACGACGATACGGCGTAGAATGCCACTCGCCGCCGACTCAACCGCATTGGTAGTCTTGGTAGATTCAACTTCGATGATTTCCTGGCCACGCGAGACCTCGTCACCTTCGGCAACCAGCCAATCGCTAACGATCCCCTCGGTCATAGTCATCCCCCATTTGGGGATCGTTACAGCTTCAATCGACATACCTCTTACCTCTCAATGATCGACTTGACCGCCTTGATGACCGCGTCCGCATTCGGCACATAAAGGTCTTCAAGATTGGGTGCGTAGGGAACTGGCGTATGTGGCGCAGTAACCATTTTGATAGGCGCACGAAGCGAGTCGAAGCATTTATCAGCGAGCATTGCGGAAATGTCAGCTGCCATACCACAGCGGGGAGTGGCTTCGTCAACAATGACGACTCGACCGATCTCCTCTGCGAACTCGATCAGCGTGTCTTCATCGAGAGGCGAAGTGGTACGAGGATCAATCACACACGCAGAAATGCCATCCGACTGAAGTTTCCGAGCAGCTTCTTCAGCAATTTTAACCATTCGACCGATGGCAACGATCATCACATCCTTACCATCGCGTACGACCTTGGCTTCACCGAACGGCACAGTGTACGAACCGTCGGGTACTTCACCCATGGTGTCGTACAGCATCTTGTTCTCCAGGAAAATGACAGGGTCATCATCACGCATAGCCTGAAGCAACAAGCCTTTAGCGTCGTAAGGGTTCGACGGTATAACAACTTTCAGCCCTGGGAAGTGCGTGAAAATCGGGTAGAACGCCTGGGTATGCTGTGCTGCAGAGCGAGTACCAGCGCCGTAGGTAGCACGGATCACCAACGGAGTTCGGGCGCGACCGCCGAACATATATCGGAACTTCGCGATCTGGTTGACGATTTGGTCTAGACAAACGCCAGCGAAGTCCACAAACATCAGTTCCGCGACGGGGCGCATACCTGTCAGAGCGGCGCCTGCCGCAGCGCCGATGAAAGCAGTTTCACTGATCGGGGTATCGCGAATTCGTTCGGGGCCGAACTCACCAAGCAGACCACGCGTCACGCCGAAGGCGCCACCCCAGGCATCCTTGACACCATTGCCACCAGCACCACCAGTCAGGTCTTCACCCATCATGATCACACGCGGGTCGCGAGCCATTTCCAGGCGGAGAGCATCGTTCAACGCCTGACGGAAAGAAATTTTAGCCATTGAAGCGCTCCTTACTGATACTTCACGTAGACGTCAGTGGTGAGTGCAGATGCCGGTGGGAATTCGGAGTTACGAGCGAATTTCACAGCCTCATCGACAGCAGCGATTACCTCAGCATCAATTGCCTCAAGCGCAGAACCTTTAACAAGATCCTCAACAGAAACTTTGTTGCGGAACTTGATTAAGCAATCTTGTTCCTGACGCATGATTTTCTTTTCTTCAGGAGTGCGGTAAGTATCCGGATCTCCACTGTAGTGGCCGTAGTATCGAGGAACATGGACATGAAGTAGCGACGGCCCGCCACCTGCACGTGCTCGCTCGATGGCTTCACCGGCGGCGGTATAGACCTTGAACACGTCTGTTCCATCAACCTCTGCAGATGGAATGTCGTACCCCTCAGCACGGCGCACGAAGCTACCGGCCGAGACGAACTCGTTCGCTGTAGCCTCACCAAATCCGTTGTCTTCAATAACGAAAATGATGGGAAGCATCCAGATCTTAGCCAGGTTGAGACTTTCGGCCATCGCGCCTTCGTTCATGGCCCCGTCACCAGCAAAAGCGATAGCTACGCGGTCGGTCTTCCTCAGTTTCGCGCTGAGTGCCGCTCCGCAGGTAATTGGCGCACCGCCAGCAACAATACCGTTAGCACCCAACATTCCCTTGCGCAGATCGGCAATATGCTGAGAACCGCCCTTACCACCACAAGTACCGGTCACACGGCCAAATAACTCGGCCATCATCGCGTTGATATCACATCCTTTGGCAATACAGTGACCATGACCACGGTGAGTAGAGGAGATATAATCCTCATCCGAAAGATGCATGCAGACACCTACAGCGCTTGCCTCCTGGCCAGCATAGAGATGAGTACTGCCAGGGATATCCCCCGTACCCATCTCAGTCGCAATACGCTCTTCGAAACAACGGATGGTTTGCATAGTTCTGTATGCTTCGAGCAGTCGCTCGTGGGGCAAATGCAGCGAGAACATTCCACTTCTCCTCATTTGAATACTTGGTTACTTATATTTCTTCTAGTTTGGCAGCTGCCGGAAATGTCCTTGAAACGCTCCTCAATCAGACGCATGAGGATTGATACGAGCAAGCTTCCGGCCACCTGCCTGTTGATATCAATCGTCGCTCGGATGACTGATAACGTCCAATTGCGATTATGGATTGCCTCAGATAACGTGCACCTATCACACGCCCCTCAAGGGCAAAGCGTGCTAGAAGCTCCGCATAGGTAGACACTCCCCTGTCATTTTGCTGTAACGTGTCTACCCCGGCACCTGCAGGCCAGCCGATAGGCGCGCGAGCAGACCAGGCGACTCAGCAAACAAGAGGCCAGCCATGATTGATCTAAGAAGCCTACAAACCTTCCATGCAGTCGCACTGCTTGGCGGTTTCCACAAGGCAGCAGAGAAATTGCACACCTCACAGCCAGCCGTCTCAGCTCGTATTGCACAGCTGGAACAGCAGCTGAAGGGGCGCCTATTTGAACGAGATAAACGCGGTTGCTACCTGACGACGCAAGGGCGTGAGCTACTCAACTATGCGGAACGCATGCTTGCTCTTGAGACAGAGATGGTAGAAGCGGTCGCTGGGAGGAAGGGCTTAAGTGGCACCGTGAGCCTGGGCGCATCAGATACGATCGTCCACACTTGGCTATCTGACCTTCTAAAGCTACTTAATCAAGAGTACCCAGAAATCACATTAGATGTTGTGGTAGACAGTACCGCCAACATGACTGCTGGACTGACAGATTGCACACTGGATATTGCACTGCTCATGGGGCCGGTTAATGCCGGCAATGCGGAAAACCTCCCACTCTGCAGCTATCCGATAAGCTGGATAAAATCTCCTGATCTAGAAATTACCAGCGACCCTCCAAGTCTGCTCGAGTTGGCCGCATATCCGATCATCACGTTTGCGAGGAATACTCGCCCCTATTGGCAGCTCAAAGAGATGTTTGCACGCGAAGGAGTCCATAAAGCGAGGCTATTCTCGAACTCCTCTCTTTCTTCGATCGTCCGTATGGCCGTTGATGGCATAGGCATCGCTGCGATCCCTGAACATGTTGTGCTTGAAGAAATTGCTAGCGGAAAGCTGCACGTTATTGAGACCCCCTACGAGATGCCTGTGATGTCCTTCACAGCGAGTTTCACCGAACGCGCCGACATGCCCCTGAACCGGATCGTTGCCCAGCTTGCACAAAAGGTGGCAGCTGCTTACTGGCGGGTATAAAGGCTCATCACGAGCTGCCGATAAAGACGCTCTTGATCCGCATGAAAAAGAAGTCGCTATACCGGTAACAGTACGCCATAAGCTTGATGGCGTTTATCCGACCGTTATTACCTTCCAGCCATCCGTGTGGATCGGCCAGCGAACCCGACTGCCAATGTCCCCCAGCAGTCCTTTAGCCATTTGGCAAATTGAATCCGGGCAGGTATTCACCTTCATGAGCGGGGCGCAGCCATTGCAACCCGACCTCAAAAGGTGTTCGGTGTCCACTGCGTCTTGAGCTCGATTTTCATCAAGTACGCTGTCATCAACGAGTGGTTGGCTGACAGCAAACTCTCAAGGGAAACTGATGCTTTTGTATTCTAGGAGCTTTGAATTGTGCAGCAACAAGCATCGCGCCCGCTTGACGACTCTTCGAATGGGCCTGTCATGACGTAGTAATGGGCCTTCGGCGGAATGCTCATCACTAGCCGTAGGGCTCGCCGTATTAGTCACCAAATGGCCAAACAAACCGGCCGACTCACTTGCATGCAAGCCATAACGAAAAATGCTCCGCATCTTTCGATACGGAGCATTTTCTTAGGGCACCGCGCAGCTCGCTAAGTTTTCACACAGGCTGCTGAGGCTCCGTTTTTACTACTATCAAGGGTGACTACGACCCAATCTTTCATAAACTGCTGGCCGATTGCGCTTGAAGTATTGAGCAAGCGCCATCCCCGCAAATAGAACACCAACCAAGCAATACAACAACCAGGTGCGCTCCCCAGGCTCCCCTCCTACCAACAGTTCGAAGTGATAGGCAACTAGACCCACTAGACCGATGAAAAATACCGAAGAGATTGCTGGTGCCAAAAACGCTTTTGCGAAACTGATACCTTCGTACCGACCTTTACGCAGGTACCAAGTCAGGGAGGACAGGTTGACCACTGTCATCAAAATGATGACACCCGACGTTCCCACACCAGAAAGTTGGCCATAGAGCAGCTCGGGCTTTGCTCCAATCACGATGAATGGAAACAGTACCAGGAGCACCATAGTGGAGACTGCCATTGAAGAAGCGAACGGCGATCCGTGCTTAACGTGGATGCGGCTTAGCGGTTTAGGCAGCGCACCATCCGTCCCCAGGTTGAAGAGATATCGAGCCAGAACGTTGTGAGTCGACAGAGCAGAAGCGAAAGCCGATGAGAGAACAAGGACAGTGATGATCATCTGAAGCCGAGGGTCGATGAATCTACCAAAGGCATTTGAAAACATCGTGGCCGGGGAGTCGGTTGCAACAGCCTGAGCGCTTGGGCCATAGGCCATAATCAATGCATAAACGCAGATGGTATACATGGCTCCGATGAACAGGATGGAACCATAGGTTGCACGAGGGATCGTTGTATCAGGATCCTTAAGCTCGTCACGATAAAGAGCTGTCGCCTCAAAGCCCATGAAGAACGAAACAACAAATAGCATGGAAAATGGAATATTGACGCCTTCCTTCGTAAGTTCACTTGGTGAGAATGGAGTCATTGCAGCCAGTGTAGTATCACCGCCTACCTGCAGCACACCAAATGAGAACCCCAAACACACTACAATTTCTGCCAACATCACCCACAACAACACCTTGGCTGATAACTCAACATGGAAATAGCCAAGAATACCGACCACCGCCCAACAACTTAACGCGTACGCATACCAAGGGAATGCTGAGCCCGTCAGACTCGTCTGAAGTTCAGCACATGAAACGCCAAAGTAGGAAGTGACGCCAGCGAGCAACACAAAATATGATACTGCCGCAGTCAAACCGGCACCAAGCCCTGCCGACTTACCCAGACCATAACTAATAAATGAATAAAAATCTCCAGATCTCTTCACAGCATTATTCAACGTGACGTAGCCAATACCAAACAGCAACATCATCACCGAAACAAAAACGAAAAGTAGTGGACTACCCACTCCGCCAAACATTAAAGATACAGGGATATATCCAGCCACTGTAGTCAGTGGCGCCGAGAACGCCAAGACCGTCATCGCCAGGCTTAACGAACCCATATTCCCTGATAATTTTTTTTGGGAGGTAGCAGGCTCGCTGATGCTCTCAGCAGCCCCGATATTTATAGCCATTTCCTTTCTCCTGCGAAATAGTGGGCGAACAACCTTCGTAATAGACAGTAAAAAAGTTATTACTAGCGGCCATACGCCACAGCCTTTTGTTATTTTGGGATACTCGGCTTAGTGCACACAACTCGTTATTGGCCACAGCAAATTCGTAAAAAATTTTGTGATCCAATCAACATTCAACCTCCTGTTGAGCGTGCTCATCGCGCTGTGGTTCATCGTCGCGCTGCCTAACGATAACGTCCAATTTTCATTAACGATTTCGACTGATAAGCAGATTTTATCAGCCAACAGGAATGTAGCTATCAACCTTAGGTGAGCATGCCATTTTCGCTCTTAACTCAGCGATCATAAATGTTCGCCACATCCTCGTCACAGGTGCCTCCAGCCATGTTGGCGGCGACCTCTGAAGCTAGGCCTACCATCCTAAGCGTGGCAGGAGAGGCGTTTTTCATGTGCCAGCTGTACACGACCATGGGTGGAGGCGGTGTGACTGGCAGGATCTCAAGTTCGCCGCGCCCAAGCTCCTCGGCAACCAACAATGCTGGGATAACCCCGATTCCGATGCCATTGCGGATTAGCGCGATCAAGGCGGATATGGAGGGCGTGCTGGAAAGCTGAATTTCTGTTGGATTGATCCCGTACTTAAATGCCATACGCTGGACGGTGCGAGTGGCTTCATCGTGCGGAGCGGTGTTACTCATGGGCGTCAAGATTTGGTAGGAAAATATCGACGACTCGTCCCTCATCTCTTTAATCAGTCCAGTCTTCGCCACCCAGTGCGTGCCTAGCGAGATCATTTTTTCTGAGATTGCATGGGGATTTTGTGGCTGACGATCCAGGGAGAACACTAGATCAATCTCTCCCCTATTGAGCTGCTCCAACAAATCGACTGTAAGCCCAACTACCCAGCTGACCGAGATTTTTTTGAATTCGGACTCAATACGCTTTACTAGCCCTGGCAGCAACGTATAAACCGCTGCTTCAATCAGTCCGATTCTAACTACCCCTCCAACCTCGTTTGCTTCTAACGCCGCAGCTCTAAACTCATTCAGTGCTGAAATAGCTGCTTCTGCATAAGGAAGTAGACGTCGACCTACATCCGTCAAAACCAACACCTTGTGATCAGAAGTGAATAGTTCTACACCAAGTTGTTCCTCAAGACTCTTAACGCGCATAGACAAAGCTGAAGGGGTTGCATGCAAACGATCCGCCAGTTTCCTCAAATGCGGCATATGAGCAAGCTCAACAAAAGTCTCTAACAGCTTAATGTTCACTTTCCCGCCTCCAGCACTTGTTCAATTTTGCTTAACAGGAACACTTAGTATTTCTGAGTTTACAGAATTATTAGCCTGTTCATACACTCGATGCAGAGTTAACGGAAATGCCATCAACACTTGGAAACCAATATGTCCAATATCGAAAAAGGCACACGACCAGTCCCTCCTACACTCAAAGACATCCAGGAGGCAGCTCATCGCATCAAGGACTTCGCAATCCGCACCCCGCTCATGGAAAACCAGGAGCTCAACGAGATTGTTGGTGGCCGTCTGATTTTCAAACCTGAAGTTTTGCAACGAACGGCATCCTTTAAGTTTCGTGGTGCTTGCAATCGACTGCTTCAGCTGTCTCCAGAACAAAAACGCGCTGGAGTCGTAGCCTTTTCGTCAGGGAATCACGCGCTTGCAACTTCTGCAGTAGCTCGGATTCTGGGAATACCCGCCACCATCATCATGCCGGCAGACGCCCCTCAAGCCAAGGTAAAGGGTGCAAGAGCCAACGGCGCGAAAGTCATTCTCTACGATCGTCAGAAAGACGACCGTGAGGCAATCGGTGCAGAAATCGCTAATCGTACCGGAGCAACGATGGTTCCTCCTTACGATGATCCCTACGTCATCGCTGGGCAAGGTACCGTCGGCTTGGAGATCATGGAAGACCTCTCCGCAATGGGAGTCGAAGCCGACAGCCTCATTGCCGCCTGTAGCGGTGGGGGCCTTATTGCCGGTCTAGCAACTGCAGTTCGCGCGAAGAGTGAGCGGACTCAGGTCTATGCGGTTGAACCTCAAGGCTTCGATGAACTCGCTCGTTCTCTTGCGAGCGGAAAGCGCGAGCGTAACGCCCCTGAGGCCAAATCCATCTGTGATGCATTGCAGGTAGTTACACCAGGTGAGCTGACGTTTGACATCAACCACCGACTTCTGGCTGGCAGCCTCGTTGTTAGTGACGACGAGGTTCGCAAAGCAATGCGGGTCGCCTACGACAGACTGAAATTGGTGCTAGAGCCAGGCGGTGCTGTTGGCTTGGCAGCAGTGCTTGAGCAACGCATTCAAACACGCGATCGGACGACTGTGATTGTCCTGAGTGGCGGCAATGTCGATCCCGAGCTCTACGCCGAAATCCTGACCGCCCAGTAATGCCAATGTCCTCTCTAACCGCGAAAGGGATTAGAAGAAATGTTAAAGCCTGAAAGTGCACGCTATCAGCGAGTGTCACAGACCATCGATGAATTCATGAAGATCGACTTCACAGGCGTCGGTCTGATTTCGAACCTGTATGCCGCGCTGCAGAAAAACCAACCTGGTTATTGCTGCATGGGTGCTGCAGAACGCTTGGTGGAGGCTGCACGCTCTAAGCCAAATCAGCCGATCGTTATTGCTACGGGCTTCCCCGAAGGTGGCGGTGTTCCCGAGACTGATGGCCCCATTGGCGCAGCTCTCCTTGCCCGAGCGTTGTTTCTGGGTCTCGGTGTAATGACCGTGATTGTGATCGACGAAGATTGGGTCGAGATGATGGAGGCCACATGTCGAGGCGCGGGGCTGGCCCCACGACTGCTGCCGGCCTCCGGAAAGGCCGAGGCTATTGAGTATCTACGCCCGATCTATATCAAACCGGTTTCGAAGGAGAAAAACGCCTGCCATCGAGCTGCGGATGACCTGCTAGACATTACGCAACCTTCCCTGCTGCTTTCGATCGAGCGTCCTGGCTGTAACTCGAACGGCCTTTACCACGGCCTTGGTGGCCGACCATTGGATGGCATGGTTGGTGACCTTGATTACTTGTTCAACAAGGCGAAATCTCGCGGAATCATGACGCTTGGCATTGGAGACGGTGGCAATGAACTGGGCATGGGCGTAATCGCCAAGGAACTCCCGACCTTCTCACCAAAAGCTGTGGATTGCGGAACCCCGGGACGTGGCGGTGTAGGCGCTGTCACAGCAGCAGACTGGCTCGTGATCTCGAACATCTCCAACTGGGGCGCTACGGGTATCGTGGCAGCGCTTTCGGCTCTTCTCGAGAACCCATTTGTTTTCCATGAGCCAGAGATTGAAACGCGAAGCACCGAACTTTGCATTGCTCACGGTGGCGTCGATGGAATGTTCATGGGGCCTGAGCCGGCACACGACGGCATCGCCATGCGTGAGTACGAAGGAATGGTGAGATCTCTGCGCGGTAGCGTCATGCGTGCGATGGGGCACTCAATTAACTGGAAAGGCGATCAAGGCGACTGGAGGCAGATCAAATGAGTTACCGCACTTTTACCGAAGCACTTAAAGAGCTGAATCTGGAATTGCCGCCTTGCAACGCTCCCCGCGGCAGTTACGTCCCAGCGGTCAAGGCCGGCGACTTACTGTTCGTTGCTGGGCAGGCGCCACGCGTAAATGGTGAGCTCAAGTTTTCCGGGCGGGTTGGTCGAGATCTGACCGTGGAGCAGGGTCGTGAAGCAGCGCAGCTTTGCGCGCTTAACATTCTGGGCCACCTAGCCCAAGCCACTGGCGACGACCCATCCAAAGTGGTGACGGCCGTGAGGTTGGCAGGCGTGGTCAATTGCGCTAAGGACTTCACCGCGCATTCTCAGGTACTCGATGCTGCCTCTGATCTCATAGCAAAAGTACTGGGAGCCTCGGGACAACACGCCCGGATTGCAACTGGTGCCTCTTCCCTACCATCGGGTATGGCCGTTGAGATCGAAGCTATCTTCCAGCTGAAGTGACAATCTGGGGCGGCTAATCACCGCCCCTTTTCACGCTGAGCTGCGCCATCACAGCCAGTAATCAGGATGCTGATAAACACCCTTCAAGTAGTCTATAAAATGCCTGACCTTCGCCGGCAGAAATCTCTGCTGAGGGTAAACCGCCTGGATGTCGTAGTCATTCAAGGCGAACTCATCCAATACCGTAACAAGCTCGCCACTCTCCAGTTCTCTGCGAATCTCCCAGATTGAACGCCAGCCAATTCCCAGCCCCTGCCTCATCCAAGAAAAAAGTAACTCACCATCGTTGCATGCCAGGTTCCCATTCACTCGCATAGCAATTTGTTTTCCATCCCTTTGGAACGTCCATCCCCGCGGCTGACCGCCCTGTAATGTGAAGGCCAGGCAGTTGTGATTTGAGAGCTCCTCCAAGGTTGTCGGCCGACCATGTTTAGCAAAATACTCAGGCGTACCGCACACCACTCTTCGGTTGGTAAATAGCTTTACGGCGACATAGTTGGGGTCGGTTACCCAGCCAATTCGAATGCTGAGGTCGTAGCCCTCCCCGACCAAATCAACAAGGCTATCCGTGAGGTTGAAAGACAGTTTTAGATTTGGAAATTTCTCATGGAAACCCAGCGCATGAGGAGCTACGTGCAGCCTTCCAAATGCAGCAGGCGCAGAGACTAGCAGGTTGCCCGAGACGAGCTTCGCGCTGTTGCTGATGCTCGCCTCCATGTCATCGAACTCCCGCACCAAATACTTTGCCCTTTCCAGCAGCTGCTCTCCCAGCTCTGTCAGATGCAGGCCTCGAGTCGACCTGTGCATGAGTTTTACCCCCAGCCGTTTCTCGAGCGAATCCAGCCTCCTTCCCAGCATCGCGGGGGTGACACCCTCGCTGAGGGACGCTGCAGCAAAACTGCCTTTCTGGGCGATCTGAATGAAGCTTTGGAGTTCTGTTAGACGCGCCATTCGATACCTTTTATATCGGCAGAAACTAATTTATGGGGCTTCAAGGCCTGCACGTGCTGCTCCACACTGGACTTCAGTATAAAAATATTGTTATTCCGGAGGAATTGCTATGCCGAAGATGAGAGCAATTGACGCAGCCGTTCTGGTAATGCGCCGTGAAGGGGTTGATACCGCGTTTGGCATCCCAGGTGCAGCTATTAACCCGCTGTACTCTGCGTTGAAAAAAGTCGGCGGCATTGATCACGTCCTCGCGCGTCACGTTGAAGGTGCCTCGCACATGGCCGAGGGCTACACCCGCACCAAGGCCGGCAACATCGGCGTGTGCATCGGCACTTCCGGCCCTGCCGGCACCGACATGGTTACCGGGCTCTACAGCGCCTCGGCCGACTCGATCCCGATTCTCTGCATCACCGGCCAAGCACCCCGTGCCCGTATGCACAAGGAAGACTTCCAGGCAGTCGACATCACCAGTATCGTCAAACCGGTTACTAAGTGGGCAACCACCGTTTTGGAACCGGGCCAGGTGCCTTACGCGTTCCAGAAAGCCTTCTATGAAATGCGCTCCGGCCGCCCAGGCCCGGTGCTGATCGACCTGCCGTTCGACGTGCAGATGGCGGAAATTGAATTCGATATCGACGCTTACCAGCCGCTGCCAGTGGCCAAGCCAGCCGCTACCCGCGTTCAAGTAGAAAAAGCCCTGGCACTTCTCGATCAAGCCGAGCGCCCATTGCTGGTGGCCGGTGGCGGCATCATCAATGCCGATGCTAGCGACCTGCTCGTGGAGTTTGCCGAGCTGACCGGCATCCCGGTCATCCCTACCCTGATGGGCTGGGGCACCATCCCTGACGATCACCCGCTGATGGTCGGCATGGTCGGTCTGCAAACCTCGCACCGGTATGGCAATGCCACGATGCTGAAATCCGACGTGGTGCTGGGCATCGGTAACCGTTGGGCCAACCGTCACACCGGTTCGGTCGACGTCTACACCGAAGGCCGTAAGTTCATTCACGTCGACATCGAAGGCACTCAGATCGGCCGCGTGTTCACCCCGGATCTGGGCATCGTTTCCGACGCCGCTGCCGCGCTGACCGTGTTCATCGAAGTTGCTCGCGAATGGCAAGCCGCGGGCAAGCTGAAAAACCGCAACGCCTGGCTGCAAGACTGCCAGCAGCGCAAAGCCAGCCTGCAACGCAAGACTCACTTCGACAATGTACCGGTCAAGCCGCAACGTGTTTACGAAGAGATGAACCAGGTGTTCGGCAAGGACACTTGCTACGTCAGCACCATCGGTCTGTCGCAGATTGCCGGCGCGCAGTTCCTGCACGTCTACAAACCGCGTCACTGGATCAACTGCGGCCAAGCCGGCCCTCTGGGCTGGACGATCCCTGCGGCGCTGGGCGTGGTCAAGGCCGACCCGACGCGCAAGGTTGTCGCACTGTCAGGCGACTATGACTTCCAGTTCATGATCGAAGAGCTGGCTGTGGGTGCGCAGTTCAACCTGCCGTACGTCCATGTACTGGTGAACAACTCGTATCTCGGTTTGATTCGCCAAGCGCAACGCGGCTTTGAGATGGACTTCTGTGTTCAGCTGGCATTCGAAAACATCAATGCTCCGGAGCTCAATGGCTATGGCGTAGATCATGTGGCCGTTGTGGAAGGGCTCGGCTGTAAAGCGATTCGCGTACACGAGCCTTCGGAAATTGCTCCTGCACTACGAGAAGCTCAGCAGATGGCGGAAAAATTCCGCGTCCCGGTCGTCGTTGAGATCATTCTTGAGCGTGTGACTAACATCGCAATGGGTACAGAAATCAATGCGATCAATGAATTCGAAGAGATTGCAGTCACTGCCGATGACGCCCCGACTTCGATTCTGCCACTGAGTCAAAACTAAGTTTTCAGCAGAAGGAAAGCCCCATGCCCCGTATCGCAGCCAACCTCTCGATGCTGTTCACCGAACATGAGTTTTTAGCTCGTTTTAAAGCCGCGTCTGATGCTGGCTTCAAAGGAGTCGAGTATCTCTTCCCATATGATTTCAGTGTCACCGAGATTAAACAGCAGCTCGACGCCCACGGCCTAACCCAGGTGTTGTTCAACCTTCCCGCTGGCCATTGGGCCAAAGGGGAGCGTGGTATTGCATGCCATCCCGACCGCGTAGAAGAATTCCGTGCTGGCGTCGACAAGGCCATTGAGTACGCAAAAGTTCTGGGCAACACCCAGGTCAACTGCTTGGCTGGTATCCATCCTCTGGGAATGGGCTTCGCCACCGTGCACAAGACCTTTGTCGAGAACCTCAGGTTCGCCGCCAGTAAGCTCAAAGCGGCTGGGATTCGCTTGGTCATGGAAATGATCAACACCCGAGATATCCCGGGCTTCTATCTGAACACTACTCAGCAGGCCCTCGAAATCCAGGCCCAAGTAGGCAGCGACAACCTGTTCCTGCAGTACGACATTTACCACATGCAGATCATGGAGGGTGACCTGGCTCGCACCATGGAAGCCAACCTCCAACTGATCAACCATATCCAGTTGGCAGACAACCCTGGCCGCAATGAGCCAGGCACTGGTGAGATCAACTACCACTTCCTGTTTGAGTGGTTAACTCGTATCGGCTACCAAGGATGGATTGGAGCAGAGTACAAGCCGCTTACTACGACCGAGGCCGGCCTCAACTGGTTAAAGACTCACAATGTAGTTTAAAGAATCGCCACATTTAGGCGCTTTCCGATTCCTTCAATAAAGCCGCGTCCTGCCAGAAGGACGTGGCTCCAGAAATGATAAGAGGCAACCCACATGGCGAACATTGGCTTTATCGGCACAGGCATTATGGGCCGCCCAATGGCTCTGAATCTGCAGAAAGCTGGCCACAAGATCTATCTCTCAACTCATCACAGCTCCGCTCCCGCAGACCTGCTCGAAGGCGGAGCCATTGCGTTGGCCAGCCCAAAAGAGGTTGCTCAGAAAGCGGAGTTCATCATTGTGATGGTGCCCGACACTCCTCAGGTAGAAGGAGTGCTGTTCGGTGCAGACGGCGTGGCAGAGGGTATCGGGCCTAACAAAGTGGTCATCGATATGAGCTCCATCTCCCCGTCAGCTACCAAGGTGTTTGCTGAGAAGATCAATGCTACTCAGGCGACTTACCTGGATGCTCCGGTATCCGGTGGTGAGGTTGGAGCCAAGGCAGGCACTCTTAGCATCATGGTGGGCGGAAGCTCAGAGACATTCCAACGTGCCCTCCCCTTGTTCGAGGTCATGGGAAAAAACATTACACGTGTCGGCGGGAACGGTGACGGCCAGACAGCGAAAGTTGCTAACCAGATCATTGTCGCGCTGAACATCCAGGCAGTTGGCGAAGCCCTGCTGTTCGCAGCTAAAAACGGTGCGGATCCAGCGATGGTGCGACAAGCCCTAATGGGAGGCTTTGCATCTTCAAAGATCCTCGAGGTTCATGCTGAACGGATGATCAAGGGAACGTTTGATCCTGGATTCCGAATCGGCCTGCACCAGAAAGATCTGAATCTGGCGCTACAAGGTGCCAAAGAGCTAGGACTCAACCTGCCAAACACATCAAATGCTCAGCAAGTTTTCAACACCTGCGTAGCACTGGGCGGCGAAAATTGGGATCACTCGGCATTGGTGAAGGGCCTGGAGCACATGGCTAACTTCTCCCTGAGAGACGAAAGCTAAACACTCCTTGTATACGGTAGGCATGGAATCAAAGTCAGCAGAAATCTTAGCTGGCCCCTCCGGGAGCGCGATCAGGGTGCTCCCTTCCTCAATACGCCGTTTCGAAAGGAACGGCGAGTCATCCGGCTGTACGTAGAGCCGAAGCTCCAATGCAGCTTGGCGTGCACAGAGTTTCAGTTGTTCTGACTCTTTATCCCTGACCTTGACCATAATGACTGGCGATCAAGCCCAACATCTTTTTTTGATGCCCCTCAATCGCTGGCTCATCCCAATCACGCTCAGCCTTGGCATTAAACATGTGGGCGAGCTTGAGCGAGTCGTATCGACTTTTGCCTTTGAAGTCTTCTCGCTTTTTCCCAACGCTCTGATTGCTATAGGAAGAGTTCTCACCAGGACTTAAAAGCACCAGATTGCCGAAACTGTCCAAATGCTTCGCATCCATGAGGCGGCCAAACTCCTCCTTTCTTGGGTGGACGTGTTCTACAGAATTCTTTGACGTCACTCGATAGCCACCCAATTTCTTTGAGTCATAGAAATTGAAACGGCCACGCTCACGCCACAGAATGTATTCGAGCTTCTGAAACCAGTAATGCTCAAAACGTGTTCCTTGAGGCACGTTCAAGTCTTCAAGGACACTACCGATGTCGCGCTGAGCAGGACGCTCCCCCATCAGCAGCATGAAGCTGGCATCTTTCTGGCTGTCTTCAGCCAGTGACAATTCGTTATCAATGCGTTCCAACAGTGTGACCACGCGCGCTTGCGTTTTGGCTGTCCCGGCCACCAGTTCTCCAAGGAAAGGCGTCAACCAGTACTGTGCACTCCGTTCGCCAGTGAAATTTCGCACACTTTGGAGCTGGCTCAGATCGTTACTCTCCAGGGGGGTACGAGTGAGCCGGTAACCTTCTTCAGACTGCTTTAGCTGGACGTTAGTCTGACGTAGATACCAAGTGTCGCTATCGGGCTCCGGCAGCCATTTCACCACCCAACGGTCAAACTGATATCGCACCTGCCACAAGCACTCGATGAAGGCCTTGGCCTGTTTCGCCTCCGCACTATCGATAAAGCTTTCAAAATATTCGTTCAGTCGACTTTCATGCAGGCGAACTTCGACATCCTCACCGCCATGCATTTGCTGGTAGATCCGGAAGGTGTGCATCAACAACAAGCTGAAACTGATAATGGGCCGGCAGTACCGGATACGCTCCACCTTCTCTTTTGCCTCATCGCTGGCTGGCACTGCTTGCTTAGCCAGCTGGGCAATGCTCACACCCTGTCCAACCTGCGACGCGACAGGTTGAAGCGGAAAGGTCTCTGCACAATACTGAGCCAGATCTTCATTCTTGAGACGCTTCCAATCAGCGGCAGGGAAAACCCGACGTAGATTACGCTCAAAAAAATCGTCCATATTTTCGCAGGCTTGCCAAATCGCATCGTAACGCAGCTTCAATCTTTCGATTTTGCTCAACAGACGCGCCTTGAGAATGTCGCTTTGCTCGAGCTGCACACCGCTATTGTTCATGGTGGAAAAAAGACGGTTCAGATCCATGCCCTTAGGCATGATGTTATTGACCCATCTCACCTTCGAAAAGATGTAGTCCGCGATACTCGCCAGATACTCCTCATCCTTCTGCTTCAACAAGAAGTCCAGATGATCCGCGAGAGCCTTCCGGGCCGCGGACAGATGCTTGAGGTAGTCTTCGTCTGCAGGTGACGATTTCCTAGGGCCCTCCTCCTCTTCAAGCCCGGCCCAAGCGCCGAACAGCCGCTGGACTTCATCACGAATGGCGAACACGAGCCGTGGCTTCTTATCCAGCACGACGAATTGCGCAAGAGCGTTGTCGGGTACTACTGCAGTGAGAGCGAGCGCCAGGAGCATCAACGTTGTCATGCGCTGCTGGCCGTCAATGACCTCATAAGTAATACGCGCATGACTTGGTGCCCGCGGCGTCACAACAGAGGTCAATACCGTGCCAATGTAGTAATGAGGCGCCTTTGTGTCGTGGGCAGTAGTGATCTGATCCAGTAGAGCAATCACATCCTCGCTAGGCCATACATACGGGCGCTGATAGCTGGGAATGATCAGAGCAATGTCCGTGTCACACAACACTGAAGGCGCCTGGACATAGGAAAGGACGCAGGTGCTCATAGGGCACCTACCTGGTTCAAGGAATGCTTCACGAGCATCCGGTCGATAGCTTGCTTGAGCTCCTTGTCGTAAGTGTCTTGCAGTGCTTCGCCGGGCTTTGCCAATGGCATTGAAAAGTACTCCTGCACTGTACGCACGAACCGAAATTTCACACTGTTTTCGTCAAGTCGATTGGATATTGGGCATTCGAACCTCTTCAACGTCTCGACCAACTCATCGTGAGTGAAACTGCTCGCAATCCAGTCCAACACAGGGTTTTTATGGACAAAACTCTGCGCGGTGCTCTCACGCACTGCCTTGTCATTTATCAACCGAGGTGCAAAAACCACGCGGAATAGCCAATACCCAGCTTCCATCAGTCTCTGCCGACCAAACTGACTGACGTACAACAACACAGCGCAATCAAAAAGCCTCAGTAAGAACTCGCTGCCGTTGGCCCTTTTCACCAAGTGATCGTAAAACTGATGAAAGGACTGAAGGTTGCCATCATCGCGTTGGAGCAGCACACTTCGCCTCAACTGCTGAAAGTAATCAAAGTACTGAATGACGTTCACACCAGCGTTCAACGGCTGGCGCATTGCGTACCCTCGCATTACCGCCTGATGCGTTTCGTCTTGAAGGAAGTGACTGATTTTGGCGGTGCGATAGGCCACATCTGCACCCCGCCCCGTGCTCTCAGCAAGTTCAGTGACAATTTCCTCTCTCGCCTGAATAGGCTGACGATGACTGGATAGCGCACGCCATCTGAGTGCTTGCCAGTGGCGCGCTTTCATCACCGAATCCATCGTACCGTTCAAGTCACCCCACGCTTCCCACCGTCTCGCAAAGTTATCTTGATCAACCTGCGGCACCACCCGTAGATGATGTGCTTTCAGAATCGCGGCACCATTGAGCCTGACGCCACCGGTATTCTGGGTTTCAAAAAACCGGTACGCGTCATCCTCATGTGGTGTCACCACCAATGTGACGTTTACCCTGGAGAAGTCTACCTTTGGCAAGGCCTGTTGCTTGAGCCATTGTAGGTTCTGTTGGGCGCGCATCTGAGACTCTGGTGAAGCCAACCAAACACCATTGGCCAGCGTACGCTCTCCAAGCAGATGAGCGAGCAACGCCATGCTGATTAAGCGCTGCTGACCATCGATAATGTTCAGTTGGCCTTTATGCCTCCAAGACTCTCGAGTCTTGTGCACGATAATGCTACCCAGATAGAAATCATGCTGGGGGAGAGTTGCATCTGCAGGCGGGGAAAAATATTCAGTGAGGTCATTCAGCAAACGCTGAAGATGCTTTGTTTGCCAACGATACGGGCGCTGGTACTCGGGAATGTTTAAACGCCCTTCAATCAGACTACCATCGCTCCCACGAATCGATTCGGCAGCCAACAACGCCGCAACCGATGTGCTGGCGACCGCGATTTCGGGAGTTACAAGACCACTGACCAAAGTCAGGTGTTCATCCTTGAGTTGTTCGGTCATTCGCACCCGTTTCCTGAGGTTGAGCATGCCTGGACAGTGGCGTGAGCTTGGAAAATCCTAGCCACACATATAGTGGCCAGATGATCTCAACCAATTTGATCAAAGACAAGAACAGAAGCCTGCGCATTCACCCAGAAGGAGGTGAATCGAGGCCTAACGTGTTTTGTAGGGCCCCGTTTACGGAAAGGTTGTGTAACCGTGTTCGAGGAGCTTTATCGCTGAAGCCCTTCCTCAACCGTGCTCGTAGTACTTACAAGTGATTTACGCTCTAGAGCGTAAGACCAGAAGTAAATCAGGCATCCGATGAATGCCATGGCAGCCCCCACATACCCCGTTGAAGTCCAGCCCCAGCCGGCGTTAATCGCCACTCCACCTAACCACGGGCCTAGAGCATTGCCAAGGTTGAGAGCTGCATGGTTGGACGCGGCAACAAGCGATTGCCCATGTTTACTGACATCCATAAGCCGCATTTGCAGTGCTGGGCAGAGCGCGACCATGCATCCGAGCATCATTGCGCCAACAGCCACACCTGGCAATGTCAGCGACAGCACGGGGAACGCAAACAACGCGAAAAAGCTGAACACCATGATGTATTTTACAGCAGAAAACTTGAATCGATCGTATAGCGCGCCTCCTGCGTAATTCCCGATCAATGTGCCCAGGCCAAACATCACGAGCATTGGCGCGATCCACTCGACCTCAAGTTTTGTGACATTCAAAATCATCGGCGCGAGATAGCTGTACACGCCAAACATGCCAGAGAAACCTATTGAGGCGATTGCCAAAGCAAGCCATACCTGTGGGTTGGCAAATGAAGCCAATTCCTCTCTGACATTGAGTGGTCGCTCACCCTCAACTTCAGGCGCGTTGCGATAAAGCAGAAAGAGACTTGTTAGACTCAGTACAGTGATTGCTGCAAATACTGACCGCCAGCCAAAAATCTGACCAAAATACGTTGCACCTGGCGCACCAACCAGAATTGCTGCCGTCACACCCAGAAGAACCCTACTGACTGCTTTTCCTCGCTTATTAAAAGGCGCCATGGAGGCTGCGAGCACTGCAGCGACCCCGAAATACGCAGCGTGAGGGAACCCAGCCACGAGCCTTGAAAAAAGCAAGGTCTCATAGTTTGGCGCAATTAAACTCACAGCATTTGCAAAAGTATATATTCCCAACAAAAACAGAATGAGCTTTCTCTTGCTCAGATAAACACCGACAAAAACCATAACAGGCGCACCTATCACAACCCCAAGCGCATATGCACTGATTAGGTGAGCCACACTCGTCTCGGGCTTGGAGAAGGCCTCCGACAGGTTTGAGATTAGCCCCATCATCGCAAATTCGCCGGTGCAAAGGGAAAACACACCGACAATCAAAGCCAGTTCAACTAGAAAGTTTTTATTCCTAATCCAATTCACAAATAACTTCCTCTCGAGAAGCGGTAGATTTCCCCTCCACAGCAAACTGAAGCCGCGAACAGGGCAACATTAATTGAAACTTAAAACAACCATGAAACTGAAACCAATTGAAGCCTACCCTGTGCACGAGAGTGAGTCCGCGCCTAAACTGCGTTACCCACCTTTTTCATCCCATAAAAAACAAACATTACAATTTCAATATTCTTTTAGAAACCTCAACACAATAGACCACCGCCGCTTCCAAGCTGGCTTCACTTCCATCCCACTTCCACCAAGCCCCGATACTGTCAAATAGTTTTCTCAAGGCTCGCGCTTCAATAGAACACTGCTTAGCACCCAGGTTCTGCGCAATGGAAAAATACATAAAATCAACAAACCCTTCCCAATCTTCAATTTCTTCGCGCAACCCCTCAGGAAGCAACTTAGCGATCCTGTCGGTAGCGATAAGCGTGTCCCAGATATCATTTTCAGGCCGCTGCAATTGTTGACGGACGTGAAAGTTTATCAATGCATACCAACTTTCCTCTGGTGCTCGCAGATTCTTTAAATCTTCAAATAGTCCATGCGCATAGTGGTTATAGTGCCAGCGCAAAGCGTTAGATAATATTTCGTCTCGGCCACCCGGAAAATGAGAATAAATTGTAGGTGGCTTCAATCCCACTGCAGCAGCGAGGGTACGCATAGAAACACTAGCAATACCATCACGCGTTGCAACCCTGAGAAATGCTTCGAGAATTACCTGTTTACTTGTAGTCAGGCCATTCCAATCGAAGGTACCGAGATACTTCTCCAGTCGTGCAAGTAATTCCTTTGAGCTTTCCATAATTCCCCCGCCCTGTCAGCCACTAGAGCTTGTATCGATTGCGCTCTTAACGCAGTGCGTCATCAAATCAACTGAGACTTCCCTCGCTGGGCCGCATCGCCTCACCGAGAAGGCGTTTTGAAGCCCATACCGCCAACCGCACGAACAGTCGTTCGGGTGCAGTATATGGCAAATGAAGCTCACCAAGCAATCAGATACCCGGCACGCTTTATCAAAAAAATTAACTGTTTAAAATCAATGACTTAACTATAAAAACACTTAGAAAATCATTAACATAAAGCTGAAAAGCGCGCGAGAAAATGCGTTCCGATAACCTAATCGACAGAGCGAACGCCGATCTGCAGACAATTTCTTCCACCAGGCGACGTCGACAATCGCGCAGGCATGAAAACATCAGGAGCAGGCATGAACTGTCTCCTAATGAAAGGTGAGTGCCTGCCGATGAGCCTCAACGTGGGTCGTGAATATCTTGCTGGTCACAGATACCGCTACATGCAAGGCGCAGAAGCGGCCGGTCACGTCGCAGACAATAACCAATGACGCTTAGCCCATAACAGCCTGATTGCTGACACGAGGACGAAGCAACCGATGACAACAAGCCCAGCTTGAGTGCCTAGGCTTTTCGACTTCCAACCTCGCCCTTAGCTCCAACCCTCCATACGCATTGTGGCTCGCACCAGGCGCTGTTCCTCCTGCTCAATCTCCCTGAGGTTATCTCTGATGCTGTGGATGTGTTCCCGCGCTGCTCGTTGAGCCTGTTCAGGTAATTGTTCCATTACGGCGTGATAAAGCTTTGAATGCTGGCGGTCAATTTGGCGTTTCTGAGGAGGGCGACAATAGAGGTTGTTAACCGAAGCAAACACTGTGCTCAACGTCAACTCGCTGAGTGTTTGCAGGGTATGTACCAGTACAGGATTATGAGACGCCTCACTAATCGAACGATGGAACGCGTGATCCAGTTGAGCCTGCACACGCGGATCATGGCGATTTGAGTCTTCTTGCGATCCGACCATTTCGTCGAATCGACGCTTGATGATCATCCGATCTACATCAGTTGCACGCAATGCTGCCAATCGTGCCGATTCACCTTCCAGCAACGCGCGAACCTCCAGCAAATCAAACAGCGTTCGCGGCTGCGAGCTGAAAAGGTGCATCAGGGGCGTGACGTTGTCGGAGCTGCTTAGGCTCGCGACATACGATCCTCGGCCATGCTCTGTTTCAATGATCCCTTTCCCCCGCAAAACCCTTAAGCCCTCCCGCAGAGCTGTACGAGAGCAACCCAGCTTCTCAACCAAGCGCCTTTCCGATGGAAGCGCCTGGCCCACTTTCAGAACCCCGTCAACGATGAGCCGTTCGATCCTCTCCGCTACATGATCAGCAACTTGTGGCTTGCTCTGTTTGTTTGAACTGGAATCATACATCAAAACGCACTCCACAACTGGTACTACCAGAGGATAACGGCCATGAGGCCTCTATCTGATTCTATCGTGATAGCCCTCATTACACCTCTATCAAGCACCATATCCGCGAATAAAGTGGTAGTACCAGTTTAAATCCACATCGACCTAGGTGTTCCCTACCTGCATTGTTGAGTTGTTCAGCTTCGCGAGCCAACACCCGATCACATCGTGCACCAACCTTCGGGAACCGGCCCAAACAACAATAAAAACTGACAAGTGAGCTTCATGAACATTCTCTATGACGAGCGCGTCGATGGCGCACTGCCGCGGCCAGACAAAGCAAAGCTGCTCGCTCAGCTTAGCGATGCCATGCCCAGTCTCGAAATCCTTCATACCCCGGAAGATCTAAGACCTTATGAATGTGATGGTCTGTCTGCTTATCGTGTTATGCCTCTGCTTGTAGTGCTTCCAGATCAAATTGATCAAGTCCAAACGATCCTTAAGCTCTGCCACTCCAATAACGTACCGGTGGTAGCTCGCGGGGCCGGAACGGGGCTTTCCGGAGGTGCACTTCCCCTGGAGCAAGGTGTCCTGCTAGTCATGGCTCGCTTCAATCGAATCATTGAGGTGAATCCGGACTCTCGGTATGCACGAGTACAACCAGGCGTGCGCAACCTTGCGATTTCCCAAGCTGCAGCCCCTCACGACCTGTATTACGCGCCCGACCCCTCCTCCCAGATTGCCTGCTCGATCGGTGGCAACGTTGCAGAAAATGCCGGTGGCGTGCATTGCTTGAAGTACGGACTCACCGTCCACAATTTGCTTCGGGTGGATATTCTCACTGCTGACGGCGAGTTCATGACGCTCGGGAGTGATGCACTTGACTCCCCTGGCTTTGATCTTCTCGCTCTTTTCACTGGCTCCGAGGGGATGCTTGGGGTTGTCACGGAGGTCACCGTCAAACTTTTACCAAAGCCACAAGTAGCGCGGGTGATGCTGGCTAGCTTCGATTCGGTGGAAATGGCGGGCCGCGCGGTCGGAGACATCATTGCGGCAGGCATTATTCCCGGCGGCCTTGAGATGATGGATAACCTATCTATCCGGGCAACAGAAGACTTCATTCATGCGGGATACCCTATCGACGCAGCAGCCATGTTGCTTTGTGAACTCGACGGGGTTGAGGCTGATGTACATGAAGATTGTGAGCGCGTTGAGCAGGTACTGAACCTGGCCGGTGCGACAAGTGTTCGCTTGGCGCGCGATGAGGCCGAACGAGCTCGATTCTGGGCTGGCCGCAAAAACGCGTTCCCGGCGGTGGGTCGGATCTCTCCAGACTACTACTGCATGGACGGAACCATTCCAAGGCGGGAACTACCGAAAGTTCTCAAAGGTATCGATGAACTCTCGAATGAGTTCGGGCTACGCGTTGCTAACGTCTTCCATGCTGGAGACGGAAACATGCACCCACTTATCCTTTTCGATGCCAATCAACCAGGCGAGCTGAATCGAGCAGAAGCACTGGGCGCCAAAATTCTTGAGCTTTGCGTTGCTGTGGGCGGAAGCATTACCGGTGAACACGGGGTAGGTCGCGAAAAGATCAACCAGATGTGTGCCCAGTTCAACAGTGACGAGATCACGCTTTTCCACGCAATTAAAAAAGCCTTCGACCCCAACGGCTTGCTCAATCCCGGCAAGAACATTCCTACGCTCAATCGATGCGCCGAATTCGGATCTATGCACATTCATCGCGGAAACCTACCCTTTCCAGAACTGGAGCGATTCTAATGGGACAAGATCACGACGACTCCACTTCGATGATGGAGCAGGTGATTTATGCGCTCAACGAACGTGTCCCGTTGCGCATCCAAGGTGGTAACACCAAAGCCAATATTGGTCGCAGAGTGGCAGGTGAGATACTCGACACGCGCGTTCACCGGGGCATCATCTCCTACGATCCGACCGAACTGGTGCTCACTGCGCGCGCCGGCACTCCACTAAAAGAAATCGAGGCGGCGCTCGAAGCAGAAAACCAAATGCTGCCTTTCGAACCTCCGCACCTTGGTCAATCCGCGACGCTGGGTGGCATGGTCGCTAGCGGGATGTCAGGGCCGCGTCGTCCGTGGGCCGGCTCCGTCCGAGATTACGTGCTGGGCACACGTATCATCACTGGCCATGGCAAGCTTCTGCGCTTCGGTGGAGAGGTGATGAAGAATGTTGCGGGCTACGATCTCTCGCGCCTGATGGCGGGGAGCTTTGGATGCTTGGGTCTGCTGACAGAGATTTCCCTCAAGGTACTTCCAAAGCCTCGACAGTGTGCCAGCGTGAAACTGGAACTGAATACACATCAAGCCCTCGCAAAACTTGCCGCCTGGGGTCAGCAACCGATCCCCATCAGCGCAGCCTCCCACGACGGTAAATTTCTCCAACTGCGTTTGGAAGGTGGTGAAGGATCGGTGAAGTCAGCCTGTGAGCGCCTAGGTGGCGAAGCGCTGGATGGCAGTTACTGGTCGAAACTGCGTGAGCGGCAGCTTCCATTCTTCGACACATCAGAACCACTCTGGCGAATCTCTGTTCCGAACAACTCTGCCGTCCTAAACCTGCCTGGTAAGCAACTGTTGGACTGGGGTGGAGCACAACGTTGGTTGGTCACTGACGAACCGGCGGAAGTTGTCCGTCTGGCTGTAACGGCGCTAGGTGGCCATGCCACTCGCTTTGGTACTCATGAGTTCCCTTTTCAGCCACTGCCTGAGCCACTGCTGCGTTACCACCAAAGGCTAAAACTGCAGCTTGATCCACAGCGCATCTTCAACCCTGGCCGCATGTACGCGGAGGTCTGAGTACGCCATGCAAACGAATTTGAGCGAACAAGCAAAACGCCACCCTCGCGCAGAGGAAGCCGAGCGCATTTTGCGGTCATGTGTGCATTGCGGATTCTGTACTGCAACCTGTCCAACTTATCAGCTTCTAGGTGATGAACTAGATGGGCCGAGAGGCCGCATCTACCTGATCAAGCAAGTGCTAGAAGGGCAAGAGGTCACCGCTAAAACACAACTCCATCTTGATCGCTGCCTGACCTGCCGTAACTGCGAAACAACCTGTCCATCGGGTGTGCAGTATCACAATCTTCTCGACATCGGGAGAGCAGTTGTCGAGGAGCAGGTACCGCGCGGAATCGGAGAGCGTTTGTTACGCGAGAGCCTGCGCGCCGTTGTCCCGCGCCCGGCTGTATTCAAGGCATTGACCATGGCAGGCCAGCTGTTCCGACCACTTCTGCCAGGAGCGCTGCAAGCCAAGTTACCGCGTCAAGCTTATCCAGCTAAAGCTCGTCCTTCCGTTCGCCATGATCGCAAGGTACTGATGCTCGAGGGCTGCGTGCAACCTTCGCTGTCCCCGAACACTAATGCTGCGGCTGCACGTGTGCTGGACAGACTCGGTATATCCGTAGTCCCCTCTCGGGAAGCAGGCTGCTGCGGCGCTGTCGACTACCATCTGAACGCTCAGGATAAAGGCCTTGATCGTGCAAAACGTAATATCGATGCGTGGTGGCCAGCCATTGAACAAGGTGCGGAAGCAATCGTTCAAACGGCTAGCGGCTGCGGCGCTTTTGTGCGGGATTACGGGCACCTGCTGAAAGACGACCCAGCTTATGCCGCAAAAGCGCAGCGGGTGACCTCACTCAGCAAAGATCTGGCCGAAATACTCAGTGCCGAACCCCTTGAGCAACTTGGCATCCAGTCGGATCTTCGCTTGGCCTTCCATTGCCCTTGCACTCTACAGCACGCCCAAAAACTCAGCGGCGCCGTGGAAAGCATCCTCGGTCGTTTCGGGTTTAGTCTCACAGAAGTACCTGATAGCCACCTGTGCTGCGGCTCAGCTGGCACCTATTCAATCACACAACCAGCTCTATCCCGCCGCCTGCGCGACAACAAACTCAACGATCTGGAAAGCGGCAATCCTGAAGTTATCGTGACCGCCAATATAGGTTGTCAAACTCACCTCGACAGTGCCGGCCGTACCCCAGTACGCCACTGGATCGAATTGGTGGAAGAAGCTCTCGCCTAGGAGAAACTCATGCAACGCAAAGCTGTTCTTGAAAGCGCTGAAATCAACCGTATTGTCACCGCTGCTCGCGAAGAGGCCCTGCGAAACAAATGGTCAGTGACTGTAGCCGTGGTTGACGACGGCGGGCATTTACTCGCTTTAGAGCGCCTTGATAACTGCGCCCCAATTTCCGCCTACATAGCAGCCGAAAAAGCTCGCACTGCAGCGCTGGGTAGGCGGGACACCAAAAACTACGAAGATATGGTCAATTCGGGACGTACGGCCTTCATTAGCGCCCCCCTACTAACTTCATTGGAGGGCGGTTTACCCTTGCTTGTAGAGGGGGTAGTTGTAGCTGCCATCGGCGTGTCGGGGGTCAAACCAGAGCAGGACGCTCAGATTGCCGCAGCTGGAGTTGCAGCGCTTTGTAGTAATCAAGCTTAGAGCTACAGTTTTTTCTGTTTACGTGCCCTCGCGTGAGCGGCAGATCGGGCAGGCCTCAATCTGTTTATGGACTATGAGGTTTCGCCCGATTCAAGCTTAAGGATCTACATAGGCCACAGCCATCCAACAACATTCTTCGGAAAGGGTAGAGAAGACATTAATTTAGAATCTTTCAATGCCGCACTCGCAGTGGCACGCCCTTTAGCTAGAAAATAATCGCAAAAATCATCATGCTGCCATGTCGCTTCTTGACCATTACGAGGGAGCAGCACGATAGGCAGAACCAACGAATCAGTATCAAGACCCACCCTCACCAATCCAGATGTTACTGCATCAGCAATATGATCCTGTCGGAAATTGATATCCTCAAGAATCATCATAGAAACAACAATCGCGTGATAATAACCGGTTTTTGCCAAATCCCTAGCTAAGGTCGGCACTGAAAATGGATCCGCTATCAAGAATGTATCAACTTGACTTTGAGGAATAACCTCACAGAAGCCTTTGAACGTTCTTTCAACAAACTCATCTTGTTCGCCGACCTTGATGAATGCATATTTATCGATTCTCATGGCACCTACCCTTTCTTCTTATCATGTGTCATACCACTGGCTGCATGACCCTTCAAGGGTGCTGAGCGCTTTCTGACACGCAAAGCTCGTAGCGCGATGTTAACGATCGGCTTGGATCAATCAGTCGAACGGAAAGCTCCCAAGGTAGCCTGCCTCACGCAAATCACGTCGAACTATCCTATATTGAATCACTGTAGAGCAGGATCTGTAACCGTGTGAATAGCTTCATGAGGCCTTTAAATACATATTCCTCACCTGCACCTCGAATTCCTCCTGAGCTACAGGCCCTGATCCTAAACGACCGCCAGCGAGGCTGGGTACTGCATCGATCCGATTACTCAACTGCAATTGCTACATCGATCAAAGACCATAAGGGGGTGGTCACTGCTGCGATCAACCTTTCAGGCCCCGATGCAATGATGGATCCTCCTGGTGTGCAGGATCAGTTCAAAAACTTGTTATTGACGTGCAGCGCAGATATCAGCCGCGAGCTGGGCTATGCCCCATAATTGGCATTCTGAAGCGCGCTGAAAACGTGAGACAAGACGCAGCTTTCTCTGTTATCACGGAAGGTAACTGATGGTTGGCGGCGTAGTAAGAAAATAGAGTGATTAAACGTCCATGCGCTTCAGGTGGACTCATGTCTTTTCGGACGAACTATTGAGGCGAAATTGGAGCGACTGACAGCGTCTCACCCGTTTTAGGTCAAGACTGCCCCAGCCTTCCCATGAACATTCGCAGTGTACTCGAAAAAGTTCTGCTGTCACTCGTGAGTCCATTCGGGATCGCCACAGTCATTAAGAGTCCGAGGCAATACTGAGACTTTCCCACCTCCAAACTACTGCTAGGTTCACGGTGACGTGCCGTGGTGGGCTAGATTGCGAACTTAGGCAAATATCTTAACGGGCTACCGACACGGACAGAGAGCCAAATAGCTGGAACACCCAGCCCATTGCGATCAACCAGGTTGCGGTAGGCCCCATTTGCCACTGTTGCACGAAATCTTCCTCTCGTTCAAAAAACTCGAGAGCGATCACTTGACCCCACACCTGTCAAGCGACGGAAACGTAGGTAGCCACGCGACACAACCGCTTGAATATCTGTGCCCTAGGCAAATTCAGCACCAAGACGACCCTATCGATCATAAAATATATCCAGGGTCAGTCGTGATGCTCATGCGCTTTTAATCACTAACAGTTTCAGTTGTTAGCGACGGACGTCAGGCCAGTCGTCGTAAAGACGGCCCATTAGGTATGGTGCATAGTCAACGCCGTCCTTACTGAGATCGACCACCTGCTCGATGATGTAAGACGTCTCGCCACCGAGATGGCCACCGTCTAGGAAGTGTCCCACCGGCACTGTTCCAACACCCGAATCGAAAGGCGAGCCTTTCAAAACGAGATCAGCGGAAACAATAGGACGGAATCGGTTGATTTTGGTTGAGTTTTTAAAGATGGCCAATTCGGGGTTGCGGATCGACCGGCCATTGACCTCGAAACCACAACGCATGTCGAAGTAGTACTCAGGGGCTTCTTCAGACCCTCCCTGCTCCTCGCCGAGCTTGGCGTCGAGGAGGATCAGATCATGGCTTTTACGCCCTGCGACACCATGGAAACCGTTACCGTCCTCGAAGTAGTCGATGAAGCCTTGCTTCTTTGGCATACCCCAAAACTCGCGACCCGTTACGATGTTGACCTCTTCGGTTTCCAGTACGGTGAGGTAGTAGCTGCCTTCCACCCCCTTATACATTGCGTTTACACCAACAATGGCTGCACGATCACGGCCCGCTCGGTTGGATACGCCATGGATCCACTCCATGAAGGAGAGGAAGCCAATGGTGACCTTGGGCTGATCTGGTACATCGAGACATGGCGGGAGAACGCTGCGAACGAATTCTGCTGTAGTCGAGAAATTCACGTAGCTATAGGAGTGATGGGTACGAATATTGTCGTAATAACGGCGATATTCTTCCAGTTGACGCTGAGTCCAGACGTAGCTCATAAGTATCCCTAATTATTATTGATGGAATTACCCGAATTAGATATTTTGCCCTAGCCTCGGTCAATCATACGTTTGGACAAAAAACAAAAGTTTTCCCATACGATGACTCAGCATCTCCTAACAAAGTATGAAACTAGACTGTTAGCCGCCTTATAAGGTGGCAAAAGTAGCAGTAACACACCTTCAAACCATTCGCGCTAAAACGCTCCAAATGATCAATATTTGAACTGCTGAATCAACTTCTTTTGCTGAGCGCTTAGCAGGGTCATAGCCTCACTTGCCTCTGCGGTATGCTTCGCCTCTTTGGCCACTTCAGCAACAGCGAGGCTGATACTTTCGATGTTCTTACTGATGTCTTCCGCAACCATGCTCTGTTCTTCTGCAGCGCTGGCAATCTGGATGTTCATGTCCGAGATCAACAGGACTGCCTCAGTGATTGCACTGAGGGCAGTTGCTGTACCTTCAGCATGCCGAACGCTCTCGCTCATGCGCTTGCTACTGCGATCCATGGCATGCACAACTTCATGGATCCCAACGTTGAGCTTTTCGATCATCGTATGGATCTCCAGGGTGGAGCTCTGGGTCTTCATTGCAAGGTTGCGAACCTCATCGGCGACGACGGCAAACCCTCGTCCCTGCTCACCGGCTCGCGCTGCCTCAATCGCAGCGTTGAGGGCCAGAAGGTTCGTCTGTTCGGCGATAGATCGAATGGTGTTCAGGATCTGGTTGATGTCTTCACTGTCGGTGGCGAGGGCTTGAACCGTCTCTGAAGCGTGCAGTAGGTCATCATGAAGCATTTGCGTCGTCTTGGTACTAGCCTCAACCACCGTCTGACCCGACTGCACAAAGCGATCTGCATCGCCGGCGGCTTCCGCCGCCTTCGCCGCGCTACGTGAGACTTCTTGCGCAGTAGAGGTCATCTCTTGGGCGGCGGTCGCGATAAGCTCGATTGCGGATAACTGGCGCTGCACTTTCGTGTCTGTCAGGGTAGAGTTTTCTCGTGTTTTTTCGGAGGCATCGGCGATGTCTCCCGACAGGGCTGCAATCTGACTTACCAGAAGCCGAAGTTTGCTCAGAAAGCTGTTGAATCCAGTGCCAATGTCACCGAGTTCATCTGATCGCCCTATGCTCAACTCTCTTGTCAAATCACCCTCTCCACCTGCAATGTCACGGAGTCGGATCGCAGTTTCCCTCAAAGGCCTTCCTACTCCGAAGCTAATCAGCCAGAGTAAGAACACTCCTACGGCTGTCACTAAGGCACCCCCAATTCCCATGAAACGAAGGCTGGACTGGGTATTAGATAAAAGAGACGCTTGAAGCTCCCTAGCCTGGTTCATGACCACACTTAAAGGCACCTTTACTAGGAGATTCCAGAACACACCTGTATCAGCAACGCTGATAGGGATGACCAAACGCACCGTGTCATTTGCTTCATCCACTTCGTATTTAGGAGCTCGATCACCAGCGGCCTGTACAAGCAAAAGGTCGCCCGGGGTCAGTGACACGGAGGAAAGCTCACCAAGCTCATTAGGCGCCTGAGTACTGGCCACGTAACGCCCATTACTGGAAAGCAAGCTCATACTTCCCACCCCGGCATACAGGCTGTGATTACTGGTCTCTAGCAAATTCTGAATAAAGCTAAGAGCATAATCGACGCCCGTAATGCCCTCGAATTTGCCGTTGACAAAAATGGGGACTGTAAATGATGTCAATAAAACTTTGCTGCCATCTGTTAAATCATAAGCAGCAGGGTCGATTACGCAGTTTTTCTTGGTCTCCTTCGCACAAAGATAATACTCTCCCTCACGCACCCCGGTTGGTAGACGATTTTGACTTTCTACTGTCGGGGCCGGTTCCACCAGAATTTCTTGCGCCTTACTTCGATACCACGAAGGCATGAATCGGCCTGTTCCATCATAGCCATCTGAACTTCTTCCAGCATATCTAATATCCGATGAACCAAAGGCATTTGGCTCCCATATAACATAGACACTCAATATCTGAGGACTGGCAATCAAAGTTTCGCGAATTAAGTTAGACAGCTGCTCTCGAGACACACTTAATAGCGGATTCCCATCAGCATCGACCTTTCCGATAGACATGTTAACGACCGCTAATTGTTGCGCAACTTGAAGCGCAGATTGGAGCCTGGCTCCTATTTCAAGTGCCTTCGCCTGCCCAAGGCTTGTTAACTCCGCCTGTGTACGGGCAGCCGCCTGCGTATCAGTTGACTCGCGCACAAACTCATTGCTGTTCTCAGTAGTGAAATAACTGATACCCAGAAGCGTCACGCTGATAAAAAGCATGGCGCATCCCGCCTGAACAACAAAAAATGTCTGTATGGATTTAAACTTCATTCTGACATGACTCCAGCAGGGGTTCATAAGGACACCCGAGGATATGATTTGGTTTTCAGCAAACGGGCACCGCCATTTGCAACGTTATTGTTATTTCAAACCCTTCAGTACGCAGGTACTCGGCAACAGCATCACAAGCAGCAGGAAAATCGATGAATTAGAAAAAATCAGTCCCTCCCTGGTAGCGTATCCAGCCCGAGAAAACTCCGCTCTAGAATGTCCGACTTAATATGTGCGAAAAAAAGCCGCCCTCGTGGGCGGCAAAAATTCCGGTTGGTTAGGCCGGAGACAAGCGTGGGGCAATGAACACACCCGTAAATCAAGGCATGATCAAAAAACTTTTTCGAACAGTCTCGCGAACATCCCATTCGCCATGGCAGTTCGCGGGGAACAGAATCGCATCGCCGGCACGGAGCTCGATGGGCTCCCCATCATCAGGAATAAAGAAGCAGTGGCCAGCGACAAAATGACTGAACTCACGCGAAAGCACTTGGCGGCGCCACCTGCCTGGTGTGCACTCCCAAATCCCAGTCAGCAACTGGCTTGGCCCTTCTACCGAATGGGTAGACGTCTCGGAGACCAAATCGCCAAAAGGTTGTGTGACAGGTTTAGAGTCAGGGAGCAGAAAAGCTTCGACGTTCGAAAGAAGAATTGGTTGAGTCATCATCTACTCCAGCATCAAAGGGTTTTGTCTTCAAGGCCCGACGGAGCGAGGCTTGCGAGCTTGCGATCCAACCATGCGGGATTTTCATCCTCAGCTTCGGCGGCTTCTTTACGCTGAACAGCACCACGAACCATCAAGCCACCAAAATAGCGGAACGGCTCCGGAGGGAATCGCTTAGGCTCACGCCCCACGAGACCGCAGCGACTCCACTCATCGTCTAATCCAAGAGCCAAACTTGCCAAAATCCGCCCGCCAAGGCGGCTCGGGCCGACGCCGTTTCCACTCCAGCCAATACCGTAGAAAATGTGAGGCGAGCCATCTAAATGACCGAAGACAGGCAGACTGTCGTAGGTACGATCGATCGGGCCGCACCAGGAGTGAGTGATTGGCACATCGTTTAGCTGCGGATAAGTACGTCGAAAATCGCGTTCCGTATCTTCGCTGAGGTTTGGATTGTCGTCATATCCGCCATCCACACGGCTGGCGAAACTGATCATCCCGGTGCCCTTACCAAACGCGATTCGACCATCCTGCGTGGTACGGTAGTAGTCAACCATCAGCTGAGAGTCAGTGATCGCCTCCCCCCCAGTCCAACCGATTCTTTCCAAACGATCCGGAATTGGCGCGGTGGCAACGATGGTACTCGTAACAGGCAGAATCGTCCGGCGTAGCTCAGGGATCTCGGCAGACCAAGCGTTATGTGCAAGCACGACACGGGTAGCGGCAATCGAACCGTTGGGCGTCTGTAGCAAGGCAGGAGATGAACGCTCGAAATTACTCATGGGGGTATTCTCAAAAATCTTGATACCCTTTTCTAGTGCGACTCGGCGCATGCCGCGAACCAGCCTTGCGGGTTGCACAGTGGCGTTGCTTACCTCCAACACACCCTCAAGATGCTTTCCTGAGCCCGCACGGCGAGCAACTTCATTGTTGGATAGTGGTAGAAACACAGACTCGCCGAGGCGCTGGCACGTTTTCACCACATCCTTCCAGGCACCACGTTGAGCATTGGTGGTGGCTGTCCACAGCCAACCTGCGCGGCGGAAGTGCGCATCAATATTATGCTTAATGCAGAACTGCTCGATTTCGCCAATTGCGGCAGCAGAGGCTCGAGCCAATCGCACCGCCTCATCTTTGCCACATTGCGCCGACAAGGAGCTGATCTTTGGCCACCACGACATGACGAAGCCACCGTTGCGACCGGAAGCACCACCACCGCAAATGTCGCGTTCGATGATAATCACCTTGCACTTAGGATCTAGCTCGACAATCTGCAGCGCCGTCCATAGGCCTACGAATCCACCACCAACGATGGCGACATCCGCCACATGATTACCCTCCAACGAAGGCAAAGGAGTCAGCTCGGAGGAAATCTCCTCCAACCACAGCGAACGCTTCATTTTATTAGCCTGTTCGTGAATCTATCGGTATGTCTACTTTCAGCCGACGAACACAATCATTCAATTGTGAATTAGCCAGAAAATAAAGACTCGACTCATACGATGATATGAGTTTTTCATATTTAAATAAAAATAATAAAAAAGTCGCAAATGCTAATTCGGGTAAATCAGCATTTGCGATGCACAACTGTGCAAAACGTGCATCTAACGAAACTTAAACTAGAGGGCTAAAATGGCCCGCTGTTGCGCCACCGTCCAACGAATATATAGCACCGTTGGTATATGAAGCGTCATCGGAGGCCAAGTGCAGGATCACTTTAGCCACTTCATCAGGCCGAGCAAAACGCCCCAGCGGAACTTCCTTTGCATAGGACTTCATTTCAGCTTCAGGATCACTGGAATCGGAAAGCAGAGCATCCATCATCGGTGTAAGCACGAAACCCGGGCACACCGCATTCGAGCGGATGCCCAACGGGCCGTAATCCAGTGCCAGGCAGCGCACCAGGCCGAGAACACCGTGCTTTGAGGCGCAATAGGCCGCATAAACAGAAGCCCCACGCACAGAGGCATCGGAACCCACTGCTATAAACGAGCCCTTTCCTTGTTTGAGGAAGATGGTCATCGCAGACTTCGCAGTAAGCCATACACCTTTAAGGTTGATATCTACGATAAAATCCCAGTCTTCTTCGCTTTGCTCATGTACCGCGCTTGTTTTTGCCACACCTGCGCAAGCAGCTACAGCGTGGAGATTGAGCCCAGTAGACCTTACGTATTTGAACGCCTCAGCAACCTGCACCTCGTCTCGAACATCCAAGTCCACAGCATGAAAACGATCAGCAGCTATGAACGATTTCGTCTTCTGCAGACCCGCCTCGGAAAGATCGAGACCAACTACAAAATGGCCTTGCTTAGAGAATGCAATGGCGGTGGCCTGACCAATGCCAGACCCAGCTCCGGTTACCACCACAACGGACTGTTTATCCATAAATAACCCACCTCAAATTTTATTTTTATTCAGTACATCCACTACACTGAACACGATAAAGGCAGCAACTGTGAGCGCCACCATTACATAAGGCAGCGCACCAAAAACCCCACCTGGATCAGAGGCAAAGTTATAAACCAAGAGCGCAATAAAAACGAACACACCAATTGAAATCACACCTATCTTAATCAGCTCCCTCTTGCCATCAAGGATTACTTCCTTAATTGCCCCAACACCAAGTAGCACATACGGGGCAATCCAGAACAGCGAATACAGCGTTGACAAGTAAGCAGTAGATTGTAGCGGTGGCGACTCTGCCAGCATTTGTAACGCGACAGGGATAAACGCTGCAGCAACACCCATTAGCACAGTAGAACCAGTTGGTGAACCAAACTTAGGATGAATGCGGGAAAACACCTGGGGAATGAAACGGTCAACAGCAGCAGTGGCAAACACCCGACTTCCGTAATTCATGAACGCCACTAAACTGGCGAACGTGGCAGCACCAAGAAGAAAATCAATCGGCATCTGCAGAAACTCAAGACCAGCAGCAGTAGCCAAGATCTGGGTCGGCGAGTCCCCATTCACAAGCGCGGTCAAATGCTCCGCCATCAGGGGCGCACTCAGGATCAAAATTGCAACGAAGCTGAGACCAGTGATGAGCAACACGTTACGTAGAAGTAACGGAACGTTCTTTTTTGGGGCATCTGTTTCGGCTGCTAGAGCTGCCAAAGCATCACAGCCTACGAAGTAGGCCAAAGCCACAATTGTGCCTTCCGCCAGACGAGCTAACGATACGCCGTCCAAGCTCAACTGAGCATTGAGATCAACACCCGTATTCATGGCAGCGACGATAGTTACCAGTGCAAGCAAAGGCACCGGCAGGAAAGACAACCAGGCTGTCACAGAGATCGAGGCATCTAGCCCACGCCAAGTCAGAATCCCTGCCAGCAGCGAAATCACGACCGCTGTAACAGCCTGAAACCATCCGGCCAGAGCAAACTCCACGCCGAGTGTATGCAGCAAACTGCTGCTGAACGTAACAAAGCAAGCCGAGAGAGCCGCGCATACCACTAAAAAGCCAACGAGATATGAAGCTGCAACGACCCGCTGAGGCAACCTTCCAAGCGCTATACCCACGTATGAAAGAAGCGATCCGGTCACAACGTATTTTCGGGCAAATACGTTAACAGCTGCCGTCATGCAAAGGGCTGCCAGGAGAGCGAGCGCCATGGCGAGCCAGGAACCGTACCCCGCATATAAGGGAATCGAACCGGCAGCAATGGCGGCGCTTGGCCCCAACTGCTGACCCGAGAGCCCCAACATAGTCACCCGCGTTAATGAAACTTTCTGCGCTGGAATCGCAATGCGCTCAGCGTCAACTCCAACACTATCGAGCTCTATCGTTTTCATTATTATTTTCTCATGACATGTTTAGAAGCGGCTTCACATCCAACAAACCGCAGGAAAGGCCCGTCACAGAATTGGTGCGGCGTCCTTGTCTAGATCCGCATCTGCATCTTTGATTAACAGCAACTCAGATCGAACATCGAGACTCATGCAAAACAACCAATAGAGAATGCCGCCCACCGGAATCCCCACAAAGAACGCGTAATCCACACCACCGAACCAAGCAGCGACAGGGCCTTGATAAAACGGCAGGTACATGAAAGGAATCATGGCGACAAACGAGATGACATAAGCTGCCATGCCTCTCCAATTCCATTTCCCATAGATTCCATCAGACCGAAAAATCTCACGCACCGAGTATTGGCCTTTGCGGACAATGAAATAGTCAACGAGATTGACTGCTGTCCAAGGCGCCATGAGATATGCCAGAACGGCGAGCACTGTGTAGAACGTGGTATTGATAAACGTATCGGGCAACAGCACACCTACTACCGTTGCCGAAATACCTAGGATCACGATGGCCTTGATACGTAGTGAACGGCTTGGGTTCGTCGGGACAATACTGTCCAGCGCAGTGATCAGGGTTAATGCCCCCCCGTAAACGCACATGCCGTTGAAGATCAGCAGCGCGATACCCCCTACCACGAGAACCACCGCCCCAAAGCCCGGATAGATCGAATCACCGGCCTGTTGCAGACCTTGAGTCAATGCATCCTTTGGGTAAAAAGCAGCGCAGATAGCACCTACTGCCTCCATGCTGAACACACCGAGACCAGCCCCTATCGCCGTGTAGGCGATAATCGAACGATGGCTCGTAGTTGGAGGCATGTACCTGGAGTAATCAGAAACGAAGAACGCCCACGACAACTGATAGGCTAACGCAGCCGACGTCACCATTAGGAAAGGTGTGAATGAAAACGACCCTTCCAGAGCGAGCATTCCCGAGGTAAATCCCCCGGCCATCGCAAGCCCCACGACGAACACCCCCAGCACAGCAACCAAGGCCATAGTGGTGTATCGCTGCCCAACGTGGAGTAGATTGTAACCGAAGATGGCCACAACAATAGAAACGACACCCAGCACTATCCCCGAAATCGTCGCTGTCCCCAGCTCCAATTGTTGAGCGGTAGCACCCATCAAATTTACGTTCAGAACGACGTAACCCCAATACACCAGTACAGCTACGATCCAAATAAACACCGCACCGTAACGACCAAACTGGGGCCGTGTTTGAACCATCTGGGGCAAGCCGAGATGAGGGCCCTGACTGGCATGCGCTGCGACCGGAATAGTCCCTAGGAACGTGCCTAGGGCTAGGCCAATCAACGTCCAGACAAGATTCAACCCTAAAGCGATACCAATCGCCCCGGTCGCCAAACTGAGCAACTGAGCACTGCCTGCGAACCAGATGGTTGCCTGATCACCAAGACGTCCATGCCGCTCTGACAAAGGCACATAGTCAATCGATCTCGCCTCGACAATTGCGGCACGCCGCTCTCCCTGCGAAGACTCAACGCTAACATTTTCACTCATGTTATTACTCCTACGGAGGGCAGCCTGTCGACAATCATGACCAACTGATCTATTGCACTAGATCAAGCATTTATTATTCTGCGGTTCAGAAAATTTCGAGTGGATAGCTCAACGAGAACCGCGTTTGAGTGATGGAACCTCCGGTACTCGACGCCCCGGAATGCCATGACTGGAAAACTTTCGCCGAAAGATCTTTCGCCGGCCCTGACTGAACAACATATTCTGCAATTATGTTTGTCTCGTGCTCTTTCTCGGATTTTCCATATAAATCAAAGTAAGCTGAGTCTTCAGATAAGTGGGTGCCGTCAATGTCATACCCGCGGAGATGCTTGAGCGTAAACTTCGCCCCAGGGACACCAAAAGTCGACATATCTAGATCATATCGAACCTGAACTGACCGCTCGTTAGGGGCATTGAAATCGGAAATTTCGGTTGCGTTAGCAAGATAGATACCACCACTGTAAACGCCAGCAGCTACACCCGGCCGAGTACTGCCGATAGCAGCATAGTCCTGAGGCTGGTCGCCATCATTTCGCTGTATCGCAAGCAAAAACTTATGTGGGCCAGTTGAGAAAGCAGCAGACACGGATGCTGCAGTGAGATTGATATCACCCGCCTCGGCTTGACCCGAATCAACACTGCGATAGATATTGAAATCAAATGTGAACGCCTGAGTATCCGAAAGCGGCAGTATGTAATTCACATTCGAGTAATACTGATTCATAAGGTCTTTGAACTGGGCCGCGTAAAGCATTACCGACAACTGATCACTGAAGGAGTACGCTCCGCCGGCATAGTCAATTTGTGAAGTGCTCTTTCCGGCATAAGCGAGCCCCAAATCACCGTCATGATTAGTCGAAATGTAGCCAGTACCAGAAGTGAAGTGACCAGCCCCCAAGGCCAGGCCGGAGAGCTCAGCGCTGTCGAGCATCCAACCGGTCGCAGTTTGATTCAGTTGGTAGTAGTTACCAGTAGCGAACACAGGGACTTGAGGTTGCAGGTCACCGTACCGAAGCGTTGTGCTCGACAGCCTTAATTTCACACTGCCGCCAGCCTTGCTGTAGCTATCCGCTGGATTGCCATCATCACGAAAAGGCAATGTCATCGAGCCTACTTGCCCGCTTCCACCATCGAGCTTTGCTGCACCGTAAGCAAAGGCGTCTAGGCCAAACCCAACAACACCCTGGGTGAATCCAGATGTGAAATCCAGCATTTCACCCTGAGTCCAGTCCTTCTGCTTACCTGCATCTCCGGTCTGGTGCCAGTAGTAGTTGCGAGAAAGGAGCTTGAGGTGGCTGCCTTCTACAAAGCCAGCAGCATCGGATTGCTGCTCAGCGTGCGACATAGCGACTGGAAGAATGAATGCACCTACGCAAACATGCCAACGTACTGGGAATTTATTCTTGTTCTTCATTTGTGAAATCCCGAATTAACTACTGATATGAGGGGAACAACCCCCAATACTTAAATCAAACGTAAACTTCCCAGAACTACACTTACGAAGCCATACTAGGCAAAATCCTCCCCACAAGTCACTCGTGCGAAGATACTAATTTGCACACCCAACCCGTACATTCGATCAATTGAGTTTACGAACCAACAGGATTTAACTACTAATGCGGATCCATGTAAAATTACAAATAAACATGGTTAACTTATGCAAGCACGACTGGCAAATAAGCACGTATTTATCACTGGTGGCGCCCGTGGAATGGGTGCCTCTCATGCAATGGTACTTGCCCAACACGGAGCAAAAGTCCACATCGCTGATGTGTTGCACGACGAAGGACGCAAACTGGCAGCACAAGCAAGAGAAGATGGGCTAGCCATTCACTACCTCGAACTGGACGTGACGAGCGAGCAGTCTTGGCAAGACGCAGTTGAGGCTGCGGAGGAGCGCTGGGGTGACATCAATGTGCTGGTGAACAATGCCGGCATCACAGGGCAACCAGGCGGATTTGCTATAGAAGACCCTCAGTTCTGGAGTCGCACAATTGCCGTCAACCAAACAGGTGTTTACCTCGGGATGCGGGCGGTCGTTCCATCTATGCAGCGAGCGGGAGTAGGCTCAATCGTCAACATCTCGTCAATCCTGGGGTTCGTGGGCGATTCGGAATATTTCGCCTATAACGCTTCCAAAGGCGCGCTGCTGACAATGACTCGCAGCGCTGCACTGAAACTGGCAAAACAAAACATCCGGGTGAATACGGTCTGCCCTGGCATGGTCGCCACACCCATGAACGAGGCGGAAGTCGAATTGCAGGCATACATTGACGCAACGCCAATGGGCCGCATGGCGAAACCTGAAGAAGTATCAAACGTTGTGCTGTTCCTGGCTTCTGACGAGTCGTCCTACGTGACCGGCACAGATCTCGTTGTGGATGGAGGCTTCCTAGCCCAGTGACCCCCAACCCAGCCTGCCCTAACCTTAGGGCAGGCCATACTGCACTACATCTCTCGCAGTCAATTAATGCGGCTTCATCGACGAGAACAGTTGAATCGTAACTACCCCCGCCACAATCATCCCCATCCCCACGATTGCCGCCATATCTGGTTTTTGGCGATAGATGACAACACTCACTAGCGTAACCAGCACAATTCCCATACCCGACCATATTGCATAAGCGATGCCGATCGGAATGGTCTTAACCACAATGGCGAGCATATAGAAAGACGAGACATACCCTATGATAACAGCCAACAGAGGAAGTGGTTTTGTTAAACCTTGAATCGATGCCAACGCACTTGTGGCAATAACTTCCATACAGATGGCGATGGCGAGCGCTAAATGTCCGTTCATGCTTCAAACTCCCAATAAAAAAAGCCGGCCAACTTCGTTGGGCCGGCAATTCAGAGAAGCAATAAGCGACCTGCTCAGCACCACAGGTCGCCTTGCTCACATCAGACTGATTAAATGTCTGGGCGAGTGTAAGGGAACCACCAACCCTGAGTTTCAGCCTTAAATTGCATGTGAATGTGCTTCACATCAGTAAAGGCATTAATGCCATCCAGACCGAGCTCACGACCCAGGCCGGACATCTTCTTGCCACCGAACGGAGCGGCAACGTTGTCTTTCAATGGGTCATTGATCCATACGTGGCCAGCATCGATCTCGGTTGCAGCACGCATGGCCGACTCGAAGCTGGAAGTAAAGATGCAAGAGCCAAGGCCGAAGTCGGTATTGTTGGCATGCGCGATTGCCTCATCCAGCGAGCGAATACGGCAGAACGTAGCTTGCGGGCCGAACAGCTCATGGCGCGGCTGTTGTTTCAGCGGGTCAGTGATCTCGACAATAGTCGGCTCGAAGAAGTGACCGCGAGTGAAGCCACCACGGGTGCCACCATGACGGATGGTCGCGCCCAAGCTTTGCAGATGCGCCAAACCTTTTTCGACAGTGTTTACAGCAGCCTTGTTGACCAGTGGGCCGAGGTCAACATCACCCATCGGGTCGCCGATGCGCAGAGTGCGAACCGATTTGACCAACGCATCCATGAAATCGTCATAGATCTTTTCGTGGATGAAGAAGCGCTCGGAACCGGTGCAGACTTGGCCCGAGTTAAGGAAAGCCGAGAAAGTAGCGGCCTTCACTGCCATATCGAAGTCGGCATCATCCATGACGATGAATGGATCGGAGCTGCCCAATTCAAGGAGCAACGGCTTCATACGCTCAGTCGCGCCCTGCATGATTTTCTGACCGGTAGGTACCGAGCCGGTGAATGCAATCATGTGAGTGTCAGGGTGCGAAACCAGGTAGGCCGAGCCTTTGGCACCACAGGTGACGACGTTGAAGATGCCCGGTGGCAGGTGATCGAAGATCTTGGCCAGCAGCAAAGCGGTCATCGGGGTGACTTCCGATGGCTTGACGATGCAGGTGTTACCCGCCGCCAGAGCCGCTGCAACCTGCCAGGTCATTAACAGAATCGGGAAGTTGAAAGGAAGGATGCTGACAATAACGCCCAGCGGCTCACGCACCACCAGGTTCATCTGACCATGCATGTTTGGCTGAACAACCTGGCCACCTTGGGTTCGAGCCACTTCTGCCAGGTGGCGGTAGGCATCAACGCTCCACTCGACTTCGTCGAGAGATTCGCGCAGCGGCTTGCCGCTTTCCTGGGTGAGCAGGCGAGCCAGCTCAGGAGCATGTTCACGCAGACGCGCAGCACAGGTGTGTAGCAGTTCAGCACGCTCGCCGGCACCGACGCGCACCCATTTGCGCTGAGCAGATAAGGCAGAAGCGACGACTGCATCCAGCTCGCTCATGGTGGCCTCAGCGACTTCGGCAAAAATCTCTTCGGTTGCCGGGTTTTCAACTGGAATAGCCGAGCCTTGGCTCTGGACAAACTTGCCATCGTAGTAAATGTTCATTGTTAACTCCTGCTTACTCTACTTAGTTTTTGTTGCACTTTGAATTCGAGTTATGCAAACGCCGAATGCGGTTTAGCTGCTACGTGTTCGCGAGCAAATATCACGGCGATTATATTGAGCACGATCAGGGAAAATGATGCTGCAATAAAGCCATCGGTATAATGGCCAGTGCTGTCTTTCACCATCCCAAGAATAATGGGATAAACAACGCCACCTAACAGAAACCCAACACTCATGATGATTCCATTAGCTGTTGCAGCGAGCTTGATCCCGACAGAATCAGCCGCCAAGCAATATGCTAACGGTATGCCACCGTAAGCAAACAAACCGGATATAGGAAGCATTGCCGCGAGAAGCGTGTAGTTCTTGTTTGCCAAGGCAAACGCACAACCAAAGAAGGCGATCGTCATGCCAATGCCAGAAATAAACATTAGTGGCTTCCTGCGACCCAGACGATCAGAAAGCAACCCAAAACTTACCGCGCAAATCATACCTACCAGCGGATAAAGCGCACCGATCAAGCCGGCATCACTTTCAGTCCAGCCGTTTTCCTCCATCAGGATCGTAGGAACCCAATAGACCGCCACCGCATAGGAACCCCAAACACCGACGAGGAATACAGACGCAACCAAAACGTTTCTATGCGTCAGCGCTGTGAGGAAATCTCGAAGAACCGATTGCAATTTTGGTTGTGAATCTAGCTCCGCGAAATGCTTTGGCTCCTTCAAGAAGAAGATCGCCACAAACATCGTGACAACAAGCACAATCGCACCCATAGCCGACCCGTCACGCCAACCGTAGGCGTTCAGGACATGCGAGTAGGCGTACAGCGCCAACAAGGTGCCAATGCCGTCAGTAGCCAACATTGCCCCCATTGCGACACCAGTCTTACCCGACTGCTCAAACCAACGAAGAGCGAGCGTATAAGGCCCGATGAACAAAAGCGGAATGCCCGCACCAAGGAAAATCCTAGAAAGCAACATGGCGTCATAGGTGGGCACATAGGCGAAAGCCACTTGCCCAACCGCAGATATGAACAGCCCAACAACGGTAATTTTCTTAGCACCCCAGCGATCAACCAACATACCCGCAAAAGGAAGCATAATACCGCCGGCCACAGCTGACGCGGATGCCAACGTGCCTACCATCGCGTAAGTCATGTTCAGATCGGTCATCATTGTGACGATCTGAGTCGAGTAACCTACATAGGGGACAAAAATCGCTACCGTTGCAATGAAGCAAAGAAACAGGGCAATCCATTTCCCCTGGTCACTCGCATGATTATTAGTAGACATGATGTAGTTTCACCTGTTAGCTGAAGTAACTTGTGAGCCGCATACCCCGGAACAACCGGGGCATGCGAGTTACAACTTGTTCTTCATTTCTTGTATGGTGGAAATAGCGCAGTCGCTGATTACTCCGCGAAACGCTTTGGTTTTGGGAAGAATCGGAAATCGTCGTACTTCTGACCGTAGATAAACGGCACATAGGCGTCACGATCTGGCAGCTCATCGAACCATGGAACAGTCCAAGAGGAAGCACCTTCTGCGTAGAAGGCCTCACCCACAGACACGATCGGAATAGTGTCCAGCGGATCCATCTGGGAGCCGTTGAGCTTCAGAGTGCCCTTACCAACGCGAGTACTACGGTACGACTCTTCGGTTTTCATGCAGTTGAGAACTACGTCGTTCTGCAGGCCGATCCCAGTGACGTGCGGCTGAGCTTTGATTTCGAAGTCGTAGTTGCTGGCTTCCAGCGGGCCGAGTTCCGGGCCAAATTCCGCAGAGATCTCGATCAAACGAACACCATTGCGCTCGGTGTAACCGTAGGCATCGTTGCCATCGAAGTACAGCTGGGAGGAAGCGAGCTTCTTGCCTTCACCCCACATTTCACGACCGATAGTCACAGGCATATCGCCGCTCACGAAGAGGGTAAGCATGGTAGTACCGGTGAACTCTTTGTAGCGGCAATTCAGATAGATGACGCCGCAGTCGAACTCGCCGCACAGGGCGCTCTGCCAGCGGGATACGTTAGCGATAGCGATCGGTTTCTCTGGCAACTCAAAGCACGGAGGCAGAACCTTTCGAAGGAACTCGAAAGTAGTTTCGAACTCGATGGAAACTGATTCTACAGTAAAGCGTCCTTTTGAAAGAAGCGCTTGGATTTCTTTTACTTCTTCGGGAGTTTTGACAAAGCCCATAATTATTATCCTCGCTATTGTTCAAATAATTGTTGTTTTCCCGATTCGACGAGAACCGTACCCCATCTTCAGCCCCCCCCACTTGACGAGCAATAGTTCAAACGTAAAAAAATCACCAACCCTGCTGTTCGATCGTACAAGCCAACTTAATACATCTACAAACCACTGACGACATCATAAAAAAACCGAAAAACAGTGAGCATCCTTAAGGGCATAAAAGCGAAACTATAAAAACTGCAAGAACTACAAATAACTAAAAAATAGACGAACGAATCCACGCCTTAGCTAGACGCGAAATTCAGAAACGAATAAATCTTATTTCTAGCCTACTGCTTTATAATTCTCTTCGGCTTGTGCTGACGCCATTGATCCACTTGTACGCTTTGCAAGTGCTCCAGCCAAGTCAGCTGCTTTTAAGGCAAACCATAAGATTGAAACATCGTCCGTGGAATCAAGCGACCTGCCAGTTATATCTTCAATCCGGCGAACGCGATAAACAAGCGTTTGCTTATGGATATGGAGTTTAAGAGCGGTATTTACCCACGAACGGTTATTTTCAAGGAATGTGCGGAGGGTGTGAACTAAGGGAGCATGCTGAGCCTTATCGTACTCTGCAAGCCCCCCCAACACCTTATGGAAGGCCTCGGTCGCATCGTGCAGATTTTGAGGAAGCCAAGGAGCGCTCACTCCGGCATCCGAATAGAAACTCAATGGCATTGAAGTAGTAGCGTGAGCTAGCGCAAGACGAGCTTCACGCAGTGCATTCGTAAAGTCATCCAGGTAATCAAAAATATCGCTTACACCGATTAGGACGTTAAGCGTGGATTGCAGACGCTCTAATGACACATCATCCCAGCAGAGAAAGATGATCTCCTCACCTTGCGCACGAATGATCAGCTCAAAACCCTGCCGGACAAGCGCCAGGTCAATCTCCTTGACGGAAATTATCGCCCCTTCACATACCGCCATTCGCAAATGTTCGACATCCGCACCAGACGCCTCCAGTCGACTTTGAGCCTGGCGAGGAAGAACACGCTTATGAAGCAGGTCGTCAATAAGCTCGCTGCCAAGTCGGAGCTTGGTCTCTCTTTCAACCTTTAGACGTTCAAGTTCAATGCCGATCACTGCGACGATATGGTGAAGCAAGCCATAATCCAAGGCTTCAGCGCTATGAGCCGCTAGCAAACCTCCTCTATATGACGGTACCGACATCAGCACCGTCTCCCCCCCCTCGATAGCACAACGCTGGACGATAGGAGTACTTTGGACTGAGCGAGGACGCAGGAGCAGAACCTCACGATGTGAATCAGGCAACTCCCGCAGTCCTGCCATCCACGGACGCAGTGTTTCTGGCTCGACCAAATGCAGCACAGCACCAACATCGCTGCCTAACGACTTCATCAGTTGCGGCAGGCCAATGCCCTGGATGCTGAGACGAGCGGTTTCATAGATCTTCGTTATGGCAGTACGTCGCGCGTATTCTAGCTGCTTGTAGGCCTCCATCACCGCCTTCGTTACTGCCGAGAAAGGAACGCCGTATTCAGTCATCAGTATGGGAAAACCGAGACTTTCAGCCTCTTTGATAAGCGCATCAAGACAAGCAGGTGCTTTCATGTTGTCGCCAATCATCATCCCAGCCACTCCCCCCGCATGAAGTCGCTGGATGTATGACGCTTGTTGCGAAGCATCGACGGGAATGCCGATGCCTGTGGTCATAAGCACATCACCTTTGCCCAGCCATTCAGAGGGATCGGGCAGCTCGCAAACGTGCGCCCAGCTCACCAACTCATTACCGCCCCTCTCGCCAGCAATCACGCGCGAGCGAAGCTCTGGAATTTGGGCCAGGTCATTCAAGGTAATTGGCATGATGGGCTCCCATTGACAAAACAACCGGTGAGCATTCGATCCTCACCCATAGATACATGCATCAAGCAAAAGATGAGCCAAGCAGGAGTTGTGCCTCATTCACGAGAGGTGCGGGCGATGTAAATTTTAATTTTAACTAGCTATATCAGCTAGTTATGGGCGCAAGCATCGGCCTTATTGATACCTAAAGCCCACTGCGATTCCGACAAGTGAATGGCATGAAATTGTGTATAAACGCATCAACCTAGGTCGAGCGACCGATTTTGTAACCTTTCCCTACGCCACAGGAACACCCGAGTGACACTGGGCACCTCCACCCCACTTGCTCACTCGCCAGATACCTTGTTTCAAATTGCCCACTTTCAGACTTGCCAACATCGTCAATTCCAGCAACTCTTAACGTATACCGCCTGTGCGAGAGCAATTTGTACAAATGAACAGCATGACCAACGAAATGAATAAGCCAGTAAAATATAGCCGTGCCGAAAAACGGTCGCGAAAACTTGACGAGATCAATGATGCGGCTGCGGCAATTTTTCTTCGCGATGGATACGCTGAATTTTCCGCCCGCAAGGTCGCCAAAGAAGTCGGAATAAGTCTAAGCAATTTACAACACTATTGCGGAAACACTGAGAAACTCTACATCGAAATGATAAAATCGAAACTAGAGCGGTACGTCATTAGATTCGAAGAAATTTATCTTAACGATTCAATGCCACCCCTCGAACGATTTGAGTTAGCTATTCGAGAGAACATGCTAGCAACGATGGACGATATGACGGGCAGGCTTTTTTTTCAAATTGGAGCCCTAGCAACTCAAGATGATCAAACCAAGAAAATAATGATCGACCAATACGACCATTTTCTTAGCGGAATGAAATATTTGGTCACTCTTATCAACCCTCATCTCAGCGCAGAGAAGGTTCAAACATACAGCGGACTCATAGCCACGATGATTGAAGGAAACTTCTTCTATCAATGGCAACCAAGCATGCCCCCGCAGGTACGCGCTGACATGATCACCACCGCCGTTGATCTTTGGTGCCAGATACTAACGGGCAAGCCATACTCCAGTAAAACGAACGATGCGAAAACAGTTTTTCATGATTCGCAAATCTAAAACCTAGGGCATTATTAGTGGAACTCTAAGCAGAGATGATTGCGCCCAGAGCGAAACCTCGGTGAATTGTGGGAAGCCCAGAGCCTTGATACTCTTATGGAAATTTATCAAAACATTTAGCCTTTAAAATATAAAAAAGCCGCCCTAAGGCGACTTAACGGTAGGCGCAAACAATCTATTGTTTGACGGCCCAAGCATTGAAGCGCTGCTCCAGCTGCTCTCCATGATCTGCCCAGAAAGATGCGTTCATAGCCACCTGGTGAGCTAGGTTTGTCTCGTCTGTGGGCATATTGCTGCGTCGTGCTGCATCTACAAGCGGAACCGCGGCCCGGTTTACTGGGCCATAAGCGATTTGCTGGGCGAAAGCTTTCTGAGCGTCTGTTTGCAATACAGATTGAATGAAGCGAATGCCTTCCTCTGGGTTTCGGGCGCCTTTAGGAATAGCGTAAGCGTCCATGTCATAAATACCCCCGTTCCAGACAACACGAAGATTGCTCTCGTTCTGCACCGCAGCGATGCGTCCATTGTAAGCAGAGCTCATTACGACGTCGCCGGAAGCGAGATATTGAGGCGGTTGAGCGCCTGCCTCCCACCATTGAATATAGGGTTTAATCTTGTCGAGCTTAGCGAAAGCTCTATCTTGACCTTCCCGCGTACTAAGTACGGTATAAACGTCCTTTGGCTCAACACCGTCAGCCATCAGTGCGAACTCCAATGTATACATTGCTCCCTTACGCAGGCTCCTCTTGCCTGGGAATTTCACAACATCCCAAAAATCAACCCAACCAGTTGGTGCGGTTTTGAGTTTGTCTGCATTGTAGGCAAGCACAGTAGACCATACAAAAAAACCTACCCCACACGTCTGCACCGCACCAGATAACAGATCAGGAGCAAGTTTAGAAATGGCGTTTTGCTCACCAATCTCTTCCAACATACCATCATCACATGCACGCGCCAGTTCTGGCATTTCCATCTCGACTACGTCCCAAGATACGCTGCCGGTATCGACTTGCACCTTAACCTTGGCCATCTCACCGTTGAATTCATCAGCGATGATTCGAGTGCCTGTTTTCTGCGTGTATGGCTCATAAAAAGCCTTTACCTGTGCAGTTTTATTAGCGCCACCATGTGAAACTACAGTCAGGTCTGCGTGGGCCTGGATAGTAAAGGCGCACCCCAAAGCCAATGAAAGGGAAGTACTGAGGATTTTTTGCATTATTATCATCTCCGGTGCTCATAAATCGTCCCTGATTTTGAAGTAATGGTGCCGCTTTAGGCCTCGCCGGCTCACGAGCCGCTGTCTAGTCTTGAGGGGGCGCGCACTCTCAAGCAATCAGACATAACAATGATTTCAAGAGGCATACTCGTACGTCTGTATAAAGGACAGACCGCCAAAGAAAAGCCTATGGTGCGTCACCCATTTGCTCCGCGAACCTAGGCCCATCACTCTCGGACTTACCATGCCTTTTTGCATCCAAGACATCATCGACAACACGAGCCTCCGGACTCGCCTTCTTGGCGGCGCTGATGGAGCAAATCGACGTCTGTGATGGGCTCATGCCTGTGAATTGACTGACCCAACAGAATGGCTCGGATAGGGTGACCTGTAGATGACAACAGGCATTGGTATTCCTCACTCACATGAAGAGCAACAAGCATATGCGGAGCGCTTGGTGCGAGCGAAGGTTACGGGACTTATGATCGGCGAAAACATGCAGGCGCCTGCTGATAGAGCTGCAGTGCGTTGCCCCGTATAAGTTTGCTTTGAGCTGAAAAAAAGGCGCCCTTTCGGGCGCCTAAAAACATCCGCCATGCTGGATGTATCTGCTCAATTTTACGCAGCGTCTGGTACCGCCGCCTGAGCAAAATGAATGACAGGGGCGTCGCTACTTTGAACAATCTGACTCCGTATTATTTGTTCAGATTTTGGAACCGGGCCGGCTTACGGAACAAACGGAAATCGTCAAATTTTTGCCCATAAATAAAAGGTAGGTACGCATCAGGGTCTGGCAGTACTTCCAAGCGCGGTACAGTCCAACTCGACTCGCCTTCGGTGTAATAAGCCGTTCCAACCGATACGACTGGAATGGTGTGAAGCGGATCCAGCGCTGTCCCACTGAGCTTAAGAGTCCCTTTACCTTCACGCTTTACTCGAAGGTTTTCCTGGTTCTTCATGCAGTTCAGAATCGGATCGTGCTGAAGACCAAAGCCAGTAGAGTGAGGCACCGCTTTGATTTCAAAATCATAGCTTTCACTGCTTGAAGGGCCAAGGTCGTCTCCAAATTCGGCTTCAATCTCGATCAAACGTGCACCGTTGCGCTCGCAGAATCCGTAGGCCTCATGGCCGTCCATGTAAACTTGGGCAATGCCCGTTTTCTTTGCCTCCCCCCACATCTCACGACCGATCGTGACTGGCATATCCCCGCTCACAATCAACACGAGCATGGTGGTGCCTTCAAGTTCTTTGTATCGGCATTTAAGCGAGATAATCCCGCAATCAAATTCGCCGCACAGCTCGCTCTGCCACCGTGAAATGCTGGCGATTGCAGTAGGTGTTTCAGGTAGATCAAAACAAGGAGGTAGCACCGACCGTAAGAACTCGAAGGTTGTCTCGAACTCAATCGATACGGCTTCAATAGTGCAACGACCTTCAGAGAGAATTCGTTGAATTTCCTGAAGCTCTTCTTTCGTTTTAACGAAGCTCATGGCAGTCGGTATCCTTAGTATTTTTATAAGGTTTAAAGGTGACAATCTGACGTGTAATTCAAGCTTTTAAGCGTTTGATCACTGCTTCGGCTACTCCCAGAGAAGACGCTGGATTCTGGCCGGTAATCAACGATCCGGAGACAACAACGTGACTTTCCCAATCACCGGACTTCGAGTACACCGCTCCAAGTGCTTTCATTTCAGTTTCGACGAGATAAGGAACAACCTTTTCAAGGCCAACAGCGGCTTCCTCACTGTCACTAAATGCAGTCACCTGGATGCCTTCAACTAGGGGGCGCCCATCGCTCTTGCGAGCATCGAGCAATGCGCAGCCCGCATGGCAGATTGTGGCAACAGGCTTGCCTGACGAAACAAACGACTCAATCAGCGCCACAGAATGGGGGTTATCGCGCAAGTCCCACAGAGGGCCATGGCCACCCGGATAAACAAGCGCGCTTATATCCGATGCCGAGACAGATGAAAGCTTGGCGGTGCCGTTCATGCGCTCTGCCAGAATGAGATCAGACTTATAGCGTTGGTAAAAAGGGTTGCCCTTCAGAGCATCTACCGAAGCTGGATCTACAGGAGCATTACCTCCCAGTGGCGAGCAAAGGCGAACCGGGAGACCGGCGTCAACAAAGCTGTAATAAGGTGCTAGAAACTCTTCAAGCCACAGCCCAGTTTCCCTTCCGGTGTCACCGAGTGTCGCGTGGGAGGTTAATACAAATAAAATACTCATCGTGTGCACTCCAGACGTTTTAGCCAAATGGCTGGGATTCAGGCAGCAGTTTGCTGCTCCCACAATTCTTGGGCGGTAGACCAGGTTTGGTTAACCTCTTTACCGTCGGCGGTTTTCCAGGTGATTGGGCCAACCATCTGAAGGATGAAAGTAGTGTCAGCGAGCATCTTGGTTTCTTCGTGCTCAGCGCCAGTGGCTTCATACAGAAAACCGTGTTTGATACACAACGCACCGCCATTTTCTGGCCCACCGCGCAACTCAAGAATGCCTTCGAACACGTAGCCTTCCGCAGGCCCATGGTGAATGTGCGGCAGCAAAATAGAGCCGTTGGGACAGAAAAACATCACTGTCCAGATGCCAAATTCAGGAGATACATGAAGCAGCTTCCACTTCACACCGCCGGTATGAAATTGCTCTGGAAACTCCTGCCACTCTACTTCGTCAACCTGCACATAAGCGTCTTGTGGTTTCTGGATCTGGTTCATTTCAGGCCTCACGGATTGTGGGTATCGGAGGACACAAGCTACATCCGGGGTTCAGTTCGTCCTATCCAGAATTGGCAACAGGCGTGACCTCTCCGGCTAGGAGGAGCAAAAAAGTAGAGTTGCCGAAAATGGCTATTTACTTATCGGTTCAGCGCTTAGCTTTTGGGGTGTACGCAACCCGGCGAGCGCTCCTCGCCCATATGAGGAATAAGATGATGACTAAAACAATAACGGTAATCGGCACTGGTTTGATGGGCTCCGGCCTTGCACGCACGCTGCTGGCTGCAGGGCGAAAAGTCACGGTTTGGGATCGTCGCACCGAAGCCACTAAGGCTTTGGTAGAGCAAGGCGCGACGCTCGCCCCTTCCTTCGTTGACGCGGTGCACGCAAGCGACCTGACCATCATGATTATTAGCAGCGCTGCCGGCGGTGCATCGCTAATAGAAAGCAATATTGAGGCGCTAGATTTAGCCGGGCGCTTTGTAGCCAATCTCAGCACATCTATGCCAGAAGACGGCCAGCGCTTTCGCACACTCGTAGAGCGTCGAGGTGGCATCTTTATTAACGCCGCCATCTCTTCGTACCCCGACCTGATTGGCGGCCCATACACCGCGATTCAGTACGCATGTGATCCAGTTGTATGGGATGAAATTGCAGAAACCGTAAAACCAATGGCACCGCAAGGCACGATTTACACCGGTGAGGACTTGACTGTCCCACCAATCGTTGACGCCGCGATGACTGGCAGCTTTTATGCTGTGGGCCTGGCCGGCTTTCTTGAGGCAGCGGCGTACGCTAAGACCCAGGGCGTAAGTGCCAGCCAGCTCTCAGAGTTTGCTGACAAAATGCTGGATCTGCTGCGCTATAAAGTGCAAAAAAGCATCAAGGAAATCGAGGCCAATGATTTCAGCACAATCCAGGCGACTGTCGACGTATACCTGGACGCGGTCGTTCAATGGCGTGACGCACTCAAGGCAAGCGGTCTGCGGGCCAGCCATATCTCGGCACTCGCGGATGACCTCAAAATTGCTCAGGATGCAGGTCATGGCGATCTTGGCTTCAATTCACAATATCTAGTGGCCGGGGTAAAAGGCTAAGGATTAGCCAATAAGAAGCCGGCTCTAAAGCCGGCTTTTTATTTCATAAATTTCAATGATGGCGCCTCTGAGCGCCCAACCTACTAACAGTCTGAGATGGGAGCTCTCCGAAAAACTCCTGATAATACTTTGAGAATCTGCCCAAATGGCTGAAACCAGCATCAAGAGCGGCGCCTTGAATTGTTTCCTGGGGAGAGGACATGAGCAGCTTTCGCGCTGTATTCAATCGTACAGATCTTACATAGTTCAGCGGAGTCATCCCCAATACATCTTCGAAACTGTATTGAAGCGTTCTACGACTAATTCTCAAATGACTACAAAGATCTAGTACCCCAATGCTTTCATCATGAACATGGTGAGCAAAAAATTCGCAACTTTTTTCAACGATATATGTCCTGGTCGAAGGAGGTACAACTAACCTACTCGAAGTCTCAAAATCCAAAATTTCCTGCACACAGCCGAATACCCTTTCCAAACCGGAGCTAAATGGAATTTGACCGATACCTGCCTGTACATCGTTCAAGTGAGACTTGAGATTGAGTTCAAAATCGATTTGAGTGTCAGTGGAGGGCTGGATAAATCGCTCGAAAGGTTTCTCCTCAATGTTAAAGAAACCTTCTGTTTTGAACCTTTCAAAAAAAGCCGCCTTACTGACAGTCAGCATCAACGCTTCGATGGGTGCTTTTGAGACTGCATGAAAAGATCGCCCAGAAGAAATGTGGAAAGTGCTCGCATTTACGTATCGACCGTTGAGGAGTACATCTTCGTCAGATCTCACATTTACGATAACTATCGAATCAAGTGGAACATGACAAATTTGCTCGACACACTGGCTGTCCATCGTCTCCCGAGTTACCTGCACTTTTCCGGCAATGGAATGACTCGCGATGGCACCGTGAAAATGAGCTTTTTTCTCAAGCTGATGATAACGATTATCATCCCACTCATTTAAGCCGCCAGCATGCTCAAACGCATCATGCGACTCCATGAAACGAAATTTAGTGCTGCTCTGGGGCGTATGAGTTGCCATCATGAAATCTCGGCTTAGCTAAAAGGACTTGAACTTACAGGCAAGTTCCATGCCGCTCAATACCGCCCTTAATCCCATTCCCCCCAGCTGTTGTCGAAGCGCTCAAGCACAGGCATTGCAAGCCCCAAAAAAAAGCGCGAAGCCGGTAACGACTTTGCGCTTCATATTGCCATGTCACCTTTTCGCACAATACTCGGTCACGTGACCCAGTATGGTGCGATTTTACTCATTTCAAAATTGTTACCCCCGAGAAAAAATAACTCAACTGGCTAGCCAAAGTGCCCTGCAGTCGCCCCACCATCGAGGGAGTAAACGATCCCATTCGTGTAATTGGCTTCATCTGACGCCAAGTGAAAAATGACTTTGGCCACCTCAACAGGCAGAGCAAATCTGCCCAACGGCACCTCTTTTGCGTAAGACTTCATCTCGGCCTCAGGATCGATCGCCTCCGCAAATAAGCTGTCCATCATCGGTGTCTGCACGAAGCCAGGACACACCGCATTGCTACGTATACCCAAAGGGCCGTAGTCCAACGCAAGACACCGCACAAGGCCTAAAACACCATGCTTGGAGGCACAGTAGGCGGCGTACCCCGATGCACCACGCACCGATGCGTCCGATCCAACGGCAACGAACGCTCCGCCTTTTTGTTGCATGAATATTGGCATCGAATACTTCGCCATCAACCACGTGCCGGTGAGGTTTACTCCCAGCGTAAACTCCCACTCCTCCCTCGATAAATCATGAGCCAGTCCTGTGCGAGCAACTCCCGCACAAGGGATCACTGCATGAAGCGGAAGCTTGAGGGATTTGACGAATTCAAAGAGCTCTCCCACCTCATTCTCCCGGGAAACATTCACCACCCGAGAATGGAAAATGTCGGTGCCGATCTTCTGAGCCGTATCCTCCAAGCCTGATTGCGAGAGGTCGCAGCCGATCACACAGAAATTGCTCCTTGCGAAATGGACGGCGGTCGCCTGGCCGATCCCAGAACCCGCTCCAGAAATAACGACGACCCGCATGTCATTGCTCATAGATGCACTCCACTTTTTTGAGACTGAGCCCCTAAAGTAGCGCCAGGGCATGCATGGCCATAGCCAATATCGGCAAAGCTCAAGAAGGCTTTTCGATAGGGGCAGCCTTGTAATGGATTGCCAAAAACGGATACGAGGTGAGAGTCGCAAAGCGTAGGCTGAATACAGGGCGCAATTGGACAGTTTCACCGACTGCCGAAGGGAAGCAATAACAAGCGTCCGGCAACACTTACTACCGCTGCCATAATAATTTTCTAAAACAGCCAAAGCGGACGGCATCGTAAGAACTCGTCCAGAGAGCAACGACATGAGCAAAGCTGACGTTGAACACGGCACAGGAATGATGAGTACAAGCGAAAGCTTGAACACGGATCTGTTGAAACAACTGGAGGCCATGAACCAGCCCGAGCACACCTCCTCCGAATGCTGGAGTAGCGCGGCTTCGCTAGTTCGAGAGGCGTCTGTATGGATCCTCTTTGGTGCTGTCCTTTGGATTGGTACCTTGCTTGCAGTAGGAGCAAACGCATGAGCACTTCACATAGTGTCGAACAAGAAGCACTTGCGGGTCGGCTGCCAGTTCTGGCAGGAAATCGGGTATATAAAACCTATGGCTCATTCCTCTGGACATGCTGCGCTTTCAGTGCCGCCACTTGGGCGTTCCTGATTGGTAGCTATCTTCCTTATGTAGGAGATTGGCGACTCGGCGTGATGGGTTACGTGATTGGCCTCATCATCGGCATGGCACTGGTTTCGCTTGCCTCAGGGGTACCTAGCTACAAATACGGCACCGACCCTATTGATACCGCTAAAGCCTCTTTCGGCTACAGAGGGATCATCGTTCCCCTATTTGGCTTGCTTGCAACCTTGATCGGCTGGTCTTATGTAGTTGAAGCATTGACTGCTAGGGGGGCTGCGAACGTCGCCGCCACCGTCACAGGAAGCCAGGTTACCGGTGATTCACATGAACACCTGGTGATTGGCGTTGCCTTGGCTGCTCTGTTGCTTGTTTGGTTTATTGCATGCAAGGGGCCTAAGTTTTTTGAACGTCTCAACGGTTTCATTGGGCCGCTGCACATGCTTATCACCCTGGTGATGTTCGGCATTCTGGTGCATAAGTTTGGGCTCGAAAACCTTTGGAATAACCAAGTAGCACCGGATCAGATGCTTTCGCATGACCCCGTACAGGGCCTGGCACTTGCCGTTGAGTTTGGTGTCTCCAACGCCATGACTTGGTGGCCAGTCATGGGTGGTCTTACCCGCTTGGTAAAAAGCAAAAATCATGTCATGGGCCCATCAATCATTGGCGTGGGAATCCTCGGAGCAGCGGTTGTCTCCACCGTCGCGGCCCTTGCAGCCATCAGCGCAGGCACTTACGACCCAACGATTTGGATGATCGCTGTTGGTGGGCAAGTGTTCGGCTCAATCGTGATGACCATCGTCCTGACGGCGAACATTGCCACAATGGTTGTGATGATCTACCTGGCAGGTGTTTCAATTCAGCAGGTCAAATTCTTCGCAAGATTAAAATGGGAACTGCTTCTCGCCCTCCTCCTGCTGCCTGGTGTGTACTTTGCCTTTGAGACCGAATGGTTGCTGTCCAAGGTTATGAGTTGGCTGTCGTACAACGGCGTGATGTTCGTGGGCATCTCCGGGATCACGCTGGTTGATTACTTCATCCTGAGACGCGAGCAGCTCGATGCTCCTAGTCTTTTCGCGACTCGCAACAGCAACTATGCCTACTGGGGCGGTGTGAACTGGGCAGCTGTATTAATCAGCATTGTCGCGGTGGTTGGTTATTTGGCTCTGTACGACCCTGTAACAGTCGCAATGAGTGGTTGGTTCCGCTACTTGGGCGCCTCCATCCCTGTGATTGCTATTTCTGGACTCTCCTACTACTTGGCTGTGAGACTCATCGTGGCTCCAATGGGGAAAGGGAGCTATACGAAGGGGACGGCGATCACCAGTCGCCCAACACTTGATCCACAGCCAAAGCCGGGGACAGTGAGGGTCGGCCTCTAGCGGCCCAAACGGCATCCCCCTATGAGCCTCAACTACTAGCTGAGCTCTAAATCAAGTTTCCCTCAGGGCGTCTTCTAGGCGCCCTTTTTTATGCAATGCGCGCAGCTCACTGCGCCCAACAGAGGCGTTGCTCATGCTATCGATGTATTCAATGAAGTTCAGGATGCTGGCCCTGGCAGGACTATGCTTAGTGACGACACTGGCGAGCGTCGTTGCCCTCAACGTCTACCAGGGAAAGGTGTCTTCAGATGGAATCCGAACGCAGAGCAGTGTTCTATTAGAAGTCGCAGCTCGCGATCAGCTCATCGGCAACGGGAAAGCCCAGCAAGCTCGCATAGAAAAAAAATTTAGCGATGCCAATCTCCTTGCTCAGCAGGTAGCTCTGCAGATGGGTACGCTTCGAGATCAGTTTGCGGAGGGTCGGATTAGCGCCGGGAACCTGCGGCGAGATATGGTCAAAAGCATTCATCAAGCAATTGCGGCCAACCCTGCTTTCTTGGGGCTATACATAGCTTTTGAACCTAATCAAGCAGGTGGCGAAGATGAAGGTTTCAAAGGCAAGACAGAGTTCGGCTCAAACGAAATAGGCCGCTTCTCAACCTACTACTCCCGTTACGGCAGTACTACATTCGAATTAGCAGCATTAGACGAAAAAACTATCAACGGCGATCAACCGAATGCTAGCGGCCAACCGATGAATTATTGGTACAGCTGCTCCAAAAGTTCGCTTAAGCCCTGCATCACCGCCCCTTACTTCGACACACTGAATGGCCAAACTGAAGGTCTCGTATCGCTTGCAGTTCCCTACCTAGAAAAGGGCAAGTATGTTGGCGTGCTGGTGGTCGATTTGAGTCTGAATGATCTTCAGGGGCAAAGCGAAAAGCTAGCCCAAGATATTTACGGCGGACATTCGACGGTCAGCATCGTGAGCGATTTGGGCGTAATCGCAGCGAACAGCGCCTCGGCGAAATCAGCGGGAAAATTCACGTCTGAGGTATGGCCCGAAAATGGAGCACTGCTTCAGGCACGAACATTTGCCTCTGGGATTTCAGCCGCTCGCGAACGCGACAATTTTCAGTTGCTACTGCCCTTCTCTCCTATTGGCGAGTCAGCACCTTGGGCAGTGAAAATCGATGTTCCATGGGATACTTTGATGGCTCCTGCTGACAAGCTGGCAGACCAGCTAGATACACGGCGCCGTTCAGGCATGTGGGAAAGTATTTTGTTCGGTGCGCTGCTCGGAACATTAGGTCTCTTGTTATGCGCGGTAGTCATTCACAAATCGCTTCAACCATTGAGTGTGATCACGCTCATGATCAAGGAAATTGCAACCGGCGACGGCGACCTGACCAAGCGAATCAACTACCGCCAGCCTAACGAACTCGGCGAGCTTTCAGGATGGTTCAACCGCTTCCTAGACAAACTGCAGCCGCTTATCAAAGAGATCCAAGCATCAGCCCAGCAAACGCGTGAGGCTGCGACGCAAGCGTCTGCGATAGCACAGGCATCTCGCATTAGGTTGAACTCTCAAGCGAATGAGGTTGATCAGGTCGCTACGGCGTCTACCGAAATGGCTGCAACTGCACAGGAAGTTGCCAGGAGTACCGCATCAGCTGCTGAGGCGGCGCAAAATAGTAATCTCGCGGGAACACAAGCTGATCGGATCATCGTCAACGCGAGTCAAACAATTCATAAGCTCTCCAATGGCATGAGCCAGAACATGTCACAGGTCAAAGCGCTCGCCGATAGCAGTACGAAGATCAGCTCCGTACTGGAGGTCATTCGAGGGATCGCCGAACAGACAAACCTACTCGCGTTGAATGCAGCGATCGAAGCAGCTCGAGCGGGCGAAGCCGGGCGAGGATTTGCGGTTGTCGCAGACGAAGTTCGAACGTTAGCTCGGCGAACCCAAGATTCAGTATCAGAGAGCCAGCAAGTTATCGAGGCCCTCCAACTGAACACCACCAATGTGGTCTCAGCGATGAGCGAAAGCCACTCACTGACATGCACCACGGTTGAAGAGTTTGCCAAGGTGGGGGATGCACTTCAGCAGATGAGCGTCGGGGTCGGAAAGATAAATGACATGACGCTGCAGATCGCTACGGCCACAGAGGAACAAAGCAACGTGGCTGATGAAGTCAGCGCAAACGTCAGCAACATCAGAGACTTCACTCAGAGCTTGGCAGTGAACGGCCAGGAGCTGGAAACTATCAGCATGCACCTCGATCAGTTGGCTAAATCACTCGAAGAAAAGGTCGACCACTTCAAGGTCTGATTTCCGTACTCCGCGCCCTCGGACGGGGGCGCAATCACCATGTTAAACAGAGCTATCTGCCAACGTAGGCGCAAAATGCCAGCTCCAATAAAAAGTGGACTCGACCATCTGTTCGTGAAGTCCTGGCGTTGGACTCCCTGATCCAGGTCGCTGATATCGAACTGATCAGGCAACCCTTTCAATTTACGTAGCGGCAATGAAATCGTGGCGCCAGACCATGCTTGATTCAGGACAACGAGCCAGCCTCTTCACGGCCAATCTTCACTGTATGGAGATGGCCGTTGCTGAGGGGCGCGCAGACCTTGGGATCGCCGCCACATATGCCAATCACATTCAACCTGACCGCCAAGAACATTGACAAAAAAGCCCCGGAGATTTCCGGGGCTTTTGGATTCGCAAGTAAATTTACAGATGCTGTAAAAACCAGTCCGTCGCTGCCTTACTCGAAGCTTCAAAGTATTTGACGTAAGGGTCGAAGTGACCACCTTCAAGTAGAACCAGGGCCTTCGGCTGAAGCGCCTGCTCGTATGCTTTGAGCGCCAAATCCGTGACCGTCAACGTATCGCGCTTGGCCACAAGCATCAGCAGCGGAGTCGGACTTATGCGATCAATGACAGACCCCGGCTCATACTCATTGAGCATCTCAACGCTCTTGAGCGTTACCTCGTTGCGCCAAGCAGGAGCGATGGTTCGTCCACTGTGGACGAAGAAATCGTAGGAATCCTGCCCTGGAAGAGCACAATCACTCGCTGGGTCTTCATTAACGACTTCGAGCATCATAGGGGTTTTGCCCGCATAGCGATCAGCCCGGTCGACCTCGAATGCATCAAGGACTGCCGGCAGCAAGTCGGGTCGAATGGCGAGGCGCACATCCATCGACCCGCTTATATCAGGCACCTGTGCCGCTACACATTTCACCCGGCGATCAAAAGCTGCTACCTGTAAAACATGTCCACCACTGTAACTTGACCCCCAGATGCCGATCCGCTGACTGTCGATCTGCTCAAGCGTACACGCGAACGTGATGGCGTCTCGGTAATCGCGGATCTGAAGGACGGGGTCAACTTCCTGCCGAGGAAGACCTTCGCTCGATCCGAAATTGCGGTTGTCGTAGATCAATACGGCAAAGCCATTTTGCGAAAATACTTCACCGTACTTATCCAGATACTGCTCTTTTACAGCAGTAAATCCGTGGGCCATGACGATAGCCGGATACTGATTCTTTGCTTGCCCGTCAGGAGTGTACAGCCACCCTCGGAGCGTCAAACCATCGGTGGTTTCAAAGCTGATGTCACTGCGCATTGTTGCCTCTCCAAGCGTCGCCGCCAGTTAATGTGCGTTAAAGGATGTCTTCGGCGGTGGTATTCAAAGCGGCATCTGGAGCAACCAGATAATTGGGATCGCGCATCTCGATCCATCCGCAGAACGGTGGGTTCGTGCTCCAGCCCAACAGGCGCTGAACACGCTCGGGGAACTCACGAACACGCTCACGAGGCACAGCGATGTATTGGTTTTCCTCTTGGCGCAAGTAACCCAAAACCAAGGTAGTTGCGATCGCAGTACGTGGTTTGTCCACCGTCGTGTTTTTGCCACCACTGTGGTACGTCGATCCAAGGTAGATCAAGCCGTCACCAACATTCATCTCAGCCGGCACGGATTCCTCGTAGGTTGGCGCACGATCGTCATCCCATTTGTGGCTACCTGGAATAACTCGCGTCGCACCATTTGCCTCGGTGTATTCGCTCAATGCATACAACACCTGGATCTGACTGTCAGGGCCAGGGTGACTGCGGTGGTGCGCAATATCATCCCGATGCAGCGGCTGTGCTCCTTCACCAGGCATGATCATGATTGCCTGGGTTAATGACATCTGCAGCGCTGGGGTGGACACGTGCTGAACACCGTCGAGCCAATATTTGAAAGGCTTGCACAGATGCTTCTCTGCTGCGCCGTACAACTGTGGCTGAGTGATGAGTTCTTGCATGTGCAGTGACCGGGAGAACAGCCCCGATATGCGCCTTGTTTTACGCCCAACGAAGGAACCGTCGCCGTTAGGAGCAACGTCCAGCACATCAGCCAAATCAGCCCATAATCCGTCGATGGTCTCTTGCTTGAGCATGTTTTTAACAATGCACCCACCATCGCGCTCCAGGCACTCAAGGATGTCGTCGATGCTCGCGCTGCTAGGCAGAGTGACCAACGCTTTTTTGCTACTCATCTTGCTCTCCGGAAAACTTCAGGTGTTCGTGGAGCTTTTATACAAGGCGAATGAGCATTCCTTTATCCATAATCGGCAAGCCGACGTGGCTCCGTGGTCGTTTCCTGCCCTCTGCATCCTTTGCCGATACTGGCTAGGCAAGTTTGCGAAGTGCGAATAGCGTCTCCTCAACAATTCCTATCGTTAAGGGGCACCAGAATGAAAAGACTAGAAGGCAAAGTTGCGTTGATTTCCGGGGCGTCATCAGGCATTGGTGCTGCCAGCGCCATACGATTTGCAGAAGAAGGCGCCAAAATTGTCATCTGTGACATCGATGAGGCGAAGGCCAGTTCAGTTGTGCAAGCAATCCACGCTGCAGGTGGTGAGGCAATATTTGCACGCTTGGATGTTCGGGATGAGAGTCAATGGATTTCAGCGTTTCAGGCAGGAGTATCAAAGTTTGGTTTCGTGAACGTCGTCATGAACAGCGCTGGCATCGCGGTATCCGGCAATGTCGAAACCATGAGCTTTGACGACTGGAACAAGGAGCTTTCAGTCAACCTCAATGGCAGCTTCTTCGGCATAAAACATGCCTTCAAGAACCTGCGGGAAAAAGGTGGATCGATTATCAATCTGTCGTCCATCGAAGGCATTGTTGGCCATCCGGAATACGCAGCATATTGCGCAGGTAAAGGCGCAATCCGAAACCTCACCAAATCAGCTGCGTTGCATGCTGGCCGAAGTGGCTACAAGATTCGGGTCAACAGCATTCACCCTGGGTACATCATGACGCCAATGGTTGGAAATGACCCAGTTGAACTGGAGCGTTTGGCCAAGCTGCATCCAATCGGCTTCCTGGGCGAAGCTATTGATATTGCCAACATGGCGCTCTTCTTGGCTTCGGACGAGTCGCGCTTTGCGACAGGAGCCGAATTTGTGGTCGACGGTGGATTCCTTGCACAGTAAGTAGATGCCCCCTTCGCTTTCACCAAGGATGGTGCCAGCGACCACTGCGCAATCCGTTCTATCGCATTGCGGCGCGCTAACGCGACGGCGTAGAAGATGAGTGACGCTGGGGTTGCTACTTCAGCAAGAGCTAGGCTCGGAAAACGGGAGCGGCGCATCTCCATTACGCCGCACGGCAAAGACGTTGAGTGTCATCGCCACCAACGCGTAATATCCAAAAACACCTGTCAACTCGACAACTGCCGGTTCACCAAGCGTACTGACGGCCTCTGTGTACAGGGCGTCATCTACACGACGATATTCATAAAGTGCCTTTCCGAGATGATAGACGATGCGTTCGTCATCACGCTGAAATTCGGGTAAGACCTGCTGCTTGAGAGCCTCTATGACAAGATCGGAGACCCCCGCGCTGCGGGCAATTGGCTCGTGAATTTGCCACTCTGCCTGGGACTGCCACCAGGCAGCAGTGACGAGAATAGCCAGCTCGGTTAATCGTAGTTCCAAGCGCGTACCGTATCTGCAGAACGCACCAAGCGTTTGCGCATGGTTGGCAAGCTCAGGACTGTGAATCCACGCCAAAAACGGGCCGTCGAGGTTGCCTCGTGGGCCACTGAGAATGTCCTTGAGAACAGCTCTCTGTGAATAATCCATCTGTTCTTCAGACAGTGTCCTGAGGCGCGATCGGATGGTCATATCTAATGCTCCTTAAGGCCCACCTTCGAGCTACGTCCCCAGAAAATATTTGCAGCGATTATTCCGATGTCAGAACTAAAACTGCTGCTTGGACGAGCGCTTAGAAATTACAACCCAGATGAAACTATCAGCCATTACGCCCCTATTAGCCAACTTCGTCGTCAGTAGAATTTTAACAGTCGCTTACTCCCGTCTGCATAAATAAGTCCATCCAAGCATATGCCCAATCGTTGCGCCGCTGCCGATGCAAGATTGGGCATGCTTACTAGGCCCTTAGCTGATAGTCATCAGACTCGCATTCCCCCCTGCTGCTGCAGTATTCACACTGACCGCCCGCTCGATGACCAAGCGCTCAAGGGCTATGCAAACTTCACCTCGGGATAGGCCTTGCACACCTACAATTGCGCCCATGCGTTTGGCCACCTGCTGGCATACAGCTCGTAGCTCGTCTGAATCACCGTGGTGCAGAACGCCGTCGAAAACGACCTCATCGTTCTTCCAGTCGGAAACCAGCTTGATTCGAGAAGCTACGTCTTCCGGCAATCGTGCATGCAATGTCTGGCTCACTTCTGTGTTCGGAAAAACTGCGGTGCTACCCACAGCCAAAACCGCTGCAAGCTGCGTCAAGAGATCACCTTCATGTTCTGCCAGGCAGAGAATCGCTTCACGGGGCAGGATCGTGTAGCTGTTGCGCTCACCGGTAGGGCCAGGCAACAAGCGGGAGATACCCGACTGGGACTCGGTTTCAAACTCTGCGCAAAGGCTAGCCAGGTGGCACAGGTCGTTGGCTTGCGCCCAATCCTTGAAAGTATGCAGTGGACGCATCAGATCCAAACGCAGCGGACAATCGATAGCTGCGCTGCTTTCTTCACGCTCCAATGAAGCTCGGACGGAATTGGCCGGACGGGTCGATAGCAAGCGGTAAAGATAAAGTGGGCCTCCCGCTTTTGGCCCTGTACCGGACAGCCCTTCACCACCAAAAGGCTGCACACCAACGACGGCACCGACGATGTTTCGGTTCACGTAAATGTTGCCCACGTGAGCATTGTCGAGCACCTTGGAAATCGTCTCGTCGATGCGCGTATGGATTCCCAAAGTCAGGCCGTAACCGGACGCGTTGATCTGGCCGATTAATTTGTCCAAGTCTTTGCGTTTGTAACGAACGACGTGAAGCACTGGGCCAAAAATCTCGCGCTGGAGTTCGTCCAAACTCTCCAGCTCAATCAACGTAGGCATGACGAAAGTCCCACGCCGAGTTTCTTGTGCAACGTTCAATGCGACCTGATAAACCGGACGACCTTTTTCGCGCATCGTTTCAATGTGCTGCTCAATACCGGATTTAGCCTCGGCATCGATCACAGGCCCGATGTCTACACTCAAACGCTCCGGGTTCCCCATTCGATACTCAGCCATTGCGCCTTTCAGCATCTCAATCACCCGATCAGCGCTATCAGTCTGCAGACACAAGACTCGCAACGCAGAGCAACGTTGACCAGCGCTATCAAACGCAGATGTGACGACGTCTATCACAACCTGCTCGGTGAGGGCAAATGAGTCGACAATCATCGCGTTCTGACCACCCGTTTCAGCGATAAGCGGGATCGGACGTCCTTGGCTATCCATTCGGCCAGCAACATTGCGCTGCAACAGTCGCGCAACCTCCGTTGACCCAGTAAACATAACGCCCTTGACGCGATCATCCCCGACCAAGGCGGCACCCACTGTTTCGCCTTGACCTGGCAGCAGTTGAACGACACCTGCCGGAACACCTGCCTCCAGCAAAATGCGAACAGCCTGCGCCGCGACCAGAGGCGTTTGCTCCGCTGGCTTTGCCAGAACGGAATTACCAGCTGCGAGTGCCGCTGCAACCTACCCTGAGAAAATTGCCAATGGGAAGTTCCAGGGGCTGATGCATACCACCGGCCCTAGCGGACGGTGACCATCATTTCTGAAATCGTTGCGAGCCTGCCCGGCGTAGTACCTCAGGAAATCGACAGCCTCGCGCACCTCTGCAATTGCGTTGGCAAATGTCTTACCCGCTTCGCGCACCAGGATGCCGATCAGTTGCTGAATCTGTCCTTCCATGAGGTCTGCAGCACGCTCAAGAATCGCTGCGCGCTCAGCAGGCTGGGTGGATTGCCAAATGGCCCCATTACTCGCTGCACTGGAGATAGCGTTACCGACATCCTCAATGCTTGCCTCTTGGACATAGCCGACCACATCGCGATGATCTGAGGGATTCAAGATCGCACGAGCCTCGCCCTTGCTTACCTCACATCCAAGAATTGGCAATGCCTGCCACAACTCACTGGAGGAGGCTAACAGGGCGCTGGAGAGTGATGCCAAGCGATGTTCGTTAGCCAAATCAATCCCGGCAGAATTAGGTCTTTCGCTGCCATAGATATTCTTCGGCAAAGGTATCCGAGGATGAGGGAGTCCAAACCCACCTTCCTTGACTGCGATCTCTTCGATGCAGGCTACTGGATCAGCAACCAGCTCCTGGATGGAAATGGAGTGATCGGCGATACGGTTGACGAATGAGGTGTTTGCTCCATTCTCAAGAAGCCGGCGAACCAGATACGCGAGCAATGTTTCGTGGGTACCTACCGGCGCATATATCCGACATGGGCGGTTGAGCTTACCGTCAGATATCTTGCCCACGACTTGATCATAAAGCGGCTCTCCCATCCCATGGAGGCACTGAAACTCATACTGTCCCGTGTAATAGTTCTGCCCAGCTATCTGATAAATCGCGGCCAAAGTATGAGCGTTATGCGTGGCGAACTGAGGATAAATGGCCTCTGGCACTGACAGCAGTTTTTTGGCGCAAGCAATGTACGAAACGTCGGTATAGACCTTACGTGTATAGACCGGATACCCCTCTAATCCCTCGACCTGAGCGCGCTTGATTTCGCTGTCCCAGTACGCCCCCTTCACCAAGCGAATCATCAAGCGGTGACGGCTTCGACGCGCCAGATCGATGACATAGTCGATCACATAAGGACAGCGCTTCTGATAGGCCTGAATAACGAAACCAATGCCGTTCCATCCAGCGAGCGCGGGTTCAAAGCAAAGGCGTTCCAAGAGATCCAGAGACAGCTCTAGGCGATCAGCTTCCTCAGCATCAATGTTCAGGCCAATATCGTATTCTTTAGCCAGCATCGTCAGGGAAAGAAGACGCGGATAAAGCTCCTCCATGACCCGCTCGAACTGGGCCCGACTGTACCTTGGGTGCAACGCAGAAAGCTTAATGGAAATCCCGGGGCCTTCGTAAATACCACGACCGTGGGAGGCCTTGCCGATGGAGTGAATCGCCTGCTCATAGGATGCCAGGTAGTTCTGAGCATCATGCTCGGTCAATGCAGCTTCACCGAGCATGTCGTACGAATAGCGAAACCCTTTGGATTCAAACTCCGTAGCATTCGCAAGCGCGAGCGCAATGGTTTCGCCGGTGACAAACTGCTCACCCATCAGGCGCATGGCCATGTCGACACCTTTGCGAATTATCGGCTCCCCTCCTTTGCCGATAACACGACTCAACGACGAGGCCAGACCTGTCTCATTGTGCGTAGACACCAACTTGCCAGTCAGCACGAGCCCCCAGGTCGCAGCGTTTACGAAAACCGAGGGGCTGTTACCGACGTGCTGTTGCCAATTTCCATTGCTGATCTTGTCGCGAATTAGCGCGTCACGAGTACCTTTATCGGGGATCCTCAACAACGCTTCGGCCAGGCACATAAGTGCCACGCCCTCTTGAGAAGATAGAGAAAACTCCTGCAGCAGTCCTTGCACGAGACCAGCACGACCGCTTGCCCCCTTCTGGTTGCGCAGCTTTCCCGCAATCATTGAAGCAAGCTTATTAGCCGATGCCGCTTGTTCAGCAGGGAGTCGAGCCTGCTCTACCAGCATGGCCACCATTTCTAGCTCAGGACGGCGGTAAGCAGCTGTGATGGCCGAGCGAAGCACCGACTGAGGATGAATGCTCTCAGCGAAGTCGAGAAACGGCTGAAAGCTTTCGGCCATGTCAGATTCGGTGACATCACTTTCAAGCCCACCGTCAGTGGCGGCACAATTGAACCCCAGGAGCTCATCTGATCCAGTTCCCTGCTCTGACCGTTCGATAAAATTCAGAATAAGCTGCTTGATAACCCAATGGGGGGTTCGCTCAACCGCTTCAGAGGCCCTTCTCAGACGTTCCCGAGCATCAGTCGATAACTTCACGCCGACAGTGGTTACAGAACTCATATATGCACCCGTGTGTATTAGTTTCTTGCGATAGAACCAATAAGTGCCAGCGAAAACCTAACCGGAGCTTGAGCTCAACTTAGAGTTAGAATCGCAAACACATCTCAATAGAACTGCGAATAGACGCGCTCAGCTCGTGATTGAAAAAAGGGGTTTCACCGACGCCTGCAAGCACCTTCGTTTGTCCAACGAGATGACGCACCAGTAAAACTTTTCTCGATCAAGACCGAATTGATGGTAGGGGCGGCACCCAAATCCACCTATCCAGAAAGCGAAAGAGGTGTGACTACCCATCGGTTAGGGCGGCGCGATTGCTACCGGTGAGGAGGTGATTTTCTCTTGCGGAATGACCAATCTACGGGCTGGGTAGGCCTAATTGAGCGTGGAGGGGGTTCACGCAATGCGTACTTCAAAATCCATGAACAAAAGGGCCCTCGAAGGGCCCCTTGTACTCAAACCAAACTCACTTGGTCAGCCAGGACTCAACGGTCGCGGAGCCGTGCTCAGCTTTCCATTCCTTCAGAGTCTTGTGATTGCCACCTTTGGTTTCAACGACTTCGCCGGTGTGAGGGTTTTTATAGACCTTAACCTGGCGAGGCTTCCGAGTACTGGCTTGAGGCTCAGCGACTGGTGCACGACGACCAGGCTTCGGATCAAGCAGGTTGATCACGTCTTTCAGGCTGTAGCTGTACTCACCCAGCAGGGCGCGTAGCTTGGTCTCGAATTCGATTTCTTTCTTGAGGCCTACATCGCCTTTCAGCGCTTCGAGAGCCTGGAGCTGTTCGGCAAGGTGCTTTTCCAGTTGGCGAAATTCTGCGAGCTTGGACATGGTCGTTCTCTAGGTAGTTAGTCGCCTAACAATACACCAAAATCTGTAAATCGGATTAAGGCTCAGCGCTTCCGATGTACCGAAATGTCACTGCTGCTCACCCTTAAAAGAAAATTGCGACTTTGCTCCCAATGGGATCGCGCAGATATGTTCCCTACTGCCTTTTGGACAACGAGAGACGCACAAAACCATTCGGAGTCGCCAACCGCGTGAGTATAGAAATCATGGGTAAGGATCAGTGAGCCCCGCATCCAGCGAGTTAGGTTCGCAGCCCTGGTTTACTCGTCCTCCGCTGAAAGCGGTGAATTGAGGTCAACATCTACCTGACCGAGTAGCGCAAAGATTCGAGCGACCAGACGCGTATCCACAGGCAGCATTCGCTCCGGATACATGTCCATGTCAGCAGCCAGAAGCCCGAGAGTTCGGGATACGGATAGATGGGCTTCCATCGGTTCATTCGCTGGCGAGGTCTTCTGAATGTGGTGCGCGGACTTGATGTTGAGGATACGAGGGTCATTCATGACTCAACCTTATGCGGTTCGACGTTGCAGCAACTGCGGCAGGTTCCGCCTGTTCTGATGCCGAAGTGTTGCTCCGATTAAAGGGAGCTTTTGGATGTGAAAATTATGGTTCAGCAATAATTATGGCTGAGCCATAATTTGGAATAATCCAGTCTTGCCACTTCCCCACCGTTGGTGAAACTCGAATCACCTGCAGCACACCGTCCAAAGCTGATCGGCCTACGTCGTAATGCGCCTCTATAGTGACAACACAAGCCGGGAGGCCAAAATCTTGAAAAGCTCTGCAAGCATCCGCGCGTCTAGCAATGCATGGTGGGGCGGATCAGACAGCTCTACCTGTTCAAGAGCTTCCGCATCGACCTCGTTAAAAAGGATCGCGAGGTTGGTCGGTTGATTCAAAACCTGGACTGGCCATGGTTGATGATCTGCACAAACGAGATCATAGAAAAACTTCCAATCCCGATTGGGCTCATCTGAACACACCTCAAGCTCCTCGGCGAAGCTCCCTAGAAATCTTCGAAGAGAGACTTGGGCGTCGCTAAGCGACTGACCACATCGCAGAGGATCGAGCTGCGGTAAAACGTTCTGGATGACAAAGTCACTGCAGTCGTCGAGCGAATAGGTATTCGTCAACTCAACGTAAAACTCTTCGCCAGACTGCGATACCAGCGCTAGAGATATCAACTTCGAGTACTGATTGAGCTGCGTGAATTCGCAATCTAGGAATATTTTCAACGCCCTGTCCTTTTCAACGAGTGCTAGCGTGGCCTGTCATTGGCGCCCATGCTCGTCCCACTATTTAGAGTACCGATCGATCTGCGAGGAGCATGACTACCAAGTCGGCCGAGTATGATGTGGCGCTGCATTTGTGATTGGGCGTGGGGTTTGTCAGTCATCTCCCCAGGGATCGAATTTGTCCCCATACCTAGCGTGTAAGGCGCGATTGCGCTCGATCCGCCTGATCCACGGATCGTAGTCCGCGGGCAAAGCGGTGAGCTTAGCGCTGATGATCATTTGCACCGCATTGTCACGCAGTAACCTACTGGTCAGCTTGCGGTATTCGCCACGCGTAACCACACCATAAATATCGTGATTATCCTTTACATAGAGATCGGTCATTCCTACCCGCATATGGCCATATTTTTTTACGTCTTCGGGGTAGATGTCCTCTAGGCTTAGGTATCCCATTTCGAACTCCGTGCCAAGAATGTACTCACTGAATAGCACTGCCTCTACGCTCCGCAATGTTCAAAGGCGCCACCGATAGCGTGCACCATCATTGAAGTCGTCCCTTCGCGCCAGCGCCTTCAAAAACCAGCCAACAACAAGCGATTTAGTGTGCGCATGATAGCCTCAGCTCAGTTATCACCGTTCCGAGAATCCGCTTTGAACACACCAAACGCACATGCCGATTTTAACAATCTGATCAACGCTCCGAAATTTTCCGATGACCCCATTGGGCAACGTCAGAAAAAGCGGTGGGAGCTCATCGCTGGAGACATTTACAAAAGCACATCCAGAGAGGCATTGCTCGAAGCCAGGGGCAAAGCCGAAGGCTACATCGATGGCCTGGTAGACGCAGGACATTTGTCGACGAGAGACACAGACCGCGACTATCTCATTTTGAGTATCGTCCAACGACGGCGTGAGTTTTTGCAAAAACTGCTGAACGAGTACGGTTATTGAACCTAGGCGAGCTGTCAGCCGTCCGATGGTGAACCAGCATCATAGGATAGAGTCAGTTTGAAGCGCTCCGCAGGGGTAACTCGGAGCGCTGCTGATCGAAACCGTAAAGGGCTAGCAAGCGATTTCTCAGCGGTCTGACCGAGCTAGAGAATCGAGCTTGGCCTGAATATGCTCCAACTCCTCCGTTGAAACGAGCACGGCGATCCTGCGTCCGTTTTCGATGAAAACCGGTTTGCGAGTCGTGATCACTTGGTCGAGCAACTCGTCAAAATGGGCTATTGCCCTAGCGACTGACCATCGTTCATCTGCCATATGACACGGCCCTACCAGGTGATCAAATGATGGCTTTCATACTACCGATTAGAATCTATCGGCTGACTGGAGAAGCTTTAAAAAGCTATCTCTTCCGAGGTCTCGCCTGAAGCTAGCGATGACGTAATTACCATCTTGAGTCTCGAGCAACCAAAAACGCCCTTCTTTCCTCGCCGACTGAATTTTACCCGTGTGAAGAATTGAACCATCAGCTCTGTGGTAGGCATCATCCTTCTCAGAGTGATCGAATGAAACTCCGACGCATGTGTCATCTGCAATAAAAGCGTCGCTGATGAATGCCGTGACAGGCACCGTGTATTTGCGAAGGCTTGCTCGCACCAAACGGCGCAGCTGAAATTCGCTGACATCTTTACTATGAAATTCCAGCTCAATTACTTCAGGCATCCAACTCAAGCTCCAAAACGACCATGAATAAACCGTCGGCAAGCATCGCTCACCCAGCCTTCATTGAAAAAGCGGCACCAATGCTAGCCACTTTTCTCAGTCCTGCCCCTAGAAGGAGGTAGACCGTATTGTTGGTTTCAAACATGCAGCCTTCACTGAAAGACACGCCGAAATTGCTGCGTACCCACATGCCTGCCTGAAATCGACTTCGACTATCGAAAACGACTTCATGCGCGTACAGAGTCGCGGGCAGTAGACCAAGCCTTGTTAGCTTTTCTTTCTCATCTGAGTTGACCGTGAGGTCGATCAGAATCCACTGCCGAACGATGCAAAACGCTTTGCCTGGGAACGCTTTTGCTGCCAAAGAAATCAAGTCTTCTTGTGAGCCTTCCCAGCCGGCTAACTCTTCCCCGGCGCAGTAAAAGAGTTGCGAGATTTCTTCTAACGTAGCCATGTAATTTTCTCGAATTCGTACGTAGCGAAATTCAGTTCGCTGAGGTTCATCACTGAAAGACGGTTCATCAAATCTCGATTAGCAAATCTGGATCGAAACCAGTCTGTTGACTCGGATAGCCGCGAGGGTTGGAGATCACACGGCACCCATTCTTGAGGAAGTCCGCTGAGACGTGGGTGTGCCCGTAAAACCAAAGATCGGCCTTGCCCACGAGCTCCTTCCAGTCATTGGCATAGGCAGCGATCAGGTGCGCGGGAAGATCATCACCAACGAAATCCGACACCGGCGCATGGTGCGTAACTACAACGGTTTTGCCATCGAATGGTTTGTCCAGTTCCTGGGTGAGCCAGGCATAGGCTGCTTTTGATCTAGCGATCAAGTCATCGGGACGAAGTCGCCGGTAACTCTCATCTGTTCTGATGACGGTGAAGTCGTTCATCCGTTCCCAAGCAATACGTTTCGCAGCAACGACATCTCCGGTCGACGAATAATCTGTCCAGGCTGTAGTGACCAAAAAACGGGTTTGGCCCAGGATCAACACTTCGTTTTCGAGAACGTGGACATGTGGCGCTGCGGCGTCCTTCATTTTTCGGAGCGTGTGATCGATGTGGCCGCCATAAAACTCATGATTGCCACACACGTAGACCACGGGGTACCGGAACACCTCGTTCGCCCATTTCACGCCGCGCGTTTTGATATCAATGTCGCCGGCGAGAATGACTACGTCAGCGTCACTTGGGACGGGATCGAACCGAGCGAAGCCGAGGTGCAGATCTGAGTAGATTTGGAGCTTCATGGATTAACCTGCTGCCGTTGTAGTGGCAGAGCGATTCGGGGTCTGACAGTTGGTGCAATGGAAATGCTTCCCGGCGGCAGTCAAGGCGTCGTAGATCACTCGAATATTGCTGAGCAAGCCTGCGTCGGTCACGCTGGGCGAGCTGCTGTAGATTGCTCCGCTATCGACTTTATGAAGCAGTACGCACTCACCGTTTCTGTCATAGCCGACGATCACACTGATCAACTTTTCCATCCGTTCTAAAGAGCTCCCGTTAATGCAAGCGGGAGTAACAACCTGAACCGCCTCAATCGTGTGCTCTCGGCTCCGCTGAGAGATTAGGTGGGCCAACATAGAGGGGTCTGTTGGCATCAATTTTTTGAACCGAACCCCTGCTCCTTCACAAATGCGAAAGCGAACGTGATACCAAAAATCTTCCGAGTCTCGCTCGACCATCCGCCAAGCCATGCGGCCTAGCCCGGGAAATCCCGGTAGGCCGACAAGACAAGTTTCATCTGAAATAAACATGATGGTTATATCCGTAACATCAATATTCTGGTTTGAGAGCTCTAAGGGCGTGAGTGATGCCATACACGCCCTACGGCGCTTCTTCTGCATTCAACGAGCCTGGGTATGTGGCTTTCGGACAAAAAGGAATGAATCCTTGCCGGCTTTTTGCGTCCATTCGCCAGGTGTCAATTTATGCCTAATGTTTTTTGTTGCATCCTTCTTGAAAGTATGATTAAGACAAGAAGAGGATCACGATACCAGACCCACAGGCTCGCTGTACAGAGTAGCTGGGTCAATAATTTGCTGGCCTTATCCTCCGCTTTGAGGACAAGTCGTCATGCTGACTCAGAGTCTCGCGGTGGTGCTTCGCGCGCTACGAAAAACTAGAGAGCTCACTCAGGAACGACTCCCCTCTAGTAGGAGCTACGCCTTTGCCCTAGAGGCAGGTACGCCGAAAAATATATCGCTAGGCAAGCTACGGGAGCTTTCAAAGAGCCTTGAGATCACTCCCCTGGCGCTTATGGTGTTGTGCGAGTCTATAGAGAGTGAACAGGACTCTCAGGAAGTCATAGGCAAGCTGAAGGAGGAGCTTCGTCATCTCCGCTCGATCGGCCTATATGAGGAAATACGCGAGGAGCAGCTAAGCTCCAGCCTCGTATCAAAAGCTAAAGCTCGCGAAATCGCTGACAGCAAGAGACTCGCTGTTAAGCGTCTCAAAGAGGAAGGTAAATCAAGAAAGGAAGTCGCCGAAGCATTAGGTATTTCAAAGTCTTCTGTCCAGAGATTCTGGGTTTGATTGTTTCCAGCCACTCACCTGGACTCAAGTCGTCGCTGGCTAGATCGTTGGGTTGAAACCAGTAGCGGAGAAAAAACGCGAATTGTCTCTGGAGAGAAGGAAGATGCTAAAAATACGTGTATGTCAAAGAGCTTATGCGTGCTTCAGCTAGACGAGTGAGGTGTGGTGAGCCACCTCACTCAGCCCATCGTCGCTCTTGGCAAATGACAGAATGTGGGAATGGTAGGTGCGGACAATCTCAAGCGACTTCTTCTCGGTGAACTAGTTCTACCGACCTTCCCTTACCTCAACGCACGGCCATGTTAATTCAACAATTACGAATAATGCACTGATTCGGCGTTTATTCGCAAAGCCCAACTGTGGATATATCCTGACTTTTGGCCAAGCTATGGTTCATAGAGCCGCTTTCGCAGGGGTGCTGTGCGTACTCCGTATTATCCGTGGTGCCCGGTCTACCGACCTCACGGACGCCACGCACCGTCGCTAAATTGCTGACTCGAGAATGCCCGGACGACCATTTCCCTTGAGCAGCTCGATGCTCTCGCTGAATCGCTGGGTTTAGATGCGATCGCCTTGATGGCGTTGTGTCTGTCAGCGCGTGGAGGGTCGTGCCTCTGGAGAGGATTCTCGATTCGATCGTCAAGCTGACCGACTTCGAAGCCGCCGGTGGGATGAAGCTGATTCGGGAGCAATTCGACGCCACTGGCTCTCTAGTCAAGAGGTCTCGCGGTAGACCGCTAAATACCGAGAATGAGACGGCGGTGCTCGCGCTTAAGGCTGAAGGCGCATCACCTCAGCAGGCTGTTACTAGGTTGGGGTTGGCTCTGACGTCGGTGATGGCATATTGGAGAAAATGAGGACAGTCGGCTAGATTCAAACGTTTGCGTAGAGAGTCCTTCTGAAAGCGACGTCCATGAAACACTGATGTGTTGCGATCAGGGCATCAGCCTAAGTGAGGCTACGAGAAAGCTCGGAATTTACCAGACGACTTGGCGTGAGGCCCATCGATTACGGCGGTTGCAGTCTGAAAGGTTTATGAGTCATTCGCGCACTTTAACCTGCACGTTCAGTACTGGCGTCAGCAGCCGGCCGAATACATAAATCTGAATTCACCGGCTAGACCTAAGTTTGAGTACTCGAGAAACGAGATCATGGATGTGCCGTGCGTTTAGTGCGCTTCTGAGGTTTTGCAACCACCCCCTTTCTTCTTATAGCCGACTGCAGAGCACGACCAGGATCAATCAATTTCATGATATCCATAGAGCTGAAGTCGTAATCACGAGCCAACTTGTCTAGCTCACCTAAAAATCGCGCCGCCTTAATAACTTCAGGATCCCGTAGCAGAGGTGCTATTGCCTCGTACTCCATAGTAATTCGGTTGCTAAGTGCGATGAATTCTTCAACGCTAGTCATTAGTCTTCTCCCCAATGCCGTGGCCATGCCCATCAACCTCGTCCGAAGCAACTAAATCGTGATCAACATTAGTGCTTCGCTCAGAACTAAATTCGTTCGTTTTACCATTGGCACGATGGGAACTCACAGAGATACTCTCATTTTTCCGCGGTCGCGCTGAGGGCGACGCAGCTTCCAATCGCTGAATCATTTCAAGCAATCCGGTATTGGTTCTAGCTTCCAGGCTGTCAACATCGCCGTTTGCGTCACTGCCCGCCCCACCATACCTAGCCGAAAGAAGGTCGAAGACTTGGTTGAGGGTATACCCATAATCTTTGGTCAGCGCTTCCAGCTTGATGTAAAACTCCATATCCAGCTTGTAATCCACGCCGTCTTGCTGCTTCTTCAAACTGCGCAGGGCCTGCTCAAGCTCAAACTCCTTGAGCCGGTACTCGACAAGCGTATGCGTTCTGACCATGAGCTACTCCAACTTCGCGGAGAGACTTGGGAGGTGGCCTACCCAGTATAATAGCCTTCCAGACCTATAGAAACCGCACCCTCGGTGTCACCTGCGACGTATACTCAACATTTTCAGTCACTTAACAGCACTCCATCGGCGCTCACGACCTTTCGTCAGGTTTTATATCAACGTCGGACTGTCAGACGCGCGCATCTTGAGCAGCGTTCAAGGTCACAAAAAGCCTCGAAAACGACTGTTACATGAGCGGTAACAACGTCAGACAATGAGCTGCAAGGTGCGGCACTCAGAGATCATAGAAATTCTGCTGCTGCCCCCGTCAATTTATGGGTATTAAGATTATAGTTGGATTAATGCCGGCGCGAGCTCGGATTAGAGCTGGGATCACCGGCAGGCTTCGATGGCCGTGCTCACGAGGCAGCATTATTTGAACAATGTTTAAAGATAGAGCAGGTGATTTATCTTATTAAATTCAATGTCTTAAAGCGCCTTCATGACCTCGATAGTTGAAGCCTTTCTAATTTCCCGCTGCGGATATATCGAGCAGCGGTTAGCTGCAATCTAGGACAATATTCTGCTATTGTGAGCACTCAGCCGTGAGCAGCCAGCGCCTTGCCTCGCACCCGCCTAGGAGCCGACCAGAGATGGGAAGGTGGAGTTGAGAACGCTATTATTGGCTCGAGCGCTTACTGCTGGCACACCTGAGCATTGAAGGTTTAGTTTTGCTCGACGGGCCAACGTTGCGGATGAATGCAATCAACACGCCACTTCCATAGCCCATTGAGCCAAATGTGAATATTTTCCCTTATTCCCTTATTCCCCCGACCTTCAACTTCTCCGCGGGCACCCTTCACACCCCAAAAGCCCATGCTATGCACTCATAATCCGAACTGCTGAGTGTCGATTTCGCCAACTCCGAAAGTGTGACTCTCTGACTCTTACAATACGCCAAACCGCCTAATGAGGAAACTTCACTACGAAATATAGGAAATGGAAGAGAATACGGCCTAGTAGTGTCCCGTATGAACTTCGCCTCAGAAACATCAATCATTCCAAATCCGACACCTAACATCCAATATGCCACAGCCACATCACGCGGACGCGCCGAATCGGGTTTAAGTTTAGAAAATATCTTTCCATTCAGATTATTCGTTACACCTTGCGGCCTTGTGAGCCGATTGAAGAAATAACATCTCGCGAAGCCTTGTGCTCCATTTCCATTTGGGTCTTGCAGCCAATAAGCCATCAAGAATTCAGCTGCCTTTGCCGAAGGCGTAGTGTCGGCTGTAAGCCCGAAAAACCACCTTTGCATTCTAACTACCAGAGCTAGTAGGCGCTCATTGTCTGCTTTGGCCTGGGTGGATGATGAATGTTGCAGCGGAAACTGCGTGACAAGCCTGGAGGCAGGGCTTGCAGCATACTCAGCGAAAGCCCGCCACGCTTTGTCTAGAATAGTGAAGGTCGAGGTGGCTAGTCGTTCGAAGAGGACTGGCGTGCCGTGCCGCAGACAAACGCTCATCCGCGGTTGCCGCCAATCCAAGCGCATGGCTGGAGCAAGGCCTGCCGCCACATCAACCTTGAAGCACTCCGGGCAGTAGTTCAGCGCCTTGGAGTAAGGAATCATTCCGGCGTTGCTGGGGGTTTTGGAATGGTTGGTGCTGCCAGGGCTTGGCAGTGCGAACTGTGCAGAGATGTAGAGACAGTCAGACAGACTCAATGACTGGAGCAGCTCAAGATTGCACCATTGCATATCGGGGTCTGAGCCACCTTTACTGCAATGCAAAACCAGGTAGTCACCCAAGCTGTGCCCGATGCTGTGACTGGCCCCTATGCTTTGCCTGGCGACCCAAGAAGAGAAGGATTCGTTATCAACCGCTGGGTGGAAATGCAGCAGGCCGCTTTCCGGTAATGTCGAATGCTGCGAAGGCCAGGTGACATCGCAGGGCCCTCCCTTCCCACTCCTCGGTATCTTTGCTCGACCACCAGCGCTACCTGGTCTTTTTGAGGCGGCACAAGTCGCTGCAGAGCCTGCTGATTCTCCTGCAGCTTGTCGGCGATGAAAAATTGAATATTCCTCATCATCACATACCCACATGGCGGGTATTTCATCGCTGACCAATGCTTGCGCTGAGAGGTCGTCGGTGATCTTATCTATCAGGATTCTGATCGCTAAACCAACCTTCCCACGAGACTTTTGGTGCATGGCACCTACGTTGAGAGTTTTAATACGATCCGGGGGGCACGGCGCCAGCACGCTTAGCGCGACGCTGGTGATGAATTGGCCAAACTTTGAGTTGGCTGGCATGGGATGAAGCTTTATAGTTTTGCACTCCACAGAAGCAGACTTCAAAGCGACCTGCAGCCACTTCACCGAGTTAGTATTACCGAACAGCACGAACTTCGCTGCCTGGCTGGCTCGCAGGAGCATGATGATTGTATCTGCGTTGGCACTCTGTGCCGTATCGTCAGAACCGTAAACGTCAACGTCATGGACGATGACGCATTCGTAGTTCCGGGCCTTCAGTACTGCCAGCTCTAGGGCATTCAGGCCTACCGAAGATGACCCAGGCGTGTTACCGATTTCCGGTGGAATCCGAAGCGCAGCGTCCAAATTTGCTTTGAAGCTACCTGGCTCCATAGCCGAGATTCTATCCATGGCCAACACACGGCGACCTGTTGCTCGCAGCTTCCGGGAAAGCTGGCTGGCCAGGGCGGTAGCACCACATCCTGGTACACCTACTACAAACATTACTTCTCGCCGCGCGCGGGCTGCCCCCTCCTCTAAGGCGCTACACTGGCGCTCCATGAACTGATAACACTCGTTCAGGGCGTCTTGGTTGCCAGAGGCTTCAGACCAAAACTCCTCGGGTTCATGGTGGATCAACGCCGAGCTCCTGTCGCGCTTGCGCGAGGTCTGGAAATTGCAATTTTTCTTGGGTTATGGCGTTGCGCTGCAAGAGATGTCGGTATACCACTAACAGCTAGCTCGCCCCGAAGTTCGGTGCGCAGCAAAAAAAGGTGGTTACACCGAACTGTCTGCTTACACCCGCCTGCTTATCCGTCGAGCGTCGTTTCTGGATACGGCATTGGCCGAGTTTCCAGGATCTCCAGTGCTTTGTTGACACCCTGCATGCTCTTCCATGCGTTCAAGATGCTCTCCGCGTTGATGTATTCCTGGCCGCTCTCGACGGCCATCCGACAGGCCTCTCTCAAAATATCCACGACGGCTCGGCGCGAACGGTACTCTACCTGGACACCATTTTCAGTTGTTGTCGTACGGGCGCAGTCAGACAAAACTTTAAGGAGTTCTGAGTTGACGATCGACTTCTGACACAGAGGCATGTAGCAGAGATAGCCGTTCACGAACGATTCCCCTTCGTAATCACTCGTCCATTCAGTTAGCCCAGCTTTCCGAAGATTGAACCGTGTCATGAGTGTTGCATCATTGCTGAAAACCTCGCGAAGACCATCCGGCGTTCCGCTTAACATCACGTTCAACTGCCAATCAGGCCCAGAAAGCCCCTTTATTGCGCCATGCTCTCCATTGAGCCGCTTCTGCGACAGTATCTGGCTAAGCAGCGGGACTTCATCGATGAACACAGCGCGAACATTATTTTCCTTGATCAACTGCTGAGCCAGCGCTATATCACGGTAGGACAGCGTAAGCGGCCGCTTGTAAAACTTCCTCCCCATTTCCGCCAGAAAGAGCTTCATGATGTTCAGGTTTGCTTGGTTCTGCACAAGGTCGATGTAGATCACCTTGCCGGCCCATATTGAGTTCGGCTTGCAGCTTTGTGTCTGCCAGCGCTGACCTAGTAACGATTTTCCAAGCCCAGGATGAGCAATCAAGGACATCCCGGCATTAGAAGTGCACCTGGGTAACGACACCAAACGCTGTGCGCTCAGCTCCGCCGCCATCGCCGTGGGGTGCATAAGAAAGATTTCACGCATGCAGGCAAGCGCCCGCTCTTCGCGTGGCAGGTCGAACAGCTCTTGGGTCTTCTCAGTAAGGTGACTCATAGGTCATCGTCTCCCATCATCGGTGGCGCGGGGCCACGTGGCTGCGATGCAGAGCGTCCTTTCGACGCATCTGTAGCTTGATTGCCCTTGGAAATCTTCGCGTCGGGCGACGAAAAGGGCTCGGTAAGCGTCGTGGGTTCGGTGCGTTGACTCAGTAGGCCTGGGCTTAATGAGGACAACACACGCTCTTGGAGCGCTTTTGACTCTTCCAGCCTCCTCTGTTGCGTATCCGTGACTAGTGACGTCATTAACCTTCGCTGCTCATTAACGTACAGCAACCCTACGATCGTGAGTTGTCCTGTCTTCTGGCCAAACTTTCTTTTGATATCCCACGCCCACATTGTTTTCGGAATACCATCACTATCCTTGTTAATCAAAGAGACCTCGATCCATTCACTATCAAACTCTACCCAGGCTCGATGTATATCATTGTGATCGATCTTGAGCCTTACCGGCGTGCCAACTTTATGTTTGTACGGGCCGACCTCGTAAAGTAACCCAATCGTTAAAATTCCTTCACGCCGAACGCTAATATGATACTCGTGAAGTATGTCTATCCAAAAATGTTTAGGATCTGGTAGGGTTCTCGGAACCCTGATAACGCCATCATGTATACCGAAGCTGTTCTGCCAGTGTTGATTAGGTGTTAATCCATTATCGCCAGGGCGTTCATGCCAAATGCAAATTTGTGTAATTATAAGGATGAATAAATCAGTGATGGAATAAGTAGCCATAGCCTGAGGATTTTCACCCCGAGCAATTTTACGGTTCGATGCAATTGCACCCTTCAGCCTTTGCATGAAAAGTGGGTTTATCTTTCCAAATCCCCGCTCAACCTTACCGCCGCTTTGGGGGCGCATTCTCCTATGCGGAATGATACCGTGCTTGTCAAGACCAACTAGCACGGTTTTGGCGTTTAGGTCACCCCCGCCATCAACTCGATAGTTTTCCCCTGCCCCATATTGCATCCAAACAAATCTGCCAGATAACCCAAACTCCTCCATCAACGCATCTTTAGGCTGTATTGCCATGAGCATGGCATCAGCCAGAGTGTTTCGCGATGACGCTCGGAACGTAAGCGCGAAGCCAAGGTAAGAACCTGTATGATCATCTACTATAATAGTTAGATTTGGTCTACCGAGCCAACGACCAGTTTTGGGATCAGTTGCGTGACAGTCTAATGGGCTATTGTCAGCATGAATCAGTTGCAAGGCATGAGTAGTGAACGTGCCGTGGTCAAATGTGTCAAATTTATCACGCGCTGCTTTAGGGCCTTTATCATTTGCTAGCGCTTCGCGAGCAGAGATATTCTGTTTGTGCCGACGCCTGATAGTTGATGGAGATGGGGCTATCTCACAGGCCTCTAAACACCGCGCCTGAGTACCGTTAATCGCAGCCTGCACGGTGCCGCCTGGGCCTACAGTGTCCTCTTTGCTTGCTGTTGCCATTATGGCTTCGACATTTGGGTCGAAGCGGGTTTCGCCTTTGCGACGCCCTGGTATACCAGGTATTAAACTCTCCCAGTCGGGCCATTTACGATATCTAGCCAACAGGTCATTCAGAACTGTTAATTTAACCCCCAACTTCCCCATGGCCCACACTTTATCGGCCTTGGTTATTTTTTTTGCTTCGGCTCTTTCGGCTTCGTACAATGGATGGATAACACGTGCACGCTCCCTAGCCGTTAGAATCTGATCGTCCGTGTACCTGGACGCCGGCTTCGGCTTTTCAGCCTCTTTGCGTTGTTGCTCTACATCAGCAAAAACCTCCCCCCGAATACGCTCAGTAATATCCGAGGAAATCTTTAGGAGGCTGTCCCTATGGACTTTAGAGGGCTGTTCTAGTTTCCCTGAAGGCTGGACTACATAGCTATCTGTCTCAGTGTCAAAATCGAGAACGGTGAATATTCCACCACGCTCTTCGAGCAGTACGCTCTCGCCCACCACGTAGTCCATGACGATTACTACCGGCGCTGGTCAATAAGCAATGTGCGGTACTGATTAGCGAATTGACGCAGCCTACTGCGCACCAAATTTACCGTTGGGGGTTCGATTTCGTGGAGCTGGCACATATAGCAAACGTGTTGCCAGCAGTCGACCGTGGTATATGACGGAAAATATGAACGCACAAACTCTTTGTGAATGATATAGGTTGTCAAAGGCATGCGGCGATAATTGGCTGATGTTTCTAAGATGACTCTGATGTATTTCGAGAGGATTGACCCATTACCAGCCTCGCGCCCTGTGGGTGCCGATGAGTATTGGGGATGGGCGAGCCGAAACTTTTCCACTTCCTCATACATATGATCCTCGAAAACGCTATAACCATTATCCAGGACGTGCACTCGCGCTGGGCTGAGGGAGAAGCAATGCCCGTCAGACAGCCTGCAGAGTTTTACGATGTCTCGGGGCGGCCGATGGATACTCATCACAACGAGCAGTTCAGGCCCTAAATCCGAGGTTGCGAAAGCGCCTACATATGACATGGAAGAACTCTCCTTTCAGGAGCGATCAAAGTACCAGTGATCGTATGAGAGAGAGCATAGCCCGCGATCAGTCGAGGAAAGGTACCGCTTGTCCAAATCACCGTGGATATGTAACTTATTGATTCATATAGACCTACTTTCTTTGATTACCGTTTTTTGGTGTCAGATTAACGGTGATTTCTGACAGTTATTTTCAAGTTGATTATTTTTCAAGAGGATAGAGAACGAACGGGGATATGTGAAATTGAACAGCACTTAGCAGCCTCTAAATCCCATGTATTCGCCGAAAATCTTTTAGCGTTTACCTTCGCCGCCACTCTACTGACGCTGACTCCAGGCCTCGATACCGCATTGGTCTTGAGAACCGCAACTGTGGAAGGTAAACAACAGGCATTCAGAGCTGCGCCGGGTATCAATGCCGGCTGCCTGTTGTGGGGCGCCGCGGTCGCCTTTGGTCTGGGTGCGTTGATTGCAGTCTCTGAGCTGGCATTCAATCTCTTGAAATACTGTGGCGCCGCTTACCTAGCCTGGCTTGGTTTGGTTTGGTTTGAATATGCTCTTGCGTCCACGTCCCTCACTGTCGCCCGCTGAAACCGACGGAAAGCCAAATGCAAACTGGTTTCTGAAGGGAATGATGGGGAACGTCCTTAATCCCAAGGTTGGCATTTTCTACGTCTCTTTTCTCCCTCAGTTCATTCCCCAAGGGCACTCCTTGATTGCCTGGACATTTGGCTTGGTCAGCATCCACGTGGTGCTCGGTTTACTGTGGTCGTCAATGTTGATTGGCGCCACTCAACCACTGGCTGGCATTTTGCGGCGTGAAAATGTGACCAAGTGGATGGATCGCACCACCGGTATGGTCTTTGTTCTGTTTGCCACTCGGCTGGCTTTCAGCAAGCGTTGAGAACGGCATCTCCCCTGCTTTCACATTTCCATCAGTGATTGGGACGATACCTGCCGAGGAAATATTCCTACTGTTTTTTGCAAAGCGGCCTGAACCGGATGCTTCGCCAAAGCATTGATCTAGAGCCATTGTTTCATTTTGATACATCTGCAAAGTACGCTACGATCCGCCGCACCAAAACGCATAGGGATTGCAGATGAACGTCAGAATTGAAGCGCATGAGGAAGGCAGTGGATGCACGGTCTGGCTCGACAGCAATGCAGTGTCGTTCCAGAACCTGGAAGAAGCGAAGACATACGTGACTCAGTTGCAGGAACGGATTGAAGCCGCATCCAGTTCATTCGCTCAAGGAACAACAGATTCCGAGCAAATGTAAGCGTTCTACCTGGCAGCAGCTTTGGCTGTAAGCCATGGAGGGCTCAGCGCTGCCGGGATTGAAATAAAGCTGTTCATCGCGCCACCCAAAGTGTGGCTTAGGCGGACTAGATTTAAGTGGTGGACGCGGGTCACGCGAGCTTGATGGCTCCGCCTTGGATATCGTCCCGCGCCATTCGCAAGTCATTGGCGTCTTGGTTGAGTCGATGAATCAGGTTGAGTAACCGCTGGCGAAGCACTTCGTCTTGCAGTTGCTCGGCCGCACGCATCACATCCAGCGCCGCGCTCTCATTGTTGGTGGCGACAGCGTCGAGCAGTTTGCGCATGCTTCTTGATGGCCGATTCATCTCCAACCCTCCTAGGTTTCGGTGACGCGAATCATATGGCCGGAATGTTTCGTCAGTGTTTCAGTTGCATGAACTGGTTTTGAATCACCAGCTCGGGCTGGAGCGATTACAACAATCAACATCAGGTGCTACCGCTGACTGAGGCACGTAACGAAGCTCAAGCGAGCCCTTCCCTCTCCGGTCAACAGATAAGGTCGAGAACACATGTCGTTTCTACCTTCAGTCCAAGTCCACAGAGGCAGGAAACGCGACGATGTCATTCTGCACTCAGCCGGGTCGTGAAATACCGTGATGACGCAGTTTGCGATAGAGCGTATTTCGGCTGATTCCTAGGCGGGCGGCAACATGGGCGATATGCCAGTGTTCCGCCTCAATCAACGTTAGCAGCGTCTGCCGTTCGGATACTCCAAGCGGATTTTCGGCCAGCGCGGCTGTCGCTGGCGCCTCCGGCAGCAACTCCGCCAAGTCGTCCAGGGTGACACGCCCCTCCAACGCCAACGCTACCAGTGTGCGCAGACACGTACGCAGCTGCCGAACATTGCCTGGCCAAGGCTGCGCCAGCAAGCGCTCTCTGACACCCGCTTCCAGCCGAACTCTGGCCCCTGCTGTCTCCTCGCGCAGCAATAGGTCGAGCAAACGGCCCTTGTCTGATCGTTCGCGCAGCGGCGGGAGCTGCACGGCGAACCCAGCAATGCGATAAAACAGATCTTCGCGAAAACGCCCTTCGGCCACACAGGCGTGCAGATCCTGGTGGCTGGCACTGATAAGGCGTACGTCGAGCGGACGTGCCGTCGCGCCGCCTAGTGGCACCACTTGACGTTCCTCCAGCACACGCAACAGGCGAGTCTGTAACGCCAGTGGCATATCGGCGATCTCATCGAGAAATAGAATGCCGCCATGGGCCTGCTCCAGCTTACCGATCATCCCGTCCTTGCGTGCGCCGGTGAAGCTGCCGCTGCGATAGCCGAACAGCTCGCTCTCGATCAGCGTTTCTGGAATGGCCGCGCAATTGATCGCCACAAACGGCTGGTTCGCTCTGGAGCTGGCACGATGCAGCGCCGCAGCAAAAGCTTCTTTGCCGGTACCGGTTTCGCCCTGTAAAAACACCGGAACGTCACGCTCCAAAACACGCAATGCGCGAGCAAAGCCGCGTTGCAGGCGCGGGTCTTCCAGACACACGTGCACGTCGTTGATTTTGGGGATTGCAGGAGTAACTAAAGGCACCTGGCGTAAGGGTTCTCGCAACTGTCCGTAGAGCAGGCGTCCGTCCACCAGCCGCATTGGCCAACAGACACTCGGCTGAGAGCTGGCCTGACTCATCACCTGATCGATAGGTGTTTCCAGCAGCATCGTCAGAGATTGCCCAACCACCTGGTCACGACTGAGGCCCAGCAGATCCAGCGCAGCATCATTGACTGAACAGATACGGGCACTCTCGTCGAAACTGAGCAGACCTTCACCCAGCAGCCCAACGAAGCCTGCCTCAGGGTGGAAGCGCAGCAAGTATCGCTGCGGATCATGCCCTAAGAAAAAACAGCTCTCGATCAACTTGGCTGACAGGTTGGTCAACGCCATGGCCTTGAAGCGTTGCTGAAGACTGTGTTCCTCCCGCACAGAGGAGAGGTTGAGCACGGCAAGCAACTCTCCGCTCGCATCAAATATCGGGCTAGCCGAACACGTTAAGCCGACGTGCTTACCCCGGAAATGTTCATCACGACGGATGGTTACGTGCTGTCGCTCGACCAAGCAGGTGCCGACACCGTTGGTACCCTCGCAATCCTCGCTCCATACCGAACCGAGCCACAGTCCGGAACGCTGGAACTCGGCTCGTTCGGTTTCGTTGAACACACTGTCAATCGCCACACCGCGGGCATCGGTGAGTAGCACCACGTGGCCGTCACGCCCGAGTTGTTGGTGCAAACTGCTCATCTGCCAGTGCGCCACGGAGATGATGTGTTCCAGTGGCGCGCGGTGATCCTGTAAGCGTGGGTGCTCAACTACATTAGGCGCGCGGCGGCTGGCGGGATCGAGCTGATGCTGATCCAGGCACCGGCGCCAAGATCGTGTGATGGCCAGGTCAGCAGTATGGCCGTGGCTGGCGGGAGTGCCCTGCACGGCTTGTAGCACTTGTTGTGCATGGGCGTTGATCAAGGCCGGCTTCATTGTTCTTGTTCTCCGCTACGGTTAGGACACGGGGCTGTTCGCAGCTTATATGAAAAGATCGCAACGAGCGCTTTTTGCACCGAGTGACACTCTGTCATCCACCATTTCCAGAATCGTGACAGAGATCCGAATCCAAGTCTGAGCAATACTGCAGCAGCAGCTCTGCAATGGGGCTTTCGCGAAGATGGCCCGGGCCTTGCTGTGGGGCAAGTTGTTACAAAAACAACAAGATCGGGAGAAGCCCCATGAACATCGCTGTCGAAACACCTCTGCAAACGCCGACTGCTCAACTCGCGGCCTGGGTCGAAAACCTCGGCGAGCGTCTCGCCCAACGTGATTTGGACGGCGCGCTGCAATTGTTTGCCGAAGAGTGTCACTGGCGTGACCTGCTACTTTTCAGCTGGAACTTAGTGACCTTGGAAGGCAAGCCTACCATCCGAGACATGCTCGAAACACGCCTCGACCGGACTCGTCCTGAGCGATGGAAACTGGAAGGTGAGGCGACGCTGAATAACGGTGTGCTCGAAGGTTGGATCAGCCTGGAAACCAACGCGGCGCGAGGTAAAGGCTACGTGCGTCTAAAGGAGGGCCTGTGCTGGACGCTGCTGACGACCATGCGCGAGCTTAAAGGCTTTGAAGAACCCAGCGGCCGCCGTCGTCCAATGGGTGCCAATCATGGTCACGCCCATGCCGACAAACGCAACTGGCTGGAACGCCGTCGTGATGAAGAAGCTTCGCTAGGCATCAACACCCAACCTTACTGCCTGATCGTGGGCGGCGGCCAGGGTGGGCTGGGGCTCGCTGCGCGGCTCAAGCGAATGGGCGTGCCAACTCTGATCGTCGACAAAGCCGAGCGTCCTGGCGATCAGTGGCGCGGTCGCTACAAGTCGCTGTGCCTGCACGACCCTGTCTGGTACGACCATATGCCTTACCTGCCCTTCCCCGATCACTGGCCAGTCTTCACCCCAAAAGACCAGATTGGCGACTGGCTGGAAATGTACACCAAAGTCATGGAGCTCAATTATTGGCCGCGTACCGAATGCGTGAGCGCCAGCTTTGACGAGCAAAGTGGCACCTGGAAGGTTGAAGTGCAGCGCGATGGCGAGCGTGTGACTTTACAGCCTACCCAGTTGATCCTCGCCACCGGCATGTCTGGCGTACCCAATGTTCCTAGTTATCCGGGTGCCGAGGTTTTCAATGGTCAGCAGCACCATTCCAGCCGCCATCCCGGTGGAGACGCCTGGAGCGGCAAGCGCGCGGTGGTCATCGGTGCTAACAATTCGGCTCACGATATCTGCGCCGACTTGGTGGAGAACGGCGCCGAGGTGACCATGGTGCAACGCTCCAGCACCCACATCGTGCGTTCCGACAGTTTAATGGATCTCGTCTTCGGCGGGCTCTACTCTGAAGACGCCCTGGAGACGGGTTTGACCACGGACAAGGCCGACATGCTGTTCGCCTCGATCCCCTACAAGGTTATGCCAAGCTTTCATCAACCCATCTTTGACGCGATCAAGGAGCGTGATAAGGACTTCTACGAGCGCTTGGCCAAGGCCGGCTTCATGCTCGATTTCGGTGACGACGAGTCTGGCCTGTTTATGAAGTACGTACGCCGTGGTTCTGGTTACTACATCGACGTCGGCGCATCCGAACTGATCGCTAATGGCACGATCAAGCTCAAGAGCGCGCCTGGCCTGGGTGTCGAACGCATCGAAGCAGATGCCGTCGTACTCAACGATGGCAGCCGACTACCGGCAGATCTGATCGTCTACGCCACGGGCTATGGCTCAATGAATGGTTGGGCGGCGAAGCTGATTTCCCAGGAAGTAGCTGACAAGGTCGGCCGCTGCTGGGGCTTGGGTTCTGGAACCACGAATGATCCTGGCCCGTACGAGGGCGAACTGCGGAACATGTGGAAGCCAACACAACAGGAAAACCTCTGGTTCCACGGTGGCAACCTGCATCAGTCACGGCATTATTCGCTGTATCTCGCGCTGCAGTTAAAAGCGCGCTTCGAAGGCATTGACACATCCGTCTACGGCCTTGCCGAGAGTCACCACACTGGCTGAGTCAAATGGCGCCCAGCCGTGGTTGGGCGCCGCTCCACAATGTCCCGGACGCAGCCTGGATAACAGTGCACCACGCCTAAGCGCAAAGGACGTGGGCAAAGCCCGCATAGAGCTTGATTCCAAAGGTGAAGACCAGTGATAACAATGGCCGGGGTGTTCGCCCCGGCCGCTAACGCCACCTCGTAATATGCCGTTATCGCTGGTATCGGTAAGCTGACCTCGCCGGACGCTTACATTAAAAAATCGATATCGGGTAGGTTTGCAGACCTTAGGTCGATGGGCGCGATCCCAGGCAACCTGATCAGCTCGATTAGCCCGGTAGCATCCTTGACCACCGTTGCGTCTGATCTCACGACTGATCGTAGAGGCTGCTCGCCCTAGCAGCGCGGCCATGGAACGGATCGAGTTACCTGCCACCACTGCACGCGAAATCTCTTCGCGCTCAGCCAACGTCAGCGCCAATCTGGACCTGTGGCGTACAGCGGGTCTGATACCGCCTGTTTCCGCCAAGATGCGCTGTATCGATGAATGGTTTCGATCAAATAGTTGGGCGATGTGCTGGAGAGAGTCGCCTTTCTGCCAGTGATCCCACATCAGTTTTTTCTGGCTTTCGGTGTAATAGATCCGAGGTCTCTGCTTCATCTGCAACACTCCTTCTGCTTACACAGAATTTAGTTGTGTTGCATCGACCGGTTGAATCCACAGCCGATAACTGCCCTTCGTGATGGGCTGCTATCGGCCGATTCTGTTGAAAAAGTCGACCATGGTTTCCGCAGCAGAAAAGTATACGTCCGAGATTGAAATCTTTACTTTCGGCAGAGGCTTCCGGACTCAGATTTCACGTAGCAGTGTGCAAAAAAGGCGTTTTAACCAGTCAATGACCAGGCTGTTTGGGCGAACCGACTTTTTCAACAGAATCGGCCAGAAGCGGTCCTTCACTCATGAAAACCGTCGTTTTGCTGGCGAATCGAGTCCCTGTATTGTTGCGATCGGCGACAATTCCCACCTAAGCCAATTCGATCAGTCTCAGAGTCCTTTCGGAGCGACTGCTGCCGGTCATACTCAACCGAAATCGACCAGCAGCAAACCTTGAAATGAAAGTAACCCGCGCCGCGACCAGGTTGCTGAACCTCCGATAACTACGGGGTGCATCAGCTATGCAAAGAGCACATAGCTACGTCCTAAGTTTGCATTGGTCCGCGGTATTTCCACTCCTGCATGATGCGGACAAGAGTTAGCAAGCTCTACTCTCAGCCTCCAAGTCAAAGGACCCATGCACATGGCTATTTGCCCTGAAATCCAAGCCCTGGCCACTGAAATGCGCGTCTGGCGCCAACAGATTCACAGCCAGCCGGAAATCGCCTTCAAGGAACACAAGACCGCCAACTTCGTCGCCGAACATCTGCGTTCCTGGGATATCGAAACCCACACCGGTATTGGCCAGACGGGTGTCATCGGGGTGATCCACGGCAGCCTTGGCCCTGGACCGAGTATCGCCTTTCGCGCCGACATGGATGCCTTGCCTATCGTCGAAGAAGGGCAGCCCTCATATCGCTCCCTGAATCACGGGATATTCCACGGCTGCGGCCACGATGGTCATACTGCCATCCTCCTGGGTACGGCCCGTCTCTTGGCCCAGAAGCGGAATTTTAGCGGCAAAGTGGTGCTGATATTCCAACCTGCCGAGGAGATCGTCCAGGGTAGTCGGGCCATGCTGGAGGATGGCTTGCTGCAGCGTTTCCCTTTCGATGAAGTCTATTCCCTGCACAATCACCCTTCCCTGGCTGCGGGCACCATTGGCGTACGCACCGGTGCCCAGATGGCCTCGGTGGACTTCTTCTCGATCCGCATCACCGGCGTGGGCAGCCACGGCGGTATGCCGCATTTGAGCGTCGACCCGATCGTTATCGGCTCGAGCCTGGTCACAGCCCTGCAAAGCATCGTGAGCCGCAACGTCGATCCGATAGAAAACGCAGTCGTCAGTGTCTGCCGCTTCCAGGCTGGAGAGACTAACAACGTTATCCCTGAGTTCGCCCAGCTCAATGGCACCGTGCGTACCCTGTCTATCCCTATTCGCCAGCAGGTCATCGAGCGCATGCGTGAGGTCTGCCAGGGGCTGGCACTGAGTCATCATTGTCAAATCGACATGACGCTATCCAACAGCACCCCACCAGTGGTCAACAGTCCGGAGCATACCCAGCACGTGATCCGCGCCGCGAAGAGTGTAGTCGGGGCCCATAACCTGTTCGACAACGTCGCACCGATCATGGCCGGTGATGACGTTGCAGTGTTTCTCCAGGAACGTCCCGGTTGTCATTTCCTGTTGGGGCAGGACGGCCCCATGTGTCACCACCCGCACTACGACTTCAACGATGAGGTGGCGAGCACCGGAGTCGCGATGTTCGAGCAATTAGTGCGCTTGCGCCTTGGCGCCTGACGCAACAACAACAACAACAACAACAACAACAACAAAGCCCGGAGCCCGGCATGAAACCCAAAGCCCTGCCAGCGTGTTTTTCACTGCTGTTCCTGCTGCTGCTTTCGAACCCGGCCAGTGCGGCCACTGGCAGCAGTTACGCCGCCAACTGGCACACCCTGGTGCCGTTTTTCCTGCTGGTCACCCTGACCCTCGGCATCACCCGTTGGGCCAGCCGCCGCAACCACAGCACCGCGGACTTCTACACCGCCGGCGGCGGCATCACGCCCTGGCAAAACGGCTTTGCCTTGGCTGGCGACTACATGTCAGCATCGACCTTTCTCGGCGCCGTGGCCATGCAGGCCCTGTACGGCTATGACAGTTTGATCTATGGGGTCGGCACCCTGGTCGGCTGGCCGATCCTATTGTTTCTGGTGGCCGAACCCTTGCGCAATCTTGGCCATTACACCCTCTCGGATGTGGTTTCGTTCCGCCTGCAAAAACGCCCGGTACACCTGCTGACTGCCGCCAACTCTCTAGTCATCGTGCTGCTCTATCTGGTGGTGCAGATGGTCGGCGCCGGCAAACTGATCCAATTGCTGTTTGGTACGCCCTATCTGTTCTCGGTGGGCATGGTCGGCATTCTGGTCCTGTTTTATGTGCTTTTCGGCGGCATGTTGGCCACCACTTGGGTGCAGATCACAAAGGCCGTGCTGATTTTGGCAATTGGCAGCTTCCTCTGTTTCATGGTGCTGAAAAGTGTCGGTTTCAGTACTAACCAGCTGCTCGACAGAGTGATCCAGGCCTATCCCCAGGGCTTGGCCGTATTGGCCCCCAGTAAACTGATCGCCAACCCGATTGATGCAATTTCCCTTGGAGTCTCGCTGATCTTCGGCATGGTCGGCTTACCCCATATCCTGATCCGCTTCTTCACCGTGAAAAACGGCGCCGCCGCCCGCCAGTCGGCCTTCTACGCCACCTGCATCATTGCTTACTTCTACACCCTGATAGTGGTGATCGGCGCGGGTGCAGCGATTTTCGTCATAGGTAACCCACAGTTCCTCGACACCGCCAGCCAAACCCTGATCGGTGGCAACAACATGGCCGCGATGCACCTGGGTACCTTCTTCGGGGGCGAACTGTTCCTGGGGGTTATGTCCGCCGTAGCCTTCGCTACCATCCTCGCGGTCGTCGCCGGCCTGACCATCTCCGGCGCGTCGGCGGTCGGCCACGATATCTACACCCACCTGTTCCGCCAGAAAGAAAATGACCCCAAGCGAGAACTGAAAATATTCCGGGGGGCTTGCATCACCCTGATCGTCGTCGCCCTGCTGCTCTCGCAACTGGTGCAGAACCTGAACATCAGCTTCCTCGCTGGCCTGGTATTCGCGGTTGCCGCAAGCACCAACTTTCCGATGCTGGTCCTGTCGATATACTGGCGCGGACTGACCACCCGAGGTGTCGTCGCCGCCTGCCTGTGCGGTCTCATCTCGTCGGTGGGCCTGCTGGTACTGGGACCGACGATTTGGGTGGGTGTGCTGGGGCACGATACGGCGATATTCCCTTATTCCAACCCCGCGCTGTTCTCCATGAGCTTGGCCTTTATAGCCGCCTGGGTCGCCTCGGTCACCGACCGAAGCCCGTCGGCCCAAGCCGAGCGCGCCAGGTTCGATGCCCAGCACTACCGTTCGCTGACCGGCATCAACGCCAGCAACGCCGTGGCTCACTGACCCCTAATTGCAAACGAGGTACCTACCATGCCGACCCCGTTCATTGCCCCCAAAAGCGACACGTCTCTGGCCCGTCTGAAAAAAATCCGACTCAGGTTAATCCTGGGGCTGACCGTACTGACCCTGGGCACCTACTTCGGCTTTATCCTGCTGGTGGCGTTTGTTCCCCACTGGCTGACCCTGCCGCTGTCGACAGAGTCGCGGCTGACCACCGGCATCGTGGCGGGAATTGGCCTGTACTGGTTCTGTGTCGCTGTCACCGGCTTCTACACTTGGTACGCCAACCGCCACATCGATCCGCTGTTGCATGAAATGCAGTGCTCGGCCGACGCTGAAGGCACCCGGCCCCGGGTTGATCAACCGTCAACTGCGGGCGTCACGGCCAGCAGTTCGGCGTAACCTGCGAAAATTTTATGGGCCAACGCCTTGGCCCCCTTCACCGAGGGGGCCAAGGTACGTCCTGCAAGGCTGACCGAGCCGAAACGCGCGCTTCGTTGCAGCGGCGGACTCAAGGCGATTTCCTGCAACCGACCGCCGCCCAATGCCTGCCAAAAAGCCGGACGGCTGCCAAAGATCACCGCGTTCCCGGCCAGAGCCAATGCCTCCAGATCTGCGAGCACATCAGTCTGAAAATGAATGGCCGCCTCGATAGATCCCTCAAAATACACATCCAGGTCAGCCATGGCCCAAGCTGACAACTTGATGCAGCCCAAGGGGTAATCCAACAACTCGGCCGGGGTGACCAGGCTTCTTTGCGCCAGAGGATGGTTGGCGGCACAAAAGAAACCGCTGCGCCAACTGGGTAACCAATCGACCTGCAAATCCTGCCGATAGGACAGCAGCGCCACATCGCCGAAAAAAATATCGATTTTCTCCTCCAGCAGCAATCTCAACAACTCTTCATAAGTGCCGCCCTTGACGGTCAGCCGTACCTGCGGTGCATTCAGGGCAAAATGCTCCAGCAGTGGCGTCTTGAGCAGGGCGGCCGCCGTCGGCCCGAAACCCAGGGCAATCTCGCCATACTCGCCGCGCCGCACCAACTCGATGTCCCGGCGCAACTCATTGAGTTCGGCCAGTACCTTACGCGCCCGTTCGGTAAACACCTCGCCGTAGGGGGTCAGCTCAACACCAGTGGGCCCGCGATCAAACAACTGAACCCCAAGTTCGGCTTCGATCGACTGAATGCTCCGAGACAGGGCCGGCTGACTCAAGTTGACCTCGATACTAGCTCGGGTGAATGTCAGGTGCTCTACCAGCCCCAAAACGTGACGCAGTTTCCTAGTATCCATTTTTCTCTTTCTTGACTGTCGGATCTATTGGACATAGCCAAGGACAATCCTACAAAAGCCCACCTGCGTCCAGATTGATCTGACATCGCGGGTTTCGAGTTTCTGCTTTTGGCTGAGTCCTGCCATTGCTGACCGACAGCTTTGGGTCGGCGCGGCGTTTCGCGACAGGCAAAAAACGGTCTGAAGCAGGCTATCGCCAACGACTTAGCCGAGCAGCCGCGAGAACACAATCAGGCGTTTCAGCGAAGTGATTGGGAAACACGACAATATGCATTCCCTGCTTCCCGCTCTTTGCGCCACACCCGCCTTTAGCCAGGTCAAACACGACGTCCTAGATCTGCGATGTACTTACCCATGTGCTTATGGGGCAACGACCGTCATTCATGAACTCTTTTTTATGAACAGAATATTTTTTGCTAGATCGTAAGCAATTGAATGTGCTGTTTTTTTATTAACGGTGAACAATCAACATAACCCATAAGTCAAATTATGTGTCTGGGTGGAACTTCTACCAAAGGTTCTTTCAAGCTACCAATCCCCGATCCCTGTTCGAGCCAACTCAATACCCCAGCTCCAGTAAACTTCGGCTCAGAGTTCGATAACAGGCACCCTGATCAAAGCATCAGCCGGCTACCGCTGCGGCGACAAATCAACCCTTCGATCCTGCTAACGATCTATATCTACGGCTATCTCAACCGCATCAAGGCCGGCGCAGCGAACTTCGCCTACGGGGCATCGAAGGACGCTATAGATCTCAGAAATCACCTGCATCGTTGCGTCTTCGATCGTTCCTTCATTACGGCATAAAACCCAGCCGTGATCTGCAATTGCTCGCTCGAACGCCTTGGTACAAGCAACATGTTCTTCCAGCTTATGGATCACAGTACTGCTCAGCCCACGCCGTCGTGCCGCTGCCCTCGCCCATGAAATTTCAGGGGCGGTGACAACCCCGACATGCAGGTCTGGCACTCGCACGTTTCGATCGATGTTCAACTGTAGAATCTCTGCAAACGGGACTATCCGGCGAAACGCGGCATCAGACGGGTACCAGCGATCGATCAAGATAATGCTGCCTGGTGGCTGTTTAGCCAGCACGTGCTGGGAAATCCAGGTACGGCTATCAGCAAAGCGCTCACAAACCTCCAACTCCAAATCCCGGGTGGGATTTCTGACGAGTTTGTTCACAAGGGTCATTGTTTCACCCCTATAGGGATCGCTTTTTTTCTCGCAAAGTCGGATCACCTTTTTGTTGTCTGCCCTCAGTACTTTCGTAACGGCTTCCAAAAGTGTGGTTTTGCCGGCTCCCTTGGGCCCATCTAGAGAAACAAACAGCGGACGATTCATTTTTCACATAACGATTGATATACGGTTTTTTTGCCCTGTTCGTTCGCTGGAACCGCTTGGCGCGACTACGCGAATCGAGTGGAGGGCCCTTATGAACAGACATTGATGAACACTCTAACCCGGTTTCTGGCTAACGGGTCTCAAAATCCAGGGACACCGATGACGCCCGGGCTGGCTTGCCAAATGCACAGGACGTGCTCAGGGGGCGAGTATTTCCTGAAGAAACTCAATGAACACATTGATGCGACTGGAACCACGATGATTGGGCAGGTACAGCGCATTGATACAAGTGCTCGCACTGCCAGGGTTGACCTCATACTGCTCCAGCACGCGCGTCAGGCGACCTGCGCTGACATCGTCTCGCACCAGCCAATCAGCCAATAGCGTCACCCCACCCCCGGCCAACGCTGCCTCGCGCAGAATGTCGGCGTTGTTACTTTGCAGCCGTCCCTGCACATTCAAGCGAATGATTTCCTCATCGCCCTGGAATGTCCAACTGTGGTGGCCCGTACAGTAATCAAAACGCAGGCATTGATGCTCCAACAGGTCACGGGGGTGTCGGGGCAGTCCGGTACGCGTCAGGTATTCGGGACTCGCCACAACCCAACGCTGGAAATCGCCCAGGCGCTTGCTGACGATGTCATCACTGACGACCGATGAACCAAGACGCACTGACACATCTATTTGCTCGCTGAGCAGGTCACTGACCTCGTCGCTCAGCGAGAGGCTGATCTCCAGGCCGGGATGACGATCCAGCAGTCGCCCCAGATGAGGAGCGATGATGCGTCGGCCGAATTCCACCGGGACGCTGGCCCGTAAGCGTCCTTGAGCTTCGCTGCCACGGTCGGTCACGACGGCATCCGCTTCGTCGATGGCCTCGAGGATCACCACTGCCTTTTCGTAATAGTTCTGCCCCGCCACCGTGACGCTTGTGTTGCGCGTGGTGCGGTTCAACAAGCTGGCGCCCAGCTCGCTTTCCAGCCCCGCTACCTGCCGAGTCACAGACGAAGTGGAGATACCAAGTTTGCGCGCCGCTGACGAATAACCACCACAGCGTACGGTTTCGACAAACATTTTGAGCGCCAGCAACTTATCCATAAACGGCGTCCGGGATAGAAAAGGAAAGGTAGCGACTGTGCATGACCAGGCGTCGTACGTCTTGCATGGCTGTGCTCAATCAGTAGTGGATCAAGCCCGATATGAGCCCCTGAATCAGGATGGAGTGATGCCCATGATCCGATTGCCCATGCTCACCCCCCTGTCCCCCATGCGCCTGCCTTCTGCAAGTTGCTGTTTTTGCCAGGCCTGCAGGGCTTTATCGAGGTCGCCAATGTTGTCGATTGCTTGCGCCAGGAACAGTGCATTGCGGGCCGCCTTGGCCGTGCTTGCGGCGGTATGAGGTCGCGGCACAAAAGCGGCATCGCCGGTCAACAGCACACGTCCGAACACCATTTGAGGAACGTTGAGATCAAGGATCGCCTGGACAAAAATGTCCTTGGTCTGGCGAATCAATTCGCGAAAAGCCGGGTTCGCATGCCGCTCCGCCATTTCCCGTATGTAAGCCTCCTGCTCCGCAGCCAAAGCCCCCGGTGGAATGGAGTGGCTACGCCGCTGGCCGTCGCGATCAGTGAGCACGGCGTCCAGTTCCGGCCCTTGCGCGGCTTTCAAATACCACAGCCAGTTGAACCGGCGCTCGCCAGGATCAACGGAGCCGTTCAAGCCCGGCACCATGTATTCCAACATCAGCGATCCAGGGTCCTGTTGAAAAACAAAATCCTGGTAAAGCTGCGTCTTGGCGAAGTCAGGAAGTCGGTCTTCATCGACAAGTCCACGCCAAACCACATAGCCCGAATAGCTATGTTGCGCCCCGGGCAACACTATATTTCGCACAGATGAACCCGCACCATCGGCCCCCACCAGCAGGTCTGCCTGGGCACGACTGCCGTCGGCAAAAAACGCGGTCACTCGGTGCTCATTCTGAGCCAGATCCACCAGCGTCTTGCCACGGTGATAATGCTCGACAGGAAATGCAGAAAATAACGAGCCGTACAGTGTGTTCCAGGACGTCTGCGTTTGCGGCATCGGTTCTTTATGCACGACGGTACCGGCTCGATCCAGATACAAACGATCATGGGACCGGACACCTAGCGCACGGGTATGTTGGATGCCCGCATAGCGGAAATGCTGCAAGACATCCGCTTGCAGAACAATGCCACCGCCACGGCTATCCATTGCCACGGGGGATCGCTCGAAAACATCGACTTGCCAGCCAATCGCCCGCAACGCCGTGGCGGCAAACAGTCCTCCCAGAGAACCACCGATGACCAGGGCCTTTGGAACATCCGGACTCTTCATTACCCTTCTCCTTGCAGAGTGGTGATTCCCACACCAACCGGTTTTGAGCTGCGTTATGGCAGCGCCGGATAGTCGATGTACCCCTTGGCATCGCCACCAAAAAAGCTGTTACCGTCCGCCAGGTTGAGCTCGGTACGCCCGCGCAGGCGGGCGGGCAAGTCGGGGTTGGCAATGAATGGGCGACCGAAAGCGATGAGGTCGGCACGCCCCTGCGCGATGGCCAGTTCAGCGGTTTCTCCGGTGTAACCACCCGCCAGCATCAGAACGCCGTGGAAGTCAGTACGCAGCTGTTTGATGATGGCGTCCCAGCGCGGATCATTACTTTCATCGAGCACCGTGCCGACCATCATCGGTTCCACCAGGTGCAGGTAAGCGAGATTCCATTGATTGAGCCGGGAAGCAATGTAGCCAAAGGTCTGTTCCGGGGTGTCATCGCCCATCCCCATGAAACGTCCCATCGGTGTCAGGCGCACAGCAACGCGTTCGGCACCTATTTCTTCGGTCACCGCTTGCACGACTTCGAGCAGTAGCCGCGCACGGTTTTCAATACTTCCACCGTAGCGATCGCTACGCTGATTGCTATCGCTGTTGATAAATTGGTCCAGCAGGTAGCCATTGCCCGCGTGGATTTCCACGCCGTCCATACCGGCCAGAAGCGCATTGCGAGCGGCCTTGCGGAAGTCGGAAACGATCGCTTCGATCCCCGGAATGTCCAGTTCCTGAGGTACAGGTACATCACCCCACACCCCCTCACCCTTCTCATTCAGGATGAAGGTCTTGCCGGGGACCGGCTGTGCGGTCGGTGCCACCGGTAAGCCGCCGTCGGGTTGAAACACGGGGTGTGACACCCTCCCCACATGCCAGAGCTGCAGGAAAATGCGCCCACCCTCTGCATGCACGGCTTCGCTGACTGCTTTCCAGCCGTGAATCTGCTCGTCGCTATGGATGCCGGGCGTCCAGGCGTAACCCTGACCCTGCTGCGAAATCTGAGTAGCCTCGGTAATGATCAACGCGGCACTGGCGCGCTGGCGGTAGTACTCGACGTTCATCGATGTCGGTACGTTGCCGGGCTGCCCCGCCCGTGAGCGAGTCAGAGGGGCCATGGCGACACGGTGATTGAGGTTGAGTTGGCCGAGTTTGATTGGGCTGAACAAGTGACGAGACATGATGATTTCCTGAATGGATCGGGATTGAACAAGCGGCTCAAGCTGCCTGGTTTCGTTTCAGTATCTGGATCATTATTTCGGTGGGTTGCGCGCCACTGATCACGTCATCCGCGATCTGAATACTCGGCACCGAGCGCACCCCGGACGCCTTGATTTGCTCTTCGAGTTTCAAGACTTCAGCAGTGCCTTCATCGGTGTTGAGAAAGTCGACAATGGCCCCTCGGTCCAGCCCTGTTTCGCCACCGATATCGGCCAACACATTAAGGTCGCCGATATCCCGCCCCTCGCCGAAGTACGCCTTGAAAATGGCCTTGACCAGGAATGAAGCGTCTTTACCCGCCTGTTGCTCCCGCCATACCAACCGATGCGCTGCCATGGTGTTGGGGGTTGTTTCGACACGCTCATAATGGAAGCCAAGGCCGACGGCCTTACCGGCGTGGGTGACCTGCGCGTCCATGGCCTGGCTGCGCGCCCAACTGCCGAATTTGCCAGAGCGATAGGCTTTACGATCCATGCCTCGAACAGGCATGTCCGGGTTCAATTGGTAAGGCAGGAAACTGATTTGGCGGTCAGTTGAAAAAACCGAAGCGGCAAGCGCGCGTTCGAGATTCACCTCACCGATCCAGCACCATGGGCAGATGAAGTCGTAAGTCACCTGAATAGTGGATGAGTGCAAACTCATGACGGTCTCCTTGGTTGAATGTTTTCACATCCCCAAGGTAAGCGTCCGGCGCCCCCCGGAGAATCCGCCTGCCACGCAACGTTGCTTTTCGCAAAACGCAACGATGAGGTGATCTGCGCGCCGGCGCACTGCCGTCGTTGCGCCCGGCGCAATGTAGCGTTGCGCCTTGATGGGGTACTCCATCACAAGCGCCCTGTTTAAGCTCTCCGAGCAGAAAGTCGCCGTACGCCAATCGCACGCGGCGGATTGAAAAATCTGTCGTTTACTCAGTTCGAGAGGTTAGGCGATGAAGCGCAAGACGATCATCGGTGCCGTTCTGGCGCTTGGCGTGGTGGGGATAGGGTTCGCGTTCTGGATGATGTGGAGGCCGGAAATAGCTACTGCCAGCCAGCCTCAGAGTGCCGGACGCGAAACCCTGGACAGAGGCCGGCGCATCGTCGAAGCGGGAGACTGCGCGGTCTGCCACACGCGGCCAGGAGGCGATTACATGGCGGGCGGATTGCCATTGAAAACGCCCTTCGGAACACTCTTCACCACCAACATCACCCCGGACCGGGAAACCGGTATCGGCAAGTGGTCGCTGGAGGCCTTTGAACGAGCCATGCGTGAAGGCATCGCCCGCGACGGTCACTTTCTCTATCCGGCTTTCCCGTACGTGCACTATCGAAAGTTGAGTGATGCCGATATCGCGGATGCCTACGCCTTCCTGATGAGCGTGGACCCGGTCAAATACACCGCACCTGAAAACCATATGGTTTTCCCCATGAACTTCCGTGCGCTGGTGTCTTTCTGGAACTTGCTGTTCCTGCATGGGGATCCGTTGGAACCACTTCCCGACCGGTCAGCGCAATGGAACCGCGGACGCTATCTGGTCGAAGGCGCGGGACACTGTTCATCCTGCCATTCGCCCCTGAATCTGATAGGCGGCGAGAAGAGCAGCGAACTGTTCAACGGCAGTATCGTCGACGGCTGGACGGCCCCCTCCCTGCGCGGGATGGCCGAAGCGCAACACCCCTGGAATGAAGCCCAATTGGTCGCCTATCTGACGGGCAAGGTCGCCGAAGATCACAGTGCGGCGGCGGGCCCGATGTTGCCGGTCAGCCTGAGCATTGCGCAATTGCCGGTAGAAGATGCCCATGCCATCGCCCGCTATATTCTTGACCTCAAAAAAACCTCTTCGCACGTGACGTTACCGCCCTGCTCCCCTGAGGCCAAGCCCAGTGCCAAGGCGTTGCCGGGTGCGTCGCTGTTCGACGGTGCCTGCGCAAGTTGCCACGGCTCCGCCGCCCCCATGCGCGCCATTGAATCGAGGCCCGCTCTGGCAAACACCAGCGCAGTGACGGCGGACTCGCCACGTAACCTGATCCAAACCATCCTGCAGGGCATCCCGATGTCCACCGCCGCTTCCAGCCACTACATGCCTGCCTTCGCAGACAGTCTGGATGACTCCCACCTCGCCGCAATTGCCGAGTACTTGCGCAACGAGAGCTGCCCGACCAGACCCTGGACAAACCTCGACAAGACAATCAACAGCATTCGGGCTCAGGAGTAACAACCGTGATCACACTCGACATCAACGGCAAGACGCATGAACTGGACATCCCGCAAGACATGCCGCTGCTGTATGCCCTGCGCAACCAGGTAGGGCTCAATGGCGCGAAATACGGCTGCGGTTTGGGTCAGTGCGGCGCTTGCACCGTTTTAGTGAACGATAAACCGGTGTTTTCATGCCTGACACCCTGCGGCGCGCTGGCGGGCAAATCAGTGCGTACAGTGGAGAGCCTGGGCAGCGCCGACAAACCGGGGCCGTTGCAGAAAGCCTTTATCGACGAACAGGCGGCCCAGTGTGGTTATTGCATCGCGGGGATGATCATACGAGCGCAGGCTCTATTGGAGGCCAACCCTCATCCAGACGATGAAACGATCCGTCGCCACATGGCTCCCAACCTGTGCCGCTGTGGCACTCATGTGCGGATCCTTGCCGCTATCAAGTCGGTCATCGCGCAGGGAGACAAGGTATGAAATCCTCTGCGCAAAACGTCGATCTGAGCCGCCGCGCCTTCGTGATAAACGGCACGTTGGTGATGGGATTCGCAATGCTCCCGGGTATCCCGCGTGCCTTCGCTGACACCGAAGTGGACACCTTGGGGACGGCGATCCTGGCGCCGGATCTGCCAGGCAGCCTGCGGGCCACGCCCAATCTGGACGCCTGGATCCGCATAGACGCGAAAGACGGCATCACCGTCTACACCGGCAAAGTGGAGCTGGGCACTGGCGTCAAGACCGCGCTCCTGCAGATCGCCGCTGAACGCCTGGAAGTATCACCTGGTCTCATCCGCTTTCTCACTGCCGACACTGCGCTGACACCCAATGAGGGTTATACCGCCGGCAGCCATACGATCGTCGACAGCGGCACTGCATTGTTCAATGCCGCGGCCCAGGTGCGTCAGTTGTTACTCGAATCAGCGGCACGCCAATGGCGATGCAACATCGACAGCCTGAGCACGCGGGACGCTGTGATCTACGATGGGCAAGTCCGCAGCATGACCTACATACAAGCGGTGGTCGGGGTTCAATTGCATCGCTTCGCATCGGCGAGTTCCCCCTTCAAGCCAGCCAGCAGTTTCACCCTGATCGGCAAATCATTGCCTCGGCTGGACATCCCGGCCAAGGTCAGCGGCGGTGCGGCCTATGTGCAGGACATGCGCCTGCCCGATATGCTGCATGCTCGCGTGATACGTCCCCCCCGGCGCGGCAGTCAGCTACTGGACATTGACGAGGCCGCCCTCAACAAACTCCCCGGTGTGGTGAAGCTGGTCCGTAACGGCAGTTACCTCGCCGTGGTCGCCTCCGATGAATGGCTGGCGGTCAAAGCGATGCGCGAGGGCTACGGCACTGCCCGCTGGACAGAAGGTAATCCGCTACCTGACTCGACACATATCCATCAACTCCTCACCGAGCTGCCAACGCGGCGCTACCCGGTGAGCGCCAAGGGTAACCTCACGCAACCTGAGTCGCGTGCGTACAAGGCACGGGTGACCAAGCAATACCTGATGCACGGTTCCATCGGGCCGTCTTGCGCTGTGGCGTGGTTCAAGGATGGGACGCTGACCGTCTGGACCCACACCCAGGGTGTTTATCCTCTGCGCATGGGCATCGCCCAGATGCTGGGTCTGCCTGTGCAGCAGGTACGCTGCATCCATGCTGAAGGCTCCGGCTGCTATGGTCACAACGGCGCCGATGACGCCGCCGCCGATGCCGCGTTGATCGCCATGGCCCTGCCTGGCAAACCAATACGGGTGCAATGGATGCGCGAACAGGAAAATCTCTGGGAACCCTACAGCTCGGCAATGCTGGCCGAAGTGGAAGCGGGACTGGACGACAGTGGGCGTCTTCGTGACTGGAAATACGAGCTCTGGAGTACTCCGCACAACGAGCGCATCGTCAATGCCGGGCGCCTGTTACCGGCGTGGCTATTGGCCAAACCCTTCACCCCTGCTCCTTCAGTCCCGATCGCCCAACCCGAGGGTGACGGCGACCGTAACGCGGTTCCGTTGTATGAGATACCCAACCTGCAGGTTGACCTGAATTTTGTGCTGACCATGCCATTCAGGACTTCGGCCATGCGTTCGCTCGGTGCCCATATCAACGTGTTCGCCATCGAAAGTACGGTGGATGAACTGGCGGCTCGGGCCGCTGTGGATCCGGTGCAGTTTCGCCTGAATCACTTGAGCGATCCGCGAGCACGGGCGGTGGTGGATCGCGTGGCCAGTGCGTTCCGCTGGCCGCAAAAAGCAACAGGCCCCGGCAGTGGAATCGGCTTCGCCTTCGCACGCTATAAAAACATCATGGGTTACTGCGCCATCGCCGTGCAGTTGCATGTACAGCGCCAGACCGGGCAAGTGACGATTGATCGGGTGGTTGCCGCCGTCGATGTGGGGCAAATTGTCAGCCCCGATGGGCTGCTCAATCAGATTCAGGGCGGCATCGTGCAGTCCGCCAGCTGGACACTCTATGAACGAATCCTCTATGACGCCGGTGGCCTGCATAGCTTCGATTGGAGTGGCTATCCGATCATGCGTTTTCCCGAGGTGCCGAAACAGGTCGAGATCCACATGATCGATCAGCCGGATCAGCCATTTCTCGGTGCCGCGGAAATCGTCCAGGGCCCCATGGCCGCAGCGCTGGGCAACGCCATCAGCGATGCCACCGGCAAGCGTTTGCTCGATCTTCCACTGGCTCGACGTGGCTGGCAGGCAGCGTTGGGATCATGAGCGATCCTGACGTGCTGAATCGGTCGCCTATCGCACACTCGGAATAAAAAAGGCGGTGAAGGATCACTTGCACCGCCCTACCCCAATCAAGGGAAATGTTTCTCTTCTATAAAACATGCCGTTGGAAGAGAACGGCATGTACACGCAACACTCCTGAAAGTGCTGCCTGTCAGTTAAGCGGGCCGCTAACCCGCTGAATATACTTTCACTTGCGTTCTATCGGATAACGTCTAAAACAATGCCAATTGGTAATTAATGATTATCCGATTTTCGTCTTGTTGGCGGGTGTTTGGGATGTTGTTTCGTACCATTGCGTTTTTCCACATGACGCTAACGCCTTTTAACGGTCCCGATTGCACGACATAGGCCAGCGTTATATCGCGTTCCCACTCACTGGAATTGCTGGAAGCGATGGTATTGATGTCATCACCTTTAACGTATACAACCCCCGCCGTCGCACCGGGCAAGCCCAGTTTCGCGAAGTCGAAAGCGTAGCGTGCTTGCCAGGACTGCTCGCCAGCGTGCACGAATTTCTGAACCTGCATTTCCGTGATGGTGTAAGTGGTCGGACCGTCACCCTGGTTTAAATAAGGGAAATCGCTTTTTCCGTTGCTGACCTCATAGCCGGCTCCGAAGGTGTGACCGGCAACGGCATAGGTAAATAATCCACTGAACAGGTTATTGTCGACTTTGCCTTTTATCGTATTACCGCCGTAGTAGCCTGTCGTAAAATAAGCAGGGTCATGGCCGTTTGCACCATCATCCTGGCTATTGAAATATCGAATATCACTGGTCAGAACGCCCGAACCTATTGCCCAGTTATGAATCAGCCCTAGAAAGTGTTGCTTATAGAAATCTTCAAGGTTGCCGTAATAATATTGCAAGGTCAGATCTTTGGTCAGTTTGTAATCGCCACCCACATAAATGAATTTATTGCTGAAGCGACCGGTGACAGGATTGTTGGCACCCGCAATTGACATGTTTTCGTTATTGCTGGAGTTCCGGCCCTTGACCCCGTCAATTTGCCCTCCTACCAGGGTCAGATCCTTGATGTCTGCGGAGGTAACCTGGGTTCCCTGCCAGGTTTGCGGCAGCAAACGCCCGTCATTACTGAAGATAACCGGCAGTTTCGGGACCAGAGTACCAAGCTTCAACTCGGTCTTGGATATCTTCACTTTCCCGGTCAATCCCAGGCTGGAAAAATCGTCAACCGCATGGTTGCCGTCGCTTGGAAACACCACACCACCGAAGTTGGTACCCGTTGGATTGCCATGTTTGCCGGCGCTTGAATCGAGCTTTACGCCCAACATGCCTAAAGCATCGACACCGAACCCTACAGGGCCTTGGGTGTATCCGGAGATGAATTCCAGCTGGAAAGCCTGTCCCCATTCCGCTTGATAACTTTGATTGGCGGCTTTCTGCGCGGGTGTTGCAGAGTCACGATAATCGCTGTTGATATAGTAATTGCGCAGTTTAAGCGCAGCCTTACTATCATCAATGAAACCAGCCGAATGGGCTTGCTGCGCCAATACACACATGGCAGCCGCAACGGTAAAAGAACATTTCATTTATGCGCACCCAAGTTGAGGTTATTATTTTTGTATTAACTATTCAGCGATTTTTCAGGCACAAATTTCCAAACAGCGCACGGAGCATGAGCGCTGTTATTCATAAATTATTTATTGCAGGCAGCCACTACATGGATCAATCAGCTTTGAGTTGAGCCTTCCATGTTGCCGGCGTACCCAGTTCAGAGTCGACCAACTGATTTTCGAATCGATTGCGCTCACTGATGGCACTGGCGGAGCGATCGGTAATGGAAAACCAGAAAATACCGATGAATGCTACGGCCATTGAAAACAGGGCCGGATATTCATAAGGGAACCAGGCTTGCTGATGATGAAGGATCTTGACCCAAACGGTTGGACTGAGAATGCACAGGGTGATTGCCGATACCAGCCCCAACGATCCGCCAATTACGGCGCCACGGGTCGTCAAGCCTTTCCAGTAGATCGATAACAACAGTACCGGAAAGTTGGAACTTGCGGCGATGGAGAACGTTAAGCTCACAATAAAGGCGATATTTTGCTTTTCAAATGCAATCGCCAGGATGATCGACAACACACCCAGTACGATGGTCGTAACACGAGAGACGCGCATTTCGTCACGGTCGCTGGCGGTGCCGCGGCGCAAAGCATGTGCATAGAGATCATGAGAAACAGCTGACGAGCCAGCCAGGGTCAACCCTGCCACTACCGCCAATATCGTCGAGAACGATACCGCACACATGAATCCCAGGAAGACATTACCGCCGACGTTATGGGCGAGGTGAATGGCAACCATGTTAACGCCACCCAATATTCCACCTGATGCATCGTGATAGGCAGGATTGCTCGCAACCAGGGCGATGGTGCCAAAGCCAATGATGACAATCAGCGCATACCCTATGCCGACAAGACCGGAGGCATAAAGAATGCTTTGGCGCGCGGCTTTAACGTCACCGACGGTGAAAAAACGCATGAGAATATGTGGAAGACCCGCCGTACCGAAGACCAGTGCCAACCCCAGGGAGATGGCGGATACTGGGTCGGTAATCAAACCTCCGGGGCTCATGATTGCCCCATGGGATGGATGAACCTGAGTGGCTTGAGTGAACAATTGGTTCAGGCTGAATCCGAACTCGGATAACACCATGAGAGCCATGAAAACACAGCCGGTCAGCAGTAACACTGCCTTGATGATCTGAATCCAGGTAGTTGCCAGCATTCCGCCAAAGAACACATAGATGACCATCAGCGTACCGACGAGCAGTACAGCCGCGGTGTAATCAAAGCCGAACAGCAGTTCCACCAGTTTTCCAGCGCCTACCAGTTGAGAGACCAGGTAAAGCAGCACGATCACGATAGAGCTGGACGCCGCAAAAGCTCGTATGGGTCTTTGCTTCAGCCTGTAGGACAGAACGTCCGCCAGGGTGTAGCGCCCAAGGTTGCGCAATGGCTCCGCGATCAGGAACAGAATGATCGGCCAGCTTGCAAGAAAGCCGATTGAGTAGATCAGCCCGTCGAAGCCACTGGTAAAAACCAGGGCGGAGATGCCCAGTAACGACGCTGCGGACATGTAGTCTCCGGCGATGGCCCAACCATTCTGGAAACCGGTAATTTTGCCGCCTGCCGCATAGTGATCGGCAACACAATTGTTTTTACGCGCGGCCCATCGTGTGACGAATAGAGTGAATACGACGAACGCCAGGAACATGCCTATGGCAATGGGGTTATGTTTGGGCACCGCGGCAGGGACATCGCTCGCGTATACAGTTGCCGAAGTAAGGATGGCCGAGAAGGTAATAAGAAGACGCTTCATTTTTTGAAGCTCCTGATAATTGTTTTTATTTTTGGGTCGTAGCAGGTGTTAGTGCGCCATACGTAGACAGCAACGAGAAGAACCGTAAAGGCGAGCATTGCGAAGCCAATCGGCACGCCCCACGTCATGGGTTGACCTTCGGTGATAGGTGTACCCAAGCGGGCAGGAATAAAGGCCAGCGAAAGAATAAAGCCGAAATATACCGCCAGCATGAGAGCAGTCATGCTCCACGAAAATAATCGTCGCTGTTTTACCAATGCACGAAACTGCGGGTTTTCGAGAATCGGATTTTGAATAGTGTCTTCAAGCTGTTCAGCGGACACGGCCGGGCCACCGTCTTGCGGATATGCATGTTCCATGGTTCTCTCCTGCGAAGGGCGTGTAACTGAATTAAAACTTCACGGGCACTGCGGTTTCACGCATCACGGCTTCTGGAGTCCGGTACAACTCAGCCATTTCGCGCTCTTCCTCGCTTTTCAATTGCGCCTGCATATACGCGCCAAGATGCCTGGCGTGCTGAACTATCGAGGCGCCGAAACGGCAGCGTTGTTCGCTGTAGTCCGCCAAGGCATCTTCAACGGATGCATGTCGCTCAAGTGCTTCGACGATTGCCAAGGCATCACCGGCCGCCTTGGTGACACCCATCCCGCAATGAGGACGGACCACAAATGCAGCGTCGCCGAGCAGAGCGACTCGTCCGAAATTCATCTTCGGTACTTCCAGGTCGTAAATCGGCTGGAACAGCGGTTGCGTTGCTTTCTTCACGACTTCGGCAAACTGCGGGGCAAGTAGCGTATCGGCGGACTTATACATATTGGCGAGCACATCACGACGTATCAGTGCCGGAGGAATTCCACCTTCAAACTGTTTACCGCTCTCATCCCGGAGCAGATTCTTCAACTCATCGTCGCCGCTGGTGCGGTACCAGACAAAGTTGTAACGACGCTCTCCTGCAAGGGTGCTGTTCGACTGGCCAGCAACTGGATACCCCAAAATTTGCTCGCGCGGGGGTAAACAGAACGCAAATTTATCGAAGAGCGATGCGTGGGCGGAGTCGGAAAGAACACCTTCATCGACCAACCCGCGCCATGCGATATAGCCGGCGTATTGCAGGTGTAAGTCAGGTAAAAGCTGCTGGCGAATCGTCGACCGGAATCCATCGGCAGCAATAATGATGTCCGCTTGATGAGTTGTGCCATCAGCCAATGTGACACTGGCATGGGACTCCGTGCTTTCGACCGAGACGACGCTGCCACCGCAACGATAGAGCGAGTCTGGAAAAGCGGCGCGAAGAACCTGGTACATCTTCCCCCACGCAGTCAGCGTTTGCGGGAGCGCGTTCTCGAGCACGACATCGCCGTCCTGGTCCAAAGTGACGCGCGAGAGCACATCGATACCAACCGACGCATCGAGCGGGATGCCCGCTGCAGCCATCGCCTCGAACAATTCAGGGTGTGTAACGATCCCCGCGCCACGTCCAGCGAGTTCATCCGGTACCCGTTCGAAGACTTCTACATCCCAGCCTTTGCGTAGCAACATGTTCGCCGCAAACAGACCACCCAGCGAACCACCTACGACAATAGCGCGGCGCTTGTTCGACATATTAATCATGGCTGCACCTCCACAGTCGCAGCGGCATAGGCGGTGTAGGAACCGACGGCTTCAATCTCGGAGGCCGGGAAGTTGAGTTCGATGGTGACACCGCAAGGATCTTCGATGAAGACCTGATGCAGGCCCAGGCTCGGAACGGTGCGATCACGCCAGGCAATGCCTTGCGCTTTGAAGACGCTCCAGAACTCAACCAGGCCTGTTACCAGAAAAGCAATGTGATCAACGGTTCCAGTGCCCTTCAACGGGATTTCTTTGTCGCCGAGATACTTCTTCAAACCCTCGGGGTTGGAGGGATCGATCCCGATAATGTGGACCGTACCAAAGTCTTGCTCATCCCCTCCCATGTACAACCACACGCCAGGAAAGTCGAACGGCGGCCGGTAACCGGGGGTGAAACCGAGCACCCTTTCATAAAATTGGCTGGACTTTTCCAGGTCGAACGACCGGATCGAGTAATGAGCGAGTTTTCGGACTTGCATGGTGCCTCCAACTGTTTTTGTAGTTATTTATCGGTTGATAAACAGTAAGGCCTGACGAAATTGAAGTAAATAGCCGCAGGACCAAATTTTTTGAGGACTGCCCCTGAACCACGTCGTGGTGTCGTCTCGGCAGGGCGAGTTCCAGGTGTTTGGAAAGGGCTTTTCAGAGCGAAATAGCGGGGTGCGCGCCCTCCCACCACCTATCCAGCTAAAGGCTGAAACAGGTGATGAGTGGTCGACAAAAAAGAAGGGTGGCAGCAGGATGTCATTAGGTGGGCAAGCGGAAAAATCAATTCAAACGAGGCATTTCGCCGAGGTCGTTGTCGACTTGAGCCAATACATGGGGACCGCCATTGAGGAACGCATCGACCATCTGCTCTATCAGCGCGTCAATGTCCTCGGTCACTGGAAGATCGTAGATCCATTTACGCACGCCAATATAGAAAATGCTGGCATGCAAACTCCAGATCAGTTCGAGCTCTTTTTCATTGATCGTTTCACCGGAGGAAGGCGCCAGACCATGGGCATGGCGAATTTCCGCGATAACAGGAATGAAGACTCGCTCACGCAATTTGGCCAGATACCGATCGTTGATGCCTTCACGGGTCAACCCGGCGAAAACGAAGATGCGAATCCATTCTCGCCGCAAAATCACGTTTGCGTATGAAGTATAGAAACGAACCAGGCGAGCCTGAAGGGGCTGCGAACGATCCTTGATCATCGTCTCCCAAGAGGCATCCCACTGATATACCTCGTCGTAAACACGGTCAATCAATGCTTCTTTGCTGGGGAAATAGCGATAGAGCAACGGCTGGGTAACGTCCAGTTGCCGCGCCAGCTCACGAGTGCTTCCCGAGAATCCGCACGTCGCAAAGTGCTCGATGGCTTTCTGCACGATCTGCTTTTCCCGGACCTCTGGCGAAAGACGCCGAGTCGCCGCTTTGACGGTGCCCTGTGAGTCCGCTGATTTTTCCGGCGCTTTCTCGTCTACGTTTTTTGAGTCTTGCATAACGCCTCACTAGAGCTTCATCGAGGCATCATACAAAACAAAAGAATGCGCTGGCTATGAACCCGCCCCGGCTTCTGAGGACGCCAGCAGATCAATTCCTGGGGAGGTGTTCAGGCCCCAGTAATTCACAGATGAAATCGATAAAAGCATTGACGCGTTTGGAGCCGCGATGATTGGGAAGATACAGCGCGGAAATGGCCGAACTTGCATCGTTGGGATTGATCACAAAAGACTCGAACAACGACGTCAAGTTGCCGCTGTCGATATCATCGTCGACAAGCCAATCAGGTAACAGCGCCACCCCACCGCCGGACAGTACAACTTCGCGCAAAACCTCCGCATTGTTGCTTTTGAAGCGGCCTTCAATGGGTACTCGCGTCTCCTCACCGTCCTTTTGGAACGTCCAAACCTGCTGCTTTGACCCGTAACTGAAGCGCATGCACTCGTGCTGCAGCAAGTCCAGAGGCTGTTCGGGAAAGCCATGCGTATTCAAGTACGCGGCGCTGGCAACCGCCCGACGCCGAAAATGACCGATGGTACGACTGACCACACCATCCATCGCTGCTGCCGATCCCAACCGTATCGATAGGTCAACGCGCTCGCCGAGCAATTCGACGATGTCGTCAGAAAGTGTCATGTCCAACACCAAGTGCGGGTAACGCTTCAACAGCGAGGCGATATGCGGAGCAATGAGACGACGTCCAAGCGCCACCGGCACAGAAATACGCAGATGCCCTGCAGGGACTTCCCCACGGTCAGTGACTGAGGCATCCGCTTCGGCCACAGCATTGAGCACCTCCCGCGCTTTCAAATAGTAGGCGGCACCGGCATCTGACAATGAGATTTGACGGGTGGAGCGGTTAAGCAGGACAGCGCCCAGTTCAGCCTCAAGCCCATCGATCATCCGAGTTACAGATGACGTAGCCATGCCTAATTGTCGTGCGGCAGAAGAAAAACCCTTCGAATCCACCGCCTGGACGAACATTTTCAATGCGAGCAGCTTGTCCATGGCACTCCTTGAGTTACCGGGCGCTGACTGGGAACGGTGCGCCTATTTCACTGATTGGATTTGATCACTAACTTGGGGCACCCTCCCCAATCACTTGTCCTGGCGACGGATTTACTCAGTGGGTCTGCCCGCTTCTACGGGACACCATCAAGAACGCGGTCAGAGTGGCCAGTGACAATGCACTTCCGCCGGCGGCAATCGCCAACCAGCTGAAGTGTTCATAAAGCGAGCTGGCCACCGAGGAGCCGATCGCCCCGCCAATGAAGATGCTGATCATGTACAACGCATTCAGACGGCCTCGGTTGGCAGTGCCCAAGGCGTAGACGGCTCGTTGCCCAAGCACCATGTTCATCTGCACGGCAAAATCCAGCGCGATACCCGTAACCGCTAACCCGATCACACCGTAAAAAGGATTGATGAAGGCCGGCAGGAAACTCACTGCGCCCAATATCATGGCCAACTGTGAGGCTCGTCGAGTGTGCCCTGCATCAGCAAGTCGACCACTGATAGGTGCGGCGATTGCGCCGATGGCGCCGACCAGAGAGAAAATCGCAATCTGACTTTGCGTGAGGCCGAACTCCCGGCTCAACACCAGGGGGACAGCAGTCCAGAACAAACTGAACGCGGCAAACATCAACCCTTGATAGAGCGCTCGTTGACGCAATACCGGCTCGCGGCAAAACAGTTGTCCAAGGGACTTCAGCAACTGACCATACGACGCGCGATGGGTCGGTTGCCATTTGGGCATGGTCATGCCGATCACCATGGAGATGACGAGCATCAACGCAGCCGCGCCGATAAATACTGCCCGCCAACCAAAATGGTCAGCAACCAGGCTCGACAGCGGCCGCGCAAGCAGGATCCCCAACAGCAAGCCCCCCATGATCCCGCCCACCACTCGGCCGCGAGACTCTTCCGGCGCCAGATGCGCGGCCAATGGAATCAGCATTTGCACGGAGACCGAGCTGAAACCGATGAGTGCCGAGACGACAAGAAACACACTCGGCTGCCTGGCCAAACCAGCGGCGATCAGGCTGAAGATTGTAACCACGATCGTCGCGATCATCAGTCGGCGGTTTTCCATGAGGTCCGCCAAGGGAACCAGGAAAAACAATCCGAGTGCGTAACCAATTTGAGTCAGCGATACGATAAAGCTAGCGCTGCCATTCGACATGCCGATATCCGGGGCGATCAAGCTGATAATGGGTTGCGCGTAATAGATGTTGGCCACGATCGCACCACAACAAAACGCAAAGAGAAGCACCATTCCCCTCGTCATTGAAGCTTTTGTTATCGCCGCTGCTGTGCCGCTTGTTGAAACGCTCATGCCATGAACTCCTGAGGTTCGACAGCGGTGACTTTCCAATGAAGGTCACCCGCCTGATGTTTGTCAGGTCACAAAATAGGCGGCACGCCCCACCGAGAGAATATGGACATGGCGCAACGTCATGTTGCGTCGTGCGCAAAAGCTGCCTGGGCGCAATCAACGCCTCCCGTGTGCATCATTGGCGTAAATAAGCGGGATACTTCATTGCCCGCACTCACCTTTCCAGGTCGATGCCCATACGGCACCTGTCCTTCATGTGATTGACCTACCCCCCCTTTTCAACGCCCATCGACAAGCCGTTCGTGTTGAGCGCAGACTATTATTAATCGGTCGATTATTAATGCTTTCAACCCAAAAACACTCCTCTCCCTTCTTAACCGCTTCGAGTGTGGGTCGTCGATTTCGAGCTCACGAACGGGCGTACTTCACCGCTTTGGATAGGCTCCGTTTTGGAAGTGCGTGCCTGGCATCCCCTATCCCTTGTCACGCTGACGTCGACACAGACCGATGTGAATACACCACGGGACACCTTACTGCTGCTTGAACAACAATATGAGCAGAGCCGTTGCGGCAAGCAACGCCCCCATGAGGAACGTGCTGCCTGCCCCAAAGTGCTGCCATAGCCAGCCCGCAAGAACACTGGCGATCAGCATGCATACACCACTGACCAAATTGAAAATACCGAACGCGGTGCCCTTGAGCGCATGGGGGGCATTGTCGGCCACCAACGACGCAAGAATGCCTTGACTGAACCCCATATGAAGCCCCCACAAGGCAACGCCCAGCATCATCATGATGACAGAACTGGATTGAGCCAGTAGCAGATCCGCCAAGACGAGCAAGACCATCCCCACATAGAGCAACTTCGCTCGACTGATCCGATCGGATAGCCAGCCGGCCGGGTAAGCGGACAACGTATAGAAAAGCGCCATGACCACCATCACCAGCGGAATCCAGGCGACCAGCAGGCCTGTCTGTTGCGCTCGTAGTACCAGAAATGCCTCGCTGAAACGAGCCAGCGTAAACACCCCTCCAATGATGACGATCCACCAATACCCGGAAGAGAAGTCGTCAAGGACTCTCCAGTGAATTGGAGATCGAAATGTGTGTTCGGTCGGGAGGTGTGTGGGTTCTTTTACTCCTGTGACAATGAGAACCACCGCCACTGCTGCCGGAATAACTGCAAACCACAGGACTAGCTGTATATCTGCGAGCCATAACATGAGCACGATGGCCAGAGCAGGGCCAAGTACAGCCCCGACGGTATCCATCGACTGCCGCAGCCCAAAACAGGCGCCACGGATTTCTGGTGGCGCCACATCTGCGATCAGAGCATCTCGTGGTGCCCCTCGAATGCCTTTGCCAATTCGATCCAGAAAACGCGCTGTAAAGAAAACTTCAACCGAGTGAGCCAGAGGAAAAAGGGGTTTGGACAACGCGGCTAAACCATATCCAAGCAAAAGCAATCCTTTGCGCCGCCCGATAAAATCGCTGAAAGCACCGGAGAAAATCTTGACGAGCATGGCGGTCGACTCGGCAATCCCCTCGATCACCCCGACGGTCAATGCACTCGCACCCAATGTCGTAACCAGAAACACCGGCAGCAAGCTGTGTACCAACTCAGAAGACAGGTCCATGAAAAGGCTGACAAAACCCAACGTCCAGACAATGCGAGGAATACGAAGACGCTCGGCGTTGGTGTGTGGACTTTCGTTACTCATCTTTTCAACCTGAATCGTCCTTGCTGCTGTAGACACAAATGACCGGCAGCCTGGGTCGATTTCTGCCCGTCACGGTAGGCAGAAACTGGCCAGAAACTGTCTGTCGCGTCCAGGTTCAAACCATTTTGCACGTCAACCAAGCACTCCAGAACAGGCTGCTGAAGAAACGGGTCGCGTCCCCGAATCCGGCGTCGTGTAACAGTGTTTGAACCGCCGCCTCAGAATGTGGAGGGTCAGCGCCTTGGAGGATTTTCCCCAGCTTTACCTTCACTTCATCCGGGCTGGCTCCATGCTCCCAGCGCCGGACTCGCCGCTCCGTGCTCGGTGTGCGCTGCGGTTTCATGGCGCAGTCGGAGCCGACGTTGGTGACCTCATGCGCAACGATCAAATGTTGAGTTCGTCGACGAAAACGTCGACTACACGCACCGGATTGGTGTCGCTGACGTAATCGTCGAGGCTCTCGGGAAGCAAGGTGCCTTGACCCCGATGTTCACCTTGAATAAAGCGCTTCATGGGCGATCCTTGCGATGAAATCCTCAGAAATCATAGCAAGGGTATTCGGGCTGGATGGATACTCAATCGTGGACTTATTGAACCAGCTGCCGGATCCCTAGAGACAAAATCAATCCACCGCATAATCGATCAATAGCTTTTTTCCTCCTTCGATACGCTGAAGCGATCTCAGGTTGCGAAAGAGCAATTGCGACCACTCCATACCAAGTCATCGAAACCACCACTACGACTGCCAGCATCGACAAAAACGTGCTTGGTGAAACGTGGGTGGGGGCTGCCGCTGAGAAAATAGCGGCATAGAAGGCCATGGATTTAGGGTTGCCAATGTTCGTAACGACCCCCTGAATGAATGACTGCCGAAAGTTTCCGACGACAGCATTATTACAGGGGGCAAGCGCGCTCTTCCCGGCCTTGAGCAGCAGTCGGAATCCAAACCACATCAGATAGGCTGCCCCCAGAACTTTTACGATCAGCGCCGCCCAAGGGAACGCAGCAAATACAACGCCGATACCAGCGATTGCACAGGTGGCCCAGAATAAATTGACCAATACGATGCCTGCTACCAAAGCCAAAGCTTCTGACCGCGTAGCAGCTACCGCTTTGTGGACTACTGCAACGAAATTTGGCCCTGGAATAACGACACCGGCCAGGTAAACCAAAAAGACTGTCAAAACGGCGGGACCATCGATCATCTGCATTCCTTGCGAGTGTTGTGGCTAGGGACGGTCTTTCAGATCAAGGCCTCCCGCGGACTCAACGTACAACGAAATAATCATTCGATACAGGGCTTTTGAGCGTAGTTGTGTTTTTACACGCTCTCGGCCAAAAGCGGTCGTATGTTGTGAATGGTGCGCTCAGAATGTGGAGATCGAACAACGCCCGATGCTGTGACGCAAAGCTGGGTATCGGTGCCGACGCTTTCAGCGACGTCGAGATAATGGTCAGGGAAGAGGTTGGAGGCTGGTTTTGACGGTAGTGACCACACGGTTACGGCCTTCGTGTTTAGCGTGATACAGGCGTTGATCGGCTGTACGCAGAATTACCTCGATACTGTCGCCGTCGCGGCCAGATTGCGATACGCCGATGCTAACTGTGACCACGGTTGACCGCGGCAGGCCATGAGAAGAACTATTTGCAACGGTGCTTCGCAGACGCTCAGCGATTACGTGCGCGCCCTCAAGTGAAGTCTGAGGTAGCAGTATCATGAATTCTTCCCCGCCCACTCGGGCTACGCCGTCATATGGCCGGATCGAATCGAGGCATATCTCCACGAAACTCTTCAGGATGTCATCGCCAACCTGATGCCCGAAGCGATCGTTGATGGACTTGAAATTATCCAGATCGAGTGCCAACACGGAGAACGGCGCACCGCCGCGCGCGGTCCGGCCAATTTCGGCTTCGACTCGCTCCATGAACCGACGCCGATTATCAGCACCTGTCAGTGGGTCGGTCGCCGCAAGGTGCCCGAGTTCTTGATTGGTGCGCTGGAGTTCCTGCAGGGCGCTCTCGGTGTACGCCATCGCTTCGGCAAGACGCACCATTAACTCCTCTTGGCTGTAAATCTTCGAGAACGACCGCGTGGTGAGGAACGCTTGCACTACCCCATAGCTCAACATGAAGAATCCACCGGCGAAGATCGCATGAGCGAGCCACCACATATGGTTCCACGGACGTGCAAGGATGAAGGCGAAAGATGACAGCGCGAACGCGGTAACCGAGATGACAAAAATCATCATCAGCGGCGAACGGATACGGCGCAGCAGGAGCATTATTACGGTCAATGTGGAAAGAACGAGGGCACCCCCTTCCATCGAGAGGCGCACCGCGAGATTGCCGGCGATCGACGAGTACGCAACGTACGCCACTGCCACGTCAACCAGCAGGAACAGTCCTATCCAGGTCAACCACGGGCGGGCCTTCATTCGTTGGTCCGCGACATCTGGTGGGCGGTGGTACGACAGCATTCCAACTAACAGCAGAATCGACATGACCAGTCGAGAGGCCGGTCCATAGAGCAGGAAGAGCCAGATATTGTGGTGCGCTTGCCCAGTGAACGCACCATGCAACGCGTAGATCAGTACAAAACCGAGAAAACCAAGCGTCATCCATCGCAGCAGCGGATCTCCCGATGACTGATAGCAGCGCCACGTTACGTAAGTAACAAACAAGCCTGCCAAGGTGGCTGTCGTGATCGCAACGATATGGAACAGGTGATTCTCGAATGTAAGGCTGGGGTCTTGAAAGAAGTATAAGTAGCCAATCAGATAGGCCGGAACCAACGCAAATCCCGCGAGCACCAAGTAGGCGTAAATCTTGACTATGAGGCGAACGGCTTCAGGTGGCTCGCCGGTGGCGATGAGATTGCTCATGGCTCCCTCCAATTTTAAATCCATTTAGCCAACACCGGTCCGGTGTTGGAGGCGCCTACATGCCAACGGTCCCTCGCATCATTACGCAGATATGGGATGGACCGACCTATGGAATTTCAATTTTAGACTCCTTACCAACTTCTGCTGCACAAGCAGGTAAAAATGTTCACGCGAACGCAATCATCTAACAACGAATGTCTCGTTATTCTCATCGGCCAAGGGTTAGCTGTCCTTCCTGAAAATCAGGTGGACACCATCCCTGGACTAGCGGAGTCAGCCAGATGACTTTGCCGGACGCGTACAGTTAATTGCCCCAGTCTCCCTAGCCATAAGGCAGGGGATGGGGATTATCCACGCTGAGTCGAAGCAGCTCCGACTCATCACCCACCGTGAGAGCCAAATCTTTTCTTGTGGGTAAAGTCGAAGTAACGAGCAGCACAGTGACAGCACGGGACAAGGCAATTACAATTTGATTAACATCTAGCGACTTGAGCGATTGAATACCCTATGGAAAGCAAGACTGCGCGCCTCACTGTGCTCATTGATCCCGTCAAGAAAAAAGCCTTCGAGGAACTCTGTGCAGCACAAGACCTGACACCTTCGCAGGTTGTCCGTCAACTGATTCGTGACTACCTGGACACCCACGGTGCCAGCTATTCGACCAAAAGTAAGCATGCCGCCACTACCAAGTCATAACCTGATACGGGCGGTAAGCCCCTAGAGGGTCGACGGGCCCTCTGCAATACTGACCGCTTTAGCCAGCGCGGTGTTGAAGTCGGCGTGGTAATGCTCCGTGCCGATTTCTTGCAAGATACCTACCCTATCGAGCTTGTGGAGCACCTTCGTGTTCGCTTCGCAGAGTTTCACCACGATGTTGCGTTTGTGCAGTTGCTGAATGACCTCCTCCAGCACCTGCAAGCCAGTGATATCCATAAACGGTACACGCTTCAAGCGAATAATCAGCAGACGTGGATCGGTATGGGTCTGTGCCAAGACTCGCTCGAAGGTCTCAACCGCGCCAAAGAACAATGGCCCTTCAATCGTATAAATCAATGTCCCTGGCGGCAGGCGAGTGTGGCCATTGGCCCTCAGCTCTTCTTCAAGCTCGTGCTCGATTACCTGTTGCACCTCCACAGATGAAGCCATGCGGCGCATGAAGTGCAGCATCGCAAGAATGACGCCGATATTCACGGCGATCACCAGGTCACTGAACACTGTGAGGCTGAAAGTGATGAGCAGAATAGCTACGTCTGCGCGTGGAGCCCGCTGGACCATGCGTTTGAAGTGCTTCAACTCGCTCATGTTGTACGCGACCACGAAAAGAATGGCGGCCAGGGCGCACAGTGGAATGTTTGAGGCCAGAGGTGCCAGAAACAGAATAATAAGCACCAAGGTGACCGCGTGCGTAATGCCGGCCAGCGGGCTCGTGCCGCCGTTACGGATATTGGTTGCAGTACGGGCAATGGCTCCGGTAGCTGCGAAACCGCCAAACAATGGCGTGACCAGATTAGCCACTCCCTGACCGATCAGTTCCTGATTGGAATCGTGCTTGGTGCCCGCCATGCCATCGGCCACCATTGCGGACAGCAGCGATTCGATTGCTCCAAGCATGGCGATAGTGAACGCCGGACCAATCAAATCGATGACGCGAGACAACGTGATTTCAGGCAGGCTCAACGCTGGAAGGCCTTGAGGTATGCCCCCAAATGCACTGCCAATCGTGGCTACCCCCTCGAAATGAAAGGTTGACTGTATCGCTGTAGCTACTGCCATTGCGACTAATGGGCCAGGTACCCGTTTGAGTCCGGGAATTCTGGACGCGGTTGTGACCAGCAAAAGACTAAGTACCGCCAGCAGGGTCGTGGCCATGTGAAGATCCGGGAGCGCCTGGAGCAAATGCCAGATCTTTTCATGGAAATGCACTCCACTGATCTTCGGTAAACCGAAAAAGTCTTTCCACTGTCCGACCCAGATGATCACGCCGATGCCCGCAGTGAATCCGACTATCACCGGGTCAGGGATAAACTTGATGATTGCACCGAGGCGGGCCATCCCCAGCAATAACAACATGACCCCCGCCATCATCGTGGCGATTTGCAGACCGTCAACACCATGCTTGGCCGTGACCCCCGCCAGAATCACAATGAACGCACCTGTCGGCCCGGCAATCTGCAAGCGGCTTCCGCCAAAGAGTGAAACCAGCAGACCACCGATGATTGCGGTGTAGATGCCTTGCTCAGGTTTGACGCCAGATGCAATGGCAAACGCCATTGCAAGGGGGAGCGCCACGACCCCGACGATCACGCCAGACACCAAATTGCGGAGCCAATGCTCTCGCCCCAACAACCCCGCCTTCCATGCCTCACCTATTGCAATCATGGCTAGCTCCTCAGTGGATGCATGTGCATAATATTAACATACAGTGATAATTGAAATGCCCTTGATCCACCGCTTCGTGCGGCTGGAGATGTTTATAGTGAAAGTTCAGATGGAGCTGGGCGGGCATGCACTGCAAATAGAGAATCTTGAGAGCGCGCGTAGCGTGGTGACTGACATGAATCGTAAAACTGTGAAAAGCAAACACGCCGAAGGCGTGACCTTTGACACCCATGTGATCGCGAATCCAACCAACCCCAAGGAGTGGATCGTGTTCTTCAAGAAGGACGCCGGGAGAAGTTATTTCCTGGTTGATGACAACGAGGAAGTCGAGTCTTTCGGGCATCTGGATGACCTGATCGCCGAGCTTCGAGACTTGGGCCTCAAGACCGCTGAAATCCATTTCTAAAAATCAATGCCTTTCTGGTAGTGCCCATATCGCACACCCTGCTTACTCCCGTCTCAAGCCAATTCGCCAAAATTTCCGTCATGAAGGCAATGCTGTTCAGTTAAGGAAATTGTAGGAGCGAGCTTGCTCCTACAGAGGACCACATTCGCTTAACTGAACAGCATTACGTCATGAAGGGGGCTTTTCGACCGCCCGAATCAGCGCTACTGTAAACATCACTACAAAAAAACTAGCGAGCTCTACATGTTAAACTGGCTAGCGTTGATTCTTGGCTTACCGACAGCGAATGCCACCGAGCGCATGCGCGCTTGGCGTGCACTGAAAGCTGCTGGTGCGGCGGTTCTGCGTGATGGTGCCTATCTGCTGCCTGATACCGGTGTCTGTCGTGAAGCGCTCGCAGCTGTCGAACGGGACATCCTGGCCATCAATGGCACCGCATTTGTCCTGCCTGTCATGGATCCTGACGGTGAGCGTTTTGTCGGGTTGTTCGACCGCAGCGAGGACTACGGCAAGCTACACGCAGAGATCGAAGAATGCCGTGGGCAGCTCAATCCTGAAAACGCATTGGCCCTCACGAAACAGGTTCGCAAACTGCGTAAAACCTACGACCTGCTGACCAACATCGATTACTTCCCAGGCAAACCGAAGCAACAAATCGACGCTGCTTTGCAGGAGTTGGAGACAGCAGTCAGCAGAGTCCTGTCCCCAGACGAACCGCACAGCCACAACATACCCATAACGGTGCTCAACCGTGACGACTTTCAGGGGCGACTCTGGGCAACCCGCAAGCGTCCTTGGGTTGACCGCCTGGCTTGTGCCTGGCTGATCCGTCGCTTCATTGACCCCAATGCTCAGATCCTCTGGCTGGACACGCCACAGGACTGTCCGGCCGATGCGTTGGGCTTCGATTTCGATGAGGCGACTTTCAGTCATGTCGGCAACCGCGTGAGCTTCGAAACCCTGCAAGCCAGTTTTGAGCTTCAAGAGTCCGGTCTGAACCGCATTGCGGCCCTGGTGCACTACCTCGATATCGGAGGCATTCAGCCGGTGGAGGCTGCCGGTGTCGAGCGTGTGCTGGCAGGACTGCGCGAAACCATTACCCACGACGACCATTTGCTGGTCGCTGCGAGCGGCATTTTCGACGGTCTGCTCGCCGGGTTTGTGAAAGAGGAACAACCCAATGAGTAAGGATTTGGCACCAATGGTTGAAGAAGAGCTGTTGAGGCCGGAAGCGATCAGTTTGCGTGAAGCGTTCCGGTTCTGGTTGAAGCTCGGCTTCATCAGCTTCGGCGGGCCTGCGGGACAGATCTCGATCATGCATCAGGAGTTGGTAGAGCGGCGGCGCTGGATATCCGAGCGCAGATTCCTGCATGCCCTCAACTACTGCATGTTGCTCCCTGGGCCAGAGGCTCAGCAGTTGGCAACCTATATCGGCTGGCTGATGCATCGAACTTGGGGCGGGGTGATTGCGGGCGTGCTGTTTGTGCTGCCCTCTTTGTTCATCCTGATCGCTTTGTCGTGGATGTACATCGCCTTCGGCGAAGTGCCTGTGGTTGCGGGGCTCTTCTATGGCATCAAGCCCGCCGTGACCGCCATCGTCGTGCAGGCGGCCCATCGAATAGGCTCTCGGGCATTGAAGAACAATTGGCTATGGGCGATAGCGGCAGCCTCATTCACCGCAATCTTCGCGTTCAATGTGCCGTTCCCTTTGATCGTTCTGGGTGCCGCACTGATCGGTTATGTCGGTGGACGCCTGGCACCCGAAAAATTCAGAGCCGGGGGCCATAGCGCCGCAAAAAAATCCTTCGGCCCGGCCTTGATCGATGACGACACTCCGTCCCCGGAGCATGCCCGGTTCAGCTGGTTGAAATTGGCATCGCTCGCACTGATTGGCGCCGCACTATGGGCATTGCCGATGGGGATTTTGACCGCACTCTTTGGCTGGGAAGGCACTTTGACCCAGATGGGCTGGTTCTTTACCAAAGCGGCGCTGCTGACGTTTGGCGGGGCCTACGCGGTACTCCCATATGTGTACCAAGGCGCGGTTGGTCACTATGGCTGGCTAACCCCGACACAAATGATCGACGGATTGGCGTTAGGCGAAACCACACCAGGGCCGCTGATCATGGTGGTGGCCTTCGTCGGCTTTGTCGGGGCCTATGTCTCGCAAGTGTTCGGTGCCGATCAAATGTTTCTGGCTGGGGCTGTCGCCGCCTCCCTGGTGACATGGTTCACCTTCCTGCCCTCGTTCCTGTTCATCCTCGCGGGTGGCCCGCTGGTGGAGTCGACCCACAACGAACTCAAGTTCACGGCACCGCTAACTGCCATTACAGCGGCAGTCGTCGGCGTGATCCTCAATCTGGCGTGTTTCTTCGGTTATCACGTGCTATGGCCGAAGGGCTTCAGCGGCAACCTCGATTGGCCCTCAGCCCTGATCGCCATTGCAGCGGCAATTGCCTTGTTCCGCTTCAAGCGGGGCGTTATTCAGGTGCTGATGACCTGCGCACTCGTCGGCTTGGCAGTGCATCTGTTGCGCTGAAAACACGAGCTGGTTAACAGTCTATGGCGGGCACCGGGCTCGCCAGATCACCCAGCCTACCGAGCTAGGCAGGAGGTGTTCCATGAGGTGGATTACCCGTGAACGACCCAAGATCGACCGCATCGCCTGTCCTTGGTTGATCGCTCGTTTTATCGATCCGCAACCCGAGTTTTTGTATGTGCCCAGCGCTGATGTGCTGCGCATAGCCGCAGAGAAAGATGCTGCACCTTACGACATTCCCGGCGTTGAGCTGACCCATGAGGGCGAGCTGTGCAGCTTCGATGCATTTCTAAAGAAGTACCGGCTCAGTGAACCCGCCTTGCAGCATCTGGCCAGGATCGTGCGCGGCGCTGATACCTCTCGCCTGGATCTAACGCCGCAATCGGCCGGGTTGTACGCCATCTCACTGGGACTGTCGAAGTGCTTTGCGAATGACCATGAGATGCTGGTACACGGCCTGATCCTGTATGACGCACTCTACGCATGGTGCAAGGAATGCCAAGGTGAAACGCATAACTGGCCTGCGCAAATGTGAAGAGTCCCGGTTACACAGCGTTATGCGGTCAGGCCGATCCAGCCATGGAAGCCTACGTACAGACCTACACCGATGATCAACACGCTCGACAGGTATGGCGCTCGACGAGCCACGGAGCCCAGCCATGGCCAGCGATTGGACGCCTGTTTAGCGCCAATGGCCGCCGCCACTCCCACCGCCACCAAGGTAATCGCCAAGCCAATGCTGAAGCACAGAACCAGCATCCCACCCAGCGCCACTTCTTTAACCTGTAGGCACAGCAGCAGTACGGTGATGGCCGCAGGGCACGGAATCAAACCGCCTGTAAGACCGAACATGACGATCTGGCCTGTGGTGACCTCACGGTTGGTAAAGCGCTTGCGGATGTCGTTGGCATGCGCACGTTCATGCGCATCCTGATAGCCATCAATCGACAACTCCAGGCCTTCCGGTCCGGAAGGCGCATGCCCGTGATCATGCTCCTGATACTCCAGATCGTAATCATGGGAATGCCCCGCATGCCCAAGGCTCAAGCGAGCACTGAATTCATGCGGCTCCGGGATATCGACTGCCGACTCCAGGAAGCCTTCGCGCTCGACAAAAGAGAAGGATTGCGTGCTGCCGTCTGGACGAGTCGTCATCAGGCGAACATCTGAGGCAGCCCAGGCATGTCCGGTCAATGTTTTCAGGCGCCAATGCGGTGGCATGTCTACTTCGAATATCGACAGTTCGACACGGCCATGGCCGGTATCGATTCGGTGGGTTTCATCATGATGGTCATGGTCATGGTCATGGTCATGGTCATGGTCATGGTCATGGTCATGGTCATGGTCATGGTCATGGTCATGGTCATGGTCATGTTCGCCGTGGTGGTGGTCATCACCTTGCTCGAACTTGAACATCTGCTCACCGCGCCAGGTACGCCACAGCATCCAAAGCGCAATCACGATGATCAGTGCGCAGGACGCCATCTGGAAGTACGGCTCAGTGGTTTGAGCGTCGAGGCCTTGGCCCAGGTACATGCCGCCGATGGCGACCAACCAGACCACTGCGGTGTGCGACAGCGTCGCGGCCAAGCCCAACAGAACGGCCTGTTTGACCGAGCCACGGATGGCCACGATAAAGGCCGCCATCATGGTTTTTGAATGGCCTGGTTCCAGGCCATGCAAGGCACCGAGCAGAATGGCGCTCGGGAAATACAGCCAGGCGTGAGCCCCGCCTTGTTGCAGCAGTTCAGCGAAATTGGGCATGTCAGACCTAGAGGTACTTGGTGATTTGCTTGAAGGCTTCCAGTGGTGCGCGCTCGCCAGTGTTCAACGCCGAGACAGTGTCCTCCAGGCAGTGATCAATGTGATCCTGTATGAGCGTGCGCTTGGCTTGGCACACCGCTTTTTCAACAGCATGCAGCTGCTGGGCAATGTCTACGCACTCACGCCCCTCTTCGATCATGGTGATGATTGCGCGTAAATGGCCGTCTGCCCGCTTGAGGCGTTTGATGATCGCCTCATGACTTTGGTGGACGTGTGGGTGCGCGTGTTCGTGCTCACTCATGATTTGAGTCTTCGAGATTAGAGAATTACGCGAATCTTATCCCCCCTGGGGGGATACAAGCAATCTAGAATCCGTCTGCACCTGGGTATAGATCCGGGCGGTCAATTTCTGGCTACTGCGACAGGCAGTTATAGCTCGGTTTCAGCCCATCGCAACAGGCGACAATCAGCCAGAAGCTGCCCTTCATGAACGGCAGCAATGGCCAAAAGTGGGCAATCGTTTACGGTGAAACGATGCTCCAGACGGATATAACACTCTATTCGATAACCCGCCCGATCAGATCGTTGCCTTGGCTGATGTGCCGTGAAGATATTGCCTCGCAATAGCCTTCATCTGCTCGGAGGACATGACTGCGCCATGTCCTCCGTGAATGCACTGCACCTCCAGATCGATCAAGCGTTGCATCGTCTGACGGTAAAGAGCCTGGTTCGAGCAGGGCAGGTTATCGACCAATCCACCGATGTAGATGACATCACCACTGAAAAGCACACCTGCAGATTCGTCGAGTAGGCCGATGGAGCCATGAGAGTGACCGGGTAAATGAAGTACCCGTAGCTGTTTGTCTCCCAGATCGATGATGTCTCCCTCCTCTACGGTCTGGGTCAATGGAGCCGGCCTGATGCAGTAGTGCTCCGGCGACCAGTTCAGGCAAGGAGATTGCGTCACTGCGCCCGGCAAGCTGCGAAACACATGAGCCAAGGTGTCCTGATCAACCATGCGGGCAAAATCTTCCGCCTCAGCTGGGTGCCCGAGTCGTGTTTCGAACTCATGGAAACCGCCGACATGGTCGGCATGAATATGGGTCGCCACCGCAATAAGCCGCTTACCTTCTTCTAGAGCCAGGGCTGGTCGTAACGGAACCAACCCCATGCCGAAATCAATCACCAGATCGGCATCGCGCCCTCGCACGTGAAAGAGGTTGGCGGCAAAGTAGCGGTGCACATAAGGCTCGCTCAAGCACGTGATGCCATCGCCCAGGTCCTGCCTTTCGTACCATTCATCCCTCATGGAGCACCTCAATGCAGAAGCTGGCCAAGAAAGCGCTGGGTTCGTTCGTGGCTCGGCTGGGTAAATATTTGATCAGGCGAACCACACTCGACGATTTGACCTGCATCCATGAAGACAACTTTGTCAGCCACCTTGCGAGCAAAGCCCATTTCGTGGGTAACACACACCATGGTCATCCCCTCTTCCGCCAGTTGAACCATGGTGTCGAGCACCTCTTTGATCATCTCCGGGTCCAGCGCTGAGGTTGGTTCATCGAACAGCATCACTCGGGGGTTCATGCACAAGGCTCGTGCAATGGCAACTCGCTGCTGTTGGCCTCCCGACAGTTTGGCGGGATAGCAGTGGGCTTTGTCCGGGATGCGTACCCGCTCCAGGTAATGCATGGCCAGTTCCTCTGCTTCTCGACGAGGCATTTTGCGTACCCAACGTGGAGCCAGGGTGCAGTTTTCAAGAATAGTGAGGTGAGGAAATAGATTGAAATGCTGAAACACCATACCCACTTCACTACGCACCCGGTCGATGCGTTTGAGCTGACCGGTAAGTTCCACGCCGTCGACGACGATGCGTCCTTCCTGGTGTTCCTCCAGGCGATTGATGCAGCGAATCAGGCTGGACTTGCCAGAACCGGAGGGCCCGCAAATGACCACCCGTTCGCCCTGCTGGACATCCAGATCAACATTTTTCAGTACTTGGAACGTCCCGTACCATTTGCCAAGCCCCCGAATTTCCACCGCAGTTGGCTGAGTCTTGGCAAGCGCGACTGGCGTATCAATGGACAGTTTCATGGTGTCTCCTGTTTTGCCCGGAAAACCGCCCTTAGCGGTAGCCATTGGAAAGAACGCGCTCGACGCGCATCTGCAAGCCCGTCAATACCGAGACCAGCAACATGTAGTAAACCAACGCAGCGCTGTACCACTCCAGGAACTGAAAACTCGTGGCAATTGCAAACTGGGTGGTGGTCATCAATTCATTCAAAGAGATGATGGTCGCCAGGGAAGTCGCCTTGAGCAGCGAGATGAACTCGTTAACCAAAGCAGGTAGCGCAATACGTAAGGCTTGCGGCAACACCACCAGCATGAACACTTGCCATCGATGCAGGCCCAATGCCGCTGCGCCTTCGCGCTGGCCGCTGCTCACCGCAGCAAATGCACTGCGAAATATCTCGGTCAGATAGGCGATCTGTATCAGCGTCAGAGCAATGAATGCCGCCAGAAAAGGCGTGAACCAGCCACCACGAAAACTGGGGAACAGTTGCGGTAGCCCATTCCAGATAAACAGCAAGACCAGCAACGCCGGGGCACCACGGAACAACCACACATAACTGGCCATCGACCAGCGCACGCCGCGCCGCGACGAAGTTGCACAGGAGCCGGTGAACAGCGAAACACCCATCGACAACGCCATCACACCAACCGACAACACAAGGGTCAGCAACGCCCCTTTAGCCAGCGGCCAGCCGAATACGGCGTCCAGGAATAACGAAGAATCAAACACCATGACGCTCACCCTTACTGCTGAGCCAATTGGACGTCTGTCGACTGGGTTGGCAGATTCCACTTGGCGAGCAGCGTTTTCAGTTCACCACTTTGCTGCAAGGCACCCAGCGCATTGTTGAGTTGTTGCAAATCGGCAGTGTTCTTGCGCAGGTAAAGTCCAAACAGGTCAGCGTCTGGATAGGTGTAGGTAATCTGTAGTTGCCCAGGTACCTGGGTACTGCGATAAGCCGCCGTTGTATCCTGGGTGATCGTCGCGGTTGCTCGCCCTACGAGAACCTGCTGGATGACCGCCGAAGCCGACGGGTACGTCTGCATGCTGATGGGCTTGCGACCGTTTTCTACCAGCTGTTTGTTGAGAGCCTTTACCGTGTCCTCGTAGGTGGTGCCCGCCTCGATAGCGATCACCTTGCCGCTCAGATCTTCCGGTTTGCGGGTTTGCTCATCCCGTGCCGACGTCACCATGACCTTGGACGATTTGAAATAGCCAACACCGTCGTAGCGCTTCAAACGTTCGCTGGTAAGGGTCATGCCGCTGGCAACGACATCACAACGTTCTGAGTCGAGAGACGGCAACAGACCTTTGAAATCGCCCACAACCAACTGGAGTTTTACGCCCCAGTGTTTGGCCAGCGCAGCCATGACATCCACCTCAAAACCAACCATCTGGGTGTCGCCGGGCTTGGCGTAGAACTCCATCGGTGGAAACTCGCCGGCCGTACAGACTTTTAATGTGTCGCCCTGAGCGAACGAAGGTTTCGTGCTGCTCAGATCAGCTGCAACGGCCAAGCTGCTGGCCATACCCAAACCCAGAAAAATTGCGGCTACTTGTCTCATGACATTTCTCTTGTTGTTTTGGTGGTTTAGAGGAGGAATGCGGTAACGCAGGGCAATGGTGCTGGCGACAAAGAGGGCAAACAAGCTAAACTTTTTATAGGGTTATTCTTTAGAAAAACTGAAATATAGGCACGGCAATGGCGCTCCCACCTCTCCATAGTTTTCGGGTATTCGAATGTGTCGCACGACTGGGGAATATTGCCGCGGCGGCGGTGGAGTTACATGTCACCACGGGCGCAATCAGTCAGCAGCTTCGGGTTCTGCAAAGTGGGCTGGGTAAGGAGTTATTCGAGAAGCAAGGTCGACGACTGGTCCTGACCGACAATGGCCGTCTCTTGCAACATCGGGTAGCCAACGCGATTTGCGAAATCCAGGATGGGGTGCGACAGCTGTCCAGTGAACATGAGGGAGAACGGCAGAAAATCGAATTGACGCTTTCTATTCCCAGCGTGCATGGCGTCACTTGGCTTGCCACACGGCTTTTCGCGTTCATGGATGACAATCCGCACATCAAGTTGAATGTCATCACCGCAAGTTACTTCAATACAGTTGATTGGCGACGAGCCGATCTGGCCGTGATTTACGGCGTCCCTCCCTGGCCTGGCTTCTGGTGGCGATTACTGCACGGCATCCGCATGACACCCGTATGTAGCCCCCAACTATTGCGCGGCCCCAAGGCCATTCGAAGCGTGTCCGACCTGGCTCATTATCGATTGCTTCATGAAGACGATGGCGCCCAGTGGCGACGCTGGCTGTCCGAGGCACGCTTTGGACAATCGAGTGACTCGGATATTTACTTCGATGATTTCGGCATGGTTCTGCAAGCTGCTCGCGATGGGTACGGCGTGGCACTCAGCGACGAGGTTGTGTCCGCCCGCGATCTGGATGAAGGCCGACTGGTACAGCCTCTCGCCCTTGCCGTGCCAGCTTTGCAGAACTATTACTGCGTGTGCAGCGAAGGTAATCGCGATCGTGAGGAAGTGAGCAATTTCATCGAGTGGTTGATTGCGCAATCGCGACTACCTGTTACGCCCCAGGTGTAAATTGCTTTTCGTAGGGAGTCGGATCATACGACAGCATGACGGCTTCAACCCGCTGACTTCGAGTGTGACCGTCCGCTTTGGGATGTGGATTGAACCAGTCAAGGCAACAATTTCGGTATTGCTCCAGGAGTCGTCACCCTGCTCCGGTAGAGTGATCTGTCATCGCTTACGACAGTTTGGTACGCTGTCCTGACGCACCTGACAGATTCGAGCCCATGCTGGAAGAGCTACGAAGAATCGACCTAAATCTATTGCTGACCCTTCATGCATTGTTGTTGGAGCGGCACGTGACTCGGGCATCGGTTCGACTGCATAAGAGCCAGCCAGCTGTCAGCCATGCCCTGGCTCAACTTCGAGCGCACTTTGACGATCAATTGCTGATTCGTCGCGAAGGGCAATTGGTGCTCACCGCCAGAGCTCAAAGCTTGCTAGGGCCTCTTGAACAGGCGTTAAGGCACCTCAATGACTTGCTGGGGGCTTCTGACTTCGACCCCAGCAGCTCTCAAGCACGGTTCCGGCTATCGCTGTCCGACTATGCCACTCGCCGGGTACTGCCTGGCTTGGTACGGCATGTTCGCAATGTAGCGCCTGGAGTGGATCTGGCTGTCAGCCAAGCGAGTCGTGAAACCATGATGGCCCAATTAGCTGATGGTGAGCTCGATGTGGCGCTTGGTATCTTTCCGGAGTATCCGGATGGCATCCATGTGCAGGAGCTTTTCCCGGAGCATTTTGTCAGCCTCGCCGACGAAAGCGCCCTACCGGAATGTGGCTGCCTGACGCTAGAGGAATGGCTGGAGCGTCCGCATGTGATGCTTGCCCTTCGGCCTGATGCGAATGACGAGATCGAAAGAGTGCTGGCAAGCATGGGACTGCGTCGAAGAATCGCTGTGGCACTTCCTCATTGGAGCGCCGCAATCGAGCTCATTGCCGGCACAGACCTTATCCTGACCGTTGCGAGCTGGGCCGTCAGTGGGCTCGACAGATATCCAACGCTCCGAACGTTCGATGCTCCTCTAGATCTTCCCGTCCTGTCCTATCAACAAGCATGGCATGCCCGTAAAGACGCAGACCCTGCCAACAGGTGGATCAGGGAAGCAATCTTGAAGTGCAGCCAGAGCACCTGAATCTTGACTTAAGCAGCTCCCGACTCAGCGGGGCCTTTGAGCTCAACCTGATTACCGTCAGGATCGAAGCAGTAAATCGATAGACCAACGCCTTCGGCCCCGTACCTAGTCACCGCCTTATCAGCAACGATGTCAAAAGCTTGCAAGTGGGCAAGGATCGCCTGCTCATCGAAGGGTTCGACTCGAAGGCAGAAATGATCGACATTACGTCGTTCTTTCCCTGGCGCCCCGCCGCCCATGGCACCCAAGGGGCCATTAACGTCCACCAGATCGATCATCGAGCTTCCCGCTGTAAGGTGGATCATGGCGTACTGGTCATTGCGCTTCTTAATTGAGCATCCGAGAACCTGGGTATAGAAATCGACACTCCGCTCCATGTCCTCAACTCGCAGGACAACGTGGTCGATGTGCTGAACTTTGAAAATAGACATTCAATCGTCTCCTGAGGCAGAAAGCGAACCTCCGTTGCCAAATGGTACGGAGGCTCGTGAGCGTTAGACTTAGTGAATCTTGTCGAACAGAGTTGGCATGTCGCCGGAGAAGTCCACCCAGGGATTGGTGTTCAACAGATACGCATGGGGCGCAGTAGGCTCATCGTAGTGGACTACGAACTCTTCGGGGCCGTGAGCATATGCCACGATCAAGCCCTGTTTCGCATCCATGTATCCGGCGTGAATGCCCATGCCTGGATAACTCAAGCGAATCGCTATTTCCTCACTGGCTGGGCCAACGGTGAGCCGTACTACAACTCCTTCGGGCAGCGCGAACATCCAGGTGAAGGGGCCGCCCGATACGACGGTCATCACTTCATCGATACCTACACCGTTCTCGGCCATGTTGACGTGGAAGCGACCGAAGCTCTCCAGAACGCCGGCACGGTGTTCGTCAGGGATGGCCAGCATGTCATAGACCTTGGGATAGGGGGCAACGCCAGGCTGATGGGTGGAAAGAAGGCCGCCACGTGGCGTCTCGGGCACACGGCCAGCCAGTTCGATCTGCTCAAGCAACTCTGCGCGGTTCAGGCTGAAGAGCCTGATCAGTTCTTCTTGCTCGGCCTCGGTGACAGTGCGGGACTGCGATGCTTTCAAAATGGGTTTGGCTGCGTCCGGAATGCTCACGGTGCTTGCACGAACACCTACGCTCCGAAGCACGGCGTTTACTTCTTCAAGGCCAACAGCGTTCGGACGGCCATCACTGAATTGCAGTTTCACGATATTCATAAATAACACTCCGATCTTTCTACGAAAATATAGTGCTGAACTTCCGTTCATATGCACCTCATGTCAGCCGAGAAAGATTTCTCGGCTATTCGCACACAAGCCGCGTGCGTTGGTTCGACTAGAGGGTCGACCTGAATAAAAAGGGCTGGCTACCAAGAGCGACCACCAGCCGAAAGGGAGGCTCTGGTTTATTTGAGGTTCGCGTTGACCGTTGCGGTCTGAATCAACTTTCCGGAATTAGCGGGCTCTTTGTTTGAGCCCACTTGAACCACGATCAATCCGAAGAAGATGATCAGCACCCCTGCAACCCGAACCAAGTTGATTGGCTTCGCGGTCAGGCCGAGGAGGCCAAAGTGATCGATTAGCATCGCGGCTATGACCTGACCCACCATCACGAACAAGATGTAGTTCGAAGCGCCAAGCTTTGGGGGCAGGAAGGTGGCCATTGCGACGTAAATGGCCCCGCTGAATCCGCCTATCCAGAGCCACCAAGGCCCCTGCAACGCTCCCGCAATGTTTGGCTGCGGTATGCGAAGAACCACGATGGTGGCGATCAGCACAGCTGAGCTGACGATCAGCGAAGTAAGGGCAGCCCAGAGTGGATGACCGAGCTCGCGGCCAAGGGCGCCATTGCTGGAGGCTTGTAAAGGAATCAAGGCGCCGGCAATCAGAGCCAGGCCCATTGGAACAGTTGCAAGAATCGAGATCTTCCCAAACATGACCGTAACCTCTCGTGTTTCGGTGTGGATGGGGAGATATTGATGTATGGGTATTATGAATGGAAATCGACAATACGCACACGTCATATTCGCCTGACGAATGCATCGCGTTAAGTACGTGCCTAGGTGGGCAAGCTTCTCCTCATGCCAATTTTGGTTAAGCGGGTATCGCTTGGTTGATGTCATTCCAGTGATACCTACTGAGACAGGGTCAGTACGTAACGGTGCCCGTTTCTATTCCAGCACTGTGTCTTCTGGCTTCAACATCTACGACAACAAGGAAAAGTGTCGCCTTTCTGCCAGTGATCCCACATCAGTTTTTTCTGGCTTTCGGTGTAATAGATCCGAGGTCTCTGCTTCATCTGCAACACTCCTTCTGCTTACACAGAATTTAGTTGTGTTGCATCGACCGGTTGAATCCACAGCCAAAAGCAGCCACTCGAACACATCACCTGATCGGCTGTTTTGCAGCACGACGTGGTCACCGATGTTCCGCTGCCAACATTGACCTGAACTGAGAAATGATCTCTGAAGATAGCCCGGCACCTTCGAACACTGCGCAGGTGAAGCTAACGGGTGCAGGGCCTGGAGCAGTTATGATGCGGTCTGCAACCACAGCTA